>NZ_CAMEFJ010000052.1 GCF_945915485.1 uncultured Agrococcus sp.
GTGCGCTCAGCGGGATCGACGCACTCAGCGGCGGCTTCATGGCCGGCATCAGCGCACGCGTCACCGTCACCATGCCCGCAACTCTCCTCACCAACGGTCGCACGCTCGACGGCCATCCCGGGCCAGAACTGCCCGACGGCACCCTCATCGATGACAACACCGCGCTGTTGTTGGCCGCAGGCGCGACGTCATGGAACAGGCTGTTCACCGACCCCGTCACCGGCGTCGCCATCACCGCCGACGTGTACCAACCCACGGCGTCACTGCGCAGGCTCATCATCGGCCGCGATCAAACCTGCCGATTCCCCGGCTGCAACCGCCCCGCCACCAACGCCGACCTCGACCACACGATCGACTGGCAATACGGCGGCGAGACGACTCCCGGTAACCTCGCCGCCCTCTGCAGGCGGCACCACGTCGTCAAACATCGCGACGGGCCACGCACCGGCTGGACCGTGCAGCAGACGAAACCGGGCGAACTCCTCTGGCTCGGACCCCAGGGCAACCTGCATCGCGTCAAACCCGAACCGGTCCCCACTGCCATCTCACCACCGGAGGAGCAGGGCAGAACTCGCACGCTCAACCCGTGGAAGCCGCCCCCGGAACCACCCGAGGAAGCAGACTTTCCGTTCTGAAGACGAGCACGTCTTCGCTGCTCGGGCCGATGCACTAGGACGAGGCGTCGATGATCTCGGTCGCGAGGCTGCGCGGATCGTGGCGTTCCAGGTGGATGCGTTCCTGCTGCTTCCAGCCCTCCCACCACGAGTCGTCGCCATCTCGAGCGAGCGCACGAGCGCGCCGCACGTCCTCGGGGGCCTCCAGCCAGATCGCCCGGTCCGCGAACGCAACAGTGATGGGCGTCATGGCGCCGCACCCCTCGACGATGAGCGACTCGTGCGGCTCCAGCGTGCGCTCCCGCCCTCGGGAGTAGGCGTGCCAGTCCCAGTCGCGCCAGCGAGCCACGGCGCCTTCTGCTCGCTCGACCAGGATACGTTCGAGCAAGGCGGAACCCGCCATGAGACCGTCCCAGCCCTCGTAAAGATAGTCCATCGTGAGAATTCGAACACCATCGTCGGCCGAGAGTCGGCGAGCAAACGATGACTTGCCGGCACCCGAGCGGCCATCGATGAGTGTCACCTTCATTGCGACCCCACGAGTCGGTACGTGCCCGTCGCAACGGCGACGCCGATCGCAAACGCCGCGACGCCGAGGGCGAGCACGACGACCGTCCAGTCTCGCCAAGACACTGTCGATGGCCGCGCCCACGTGCGATCCCCCGCTCCGAACGCTCTCGCCTCCATTGCCGTGGCGAGCAGGGATCCGCGCCGGATCGCGGCGACGAGCAACGCGAACGCCATCGTGAACCAGCGGCGCGCCACTCCGTGATCTCCCAGCCCGCGAGCACGACGCGCACCGGAGAGCGAACGCCAGTCGTCAGCGAGCACACTGAACAGGCGTGTTCCCGCGAGCGCTCCCAGCACGAACCGAGACGGCAGGCGGACGACCTGCGCAAGCGCGTCTGCAAGCCTGGTCGGGTCGACCCCGACAAGCGCCACGAGCGTCGGGATGCCGATCGCGAGCACGCGCACGACGATAGCGGAAGAGAGCTCGATCGAGTTATCGGTGATGTTGATCAGCCACCACGTGAAGTACGTCTCGCCTCCCGGCTTCGCGTACAACAGCATGCTGATGCCGCTCACGGGTGCAGCCACGAGCAGCGGCCATGTACGCCGCACGATCGTTCTTGGCCCGATTCCCGCGCAGAAGAACAGCAGTAGCCAGATCGCGAGTGCAACAGAGGCGCTGACGATGTCGATGCTGGTCAGCATCGGAATCGAGTAGAGCATGGCCGCGAAGAACGGCATGACGGGGTTGAGCCTGTCGACCCATTTCATGGGCTTTTCCTGCACGGGTGAGCTCGTCATCGCAGCATCCCGCCGTGCGGCACTCGCTTCGTCAGATGGAGGCGAGCATCTCCGAGTAGGCGGATGAACTGCTCGTCGTGGGTTACGGAAACCGCGGCACCACCCGATTCGACGTGTTCTGCGATCATCAGCGCAAGTTCGCGCCAAGTCGTGCGATCCTGCCCGAACGTGGGCTCATCCAGCACGAGCACTTTCGGAGCCGTAGCCAAGACGGTCGCCACGGAGAGTCGGCGCTGTTCTCCTCCCGAGAGCGTGAACGGATGCGCCTCGGCGAGGTGCGTCAGGCGCAGGCTCTCGAGCAGTCGGTCGACGACCGCGTCGGCGTTGCGCAGCTTCGCGACGCGGGGACCGACCGCGAGTTCTTCCCGCACGCTCGCTGAGACGAACTGATGCTCGGGTTGCTGGAACACCGTTCCGATGCGAGTGAGCAGATCACGCGACCGCCACCTGTATGGATGCGGCGATCGGGTCGGTGCGAAGCCGCGTTCCGCGGTCACGCTGCCGGTCATGGGTGGGGTGAGGCCGGCAAGAGCCCGCACGAACGTGGTCTTCCCAGCGCCGTTCTCACCCGTCACAACAAGTGATTCGCCGGCTCGGACCGACAGGTCGACACCCTGCTGCACGACGGTGTCGCCGAAGCCGACCGCCACCTCGGAAGCCTGTAACAGCACGTCGCCGGGGTTGGGCGCGCGATCGAGCGAGATCGGGTGCCCCGGGATCCAGACGCCTCGTGCAGCGAGCGCATCCCCGTGCTGAGCGATGACGGTCTCTTTCGCACCGTCGGCGAGGACGCCACCTCCGGGTTCGAGCACGATGATGCGATCGATGACGTCATACCAGGCGTCGACTCGGTGCTCGACGACGATCAACGTGGTTCCGGTAGTCGCAACCGTGCGGTCCACGGTCTCGCGTACTTCGGTTATGCCGTCCGGGTCGAGGTTCGCTGTCGGTTCATCGAGCAGCAGCAGGCCCGGCTGCATCGCGAGCACGCCGGCGAGCGCGAGCCTTTGCCGTTCGCCGCCCGAGAGTTGGGTGGTCGAGCGGCCCAGTGGATATTGCAAACCGACGGCCCCGAGTGCGCTGTCCACGCGTCGCCAGATCTCTTCCCGCGGTATTCGCAGATTCTCGCAACCGAAGGCGACATCGTCGCCGATGCGCGACAGGATCGTATTCGCCTGCGGATCCTGCAGCACGAGGCTCGCGCGTCCCCGCAGTTCGGATGCCGGAGTCCCGTCGACAGTGATCCTGCCGGATTCGTCTCCCTCGTCTGCACCACCGAGAACGCCTGCCATCGCCGCGAGCAGTGTCGACTTTCCGGCCCCGGACGGACCGAGCAGCAGAACACGCTCCCCTGCCTCGATTGTGAAATCGACGCCCCGAAGAGCGGGACTGCGACGGGATGCGTGCCGCCAGCCCCACCCTTCTGCGACGATTCGGGCTCCCGTCACGAGACGCCGCGCACCTCTCTGCCTGCCGCGAAGCGATTCAACGCCCCTGTTGCAGCGAGCGCCCGTGTCAGGAGCCAGCCGAGCAGACCGGCAAGCAGCGCACCGGAGATGACCAGCGCGATGAGATAGATCGCGAGGAAACCCACGCCCATCTCGATATTGGCCGAGAGGAAGAGTTCGATTGTCCACGCTGCAATGGCAGACCCGATACCGGCGAGCATCGCAATGACGACACCGAAGCGCCTGTAGAAGAACAGCAGGAAGATCAATTCGGCTCCCAGGCCCTGTACGAGCCCCGAGAATATCGTTTCAACAGCCCATTGACTTCCCAAGAGCATCGAGACTGTCGCAGCCAGCGTCTCCACGTACAGCGCGGCACCGGGCTTGCGGATGATGAGGCCGCCGAGCACTCCGCCTATCAGCCATACGCCGACGGCAATGCCGCCGAACCCCGGCGTGAATGCGTCCATCGCCGAGAACCACGCATACCCCGCGAAGTTCCAGAACACGAACAATAAACCGACGGCGACACCCAGAACGGATGCCACCACGATGTCGATAACGCGCCACCGCAGCGAACGCGCAGACTTCTCAGTCATAACTAGTGCCTTTCGATAGGTGAATGGCACGGGTGAGATACCTCCCTGCGCCGGCATTATCCGGTTCAGGTTCGACGGTCGAGGGCTGCGCGCCCTCCTCTCAGCCTGGCTCCACCAAGCTCCCGTGTACTCTCCATGCTAGCCGATCGGTCAGCGCGGCGCTCTCGTATCGGATAACTTGAAGAGCGTGGAGATTCGCAAATACGTCGCGATCGGCGACAGCTTCTCGGAGGGTTACGGCGATGAGACCGACGACGGCCTGCCGCGCGGTTGGGCGGATCTCGTTGCGGGACGACTCGCGAGCGCGCAGGGCATCCCGATCGACTACGCGAACTTGGCCATCCGCGGGCGCAAGATCGCAGCCATCCTGGACGAACAGCTCGACGCCGCTATCGCGCTCACGCCCGATGTGATCTCGATCAACGGCGGTGGCAACGACATCCTGCGCCCAAGGGTAAGCCCCGCATGGGTTTCCTCGCGCCTGCTGATCGCGGCGCGCCGAATCATGGCATCCGGCATTACCCCGATTCTCGTCTCAGGCGCCAACCCGAGCGGTGTTATGCCCTTGGGCGCCGTCATGCAGCGACGCGGCGACGCGCTCGCGGATCACGTGCAGCGCTGGACCAGCGCATTCGGGCTCCCCTACGTCAATAACTGGGGCGATGCACGGCTCCGGGACGCCCGCTTCTGGTCGGAGGATCGCCTGCATCTCAATGCCGCGGGCCACGCGCACGCTGCGACGAATCTGCTGATGACCCTGGAACGCGACCCGGATCCGGACTGGAGCGGTTTCACGGGGCACACCTCCGCAGAGTCGGCGATGAATGCCCGTTACTGGCGCGAATTCGTCGGGCCCTGGATCGGCCGTCGACTCACGGGGCGATCCAGCGGTGACGGCAGGAGGCCGAAGTACGCGAACTACATCCGGCTGGAACCCTAAGGGAGTTGCCCCTCGGATAGAGCCGCGGAGGTAAACTTCCTGCATGCGCGATCTCCAACGAACCATTGTGCAAGAAATGGGCGTGAAGCCCGAGATCGACCCCGCTGCGGAGGTGGAAGCCAGGGTTACATTTCTCTGCGAATATCTGCGAGCAACCGGTGCCGGCGGGTTCGTACTCGGCATCTCCGGCGGCGTAGACTCATCGCTTGCTGGCCGACTCGCGCAATTGGCCGTCGAACGTCTCGCGGCCGAGGGCGTGGAAGCGGACTTCGTCGCCGTCAGGCTGCCGTATCACGTCCAGCACGATGAGGAAGACGCTCAGGCTGCGCTCCGGTTCATTCGGCCGAAGACCTCGTGGACGCTCGATATCGGTGACGCGGTCGACGGTCTCGAGACGCAGTTCGGCATCGCCACGGGGCGCGAGATCAGTGACTACAACAAGGGCAATGTGAAGGCACGCATCAGGATGACCGCTCAGTACGCACTCGCGGGCGAGAGGAACCTGCTCGTCATCGGCACGGACCACGGAGCAGAGTCGACCACCGGCTTCTTCACGAAGTTCGGCGACGGCGGAGCCGATATTCTGCCGCTGTTCGGTCTCAATAAGCGTCAGAACCGGCAGCTCCTGCAGTTCCTCGGAGCGGCGGAACGCGTGTGGGCGAAAACGCCCACGGCGGATCTGCTCGATACAAGGCCAGGGCAGACCGACGAGTCCGAACTAGGTATTTCCTATGATCAGATCGATGACTACCTCGAGGGCAGAACGGTTGATTCGGCAGCTGCCGAGCAGATCGAGCGCCGTTTCCTCGCGACGCGCCACAAACGAACTGTGCCGGTAACCATCTTCGATACCTGGTGGCGGAGCACGCCGAATTCGGAAACCGCGTAATCTAGATTCATGCCGCAGGAGACAGCTGGATCATCGCAACATCTCGACCCGGCTCCCCTCAGCAGCGCTATCGGCGAATTCTGGCCACTAGGGCAGACCGCAGTGCGGCTCGGCATGAGCGAGAGCGACCTGCTCGAACTCGTCGAGGACGGTAGCGTCCTGTCCGTCATCACGGCCGACGACCAGCTGCTGTTTCCGGCGTTTCAGTTCGAAGAACAACAGGTTCTGCCCAACCTGGTGCCCGTCCTGAACGCCCTGATGCCGGCATCCAACGGTTGGGAGGTCACGCAGTGGCTCATGACCCCCGTCCGGCAGCTGCGAGGTAGAACGCCCTTGGAGATCACCAAGAACGGTGATGCAAAGACCTTGCGTCGACTCACGTCACTGGCGGTCGATCAAGCCGGAGTTTGGGCACGCAAAAACGAAGTTCGGTGACGTCGCCGAGCGATCAGCCGACCGAAGTCGCGGGGCATTGGGCATGGTCTCGACTCTCGACGCATTACGCAACCCCCTGCGATCATCGAGCCCCGGTCGATAACGTCTGTCTTGTACGCAACCCGGATCTACGAAACCGCAGAAGACTGAGTTTCGTTTCCGGTACCGCAGGAGGGAAGGATCACCATGGCACAACTCAACGGTAAGAGAATTGCATTCGTGCTCACCGATGGCTACGAGGATTCGGAACTGACAAGCCCGTGGCAAGCGCTCGAGGACGCCGGCGCGCAGAATACCCTGATCGCACCGGAAGCGACGCAGATAACCGGCAAGAAAG
This sequence comes from uncultured Agrococcus sp., assembly GCF_945915485.1. Lineage (GTDB taxonomy): Bacteria > Actinomycetota > Actinomycetes > Actinomycetales > Microbacteriaceae > Agrococcus. Next base: position 6,574 of record NZ_CAMEFJ010000052.1, read on the forward strand.
GGCATACGCAGAAAGTCGATGTACGCACAAAGGATGCCGTGGCTGACGACTTCGATGCGCTCGTGCTCCCCGGTGGCGTCGTCAATGCCGACCACATCCGTCTTGACGACGCGGCCGTGGACTTCGTACGGGCCATTGATCGCGCAGGTAAGCCCATCGGCGTCATCTGCCACGGTGCATGGATACTGACAGACGCGGAAGCGCTCAGAGGGCGAACGATCACAAGCTATCCGAGCTTGAAGACCGATCTCTCGAATGCCGGCGCGCACTGGGTGGACGAGGAGGTCGTCTGCGACCAAGGGCTCGTTTCGAGCCGCACTCCGGACGATCTTCCGGCTTTCAACGACAAGCTCGTCGAAGAAATCGGCGAAGGTGTGCACCCCGCACGAGCCGGATAGATTCCAAATACGCTATTGCCGAATACGCTATTGCCGAGACAGCCCACCTTACGATAGTTTGGTGGGCTGTCTTTTGTTGCGTGATCCACGCAGTTCCCACTCGCTACGTTCGGCCGGGCAGTCGCGCCGTTCCTCAGGAGCCCTATGTCTTCGCCCAATACCGCACCCGTTCCTGTTGCGCAGCCCGCTATCGACCCGAAGGGCATGCGGGTTATCTGGCTGCTGCTCATCGCGGCGTTCGTGGCAATCCTCAATGAGACCACGATGGGGATCGCGATTCCGCATCTCAACCGGGATCTCGGTATTCCGCCAGAGCTCGGCCAGTGGCTGACCAGCGCTTTCATGCTCTCCATGGCCGTCGTGATTCCCACGACGGGCTTCCTCCTGCAGCGATTCACGACCCGGCAGATCTTCATCGCGGCGGCGACTGCGTTCAGCCTCGGCACGCTCGTCTGCCTCGTAGCACCCGGGTTCACGGTGCTGCTGCTCGGCCGCGTCATCCAAGCGCTCGGGACCGGAATCATGATCCCTCTGCTCATGACCACCATGATGAACGTCGTCCCGCCGCAGTCTCGTGGGCGCATGATGGGGCGAGTCGGCCTCGTCATCTCGCTCGCTCCGGCGATCGGGCCGACGCTTTCAGGCTTCATATTGGACGTCCTGAGCTGGCGGTGGCTGTTCGGCATCATCCTGCCGATCGCTCTCCTCGCGCTTGCGTTCGGTCTTCGTTGGATGACGAACCTCGGTGAGACCAGGAAGGCACCCTTGGATGTCCTCTCCGTCGTCCTGTCCGCCGTCGCATTCGGCAGCCTTGTCTACGGGCTCAGCCAGTTCGGAGCGGGGCACGGCGACGCCGACACGTCGGCGGCTCCTGAAGGTGCTTCACCTGTCGTACTGGGCATCGCGCTCATGGCGGTAGGCGCGATCGGTCTCGCACTGTTCGTTTGGCGCCAGCTGTTCCTGCAGCGCCAGGACCGCGCGCTGCTGGATCTGCGAGTGCTACTATCGCGCAACTACACCGTTTCGGTCATCATCATGGGCATCATTGCTCTCGCCATGTTCGGAACCCTTACCCTGCTACCGCAGTATCTCCAGAACGTCGTCGGGCTCGAAGCGATGATGTCGGGGCTGATTCTGCTTCCGGGTGCCGTCATCATGGGGCTGTTGGGCCCGGTCATGGGACGCATCTACGACACACAGGGGCCCCGCGTACTCCTCGTACCGGGAACCGTTATCGTCACACTGAGTTTGCTCTTCTATACGACCGTGACGGAGAGCACACCCTGGCCGCTGCTGATGGCCGTGCAGACCGCAATGTCGATCGCGTTGGCCATGTGCTTCACTCCCCTGTTCTCGGCTTCACTCGGGTCACTGCCCAAGAGCCTCTACTCGCACGGTTCGGCCGCTCTGAACACGCTGCAGCAGGTAGGTGGCGCTGCCGGAGTCGCGATCATGCTCGGGCTGTACTCGAGCATTCTGCACAGCGGAGAAGCCGAGGGACTCAGCGCTGCGGAAGCCGGAGCTCCCGGCGTGCGCGCAGCATTCCTGGTCGCAGCGATCGTCGCCGCCTTTGCCGCCGTGCTGTCGGCTCTGGTCCGCAAACCTCAGGACTCGATTCCGGAGACGGAGTCGGCAGAGACGGCGTAGCGTTCAGGCGCCGACCTCTCGCTCTTCCCCTCCCGTGACGGTGAGGAGCTCTGCGTACGTCAGCATGAACATGGTCTCCGCAGCTCCGGCCGCCGCGGCGATCTCTTCATAGTCCCGCAACGCGACATCGACGATGGTGCGGATCGGCACGGGATGCCCGAGGGGCGCGACGCCGCCGATGACCTGACCTGTGGCCTCCCGTACCTGTTTAGGGTTCGCCCTGGTTATGGGCCCCTCGCTCAGCTGCGCTGCGAGGGCGTCGGTGTCGACGCGATGGCCTCCGCTCGTCATGATCAGCAAGGGAGCTCCTGCCATCTGGAAGACGAGTGAGTTCGCGATCGCTCCCACTTCGATACCGAGTGCCGCCGCGGCGGACTTCGCGGTCGTATGGGGTTCGTCGAAGACCAGTATTTCTCGCTCGATACCGAACTCCCGGAGTGCGGCTTGCACGAGTTGTGCACGTGAAGGAAGGCTCATGCGGCCATCTTGTCACAGCGCACGAGACTGAGAACAGAGAGGCTCACGCCGGATCCAGCTGGGCTGCAGCGACCTCGGCATGAGCCGGATCGCCCGTCGTAAGTGCATATGCCGCGTAGTTCAAGGGCCCCGCGGCTACTATGGCCGCACATCGGGCCTGAAGATTGCCGGGTACGTGTCCCGTCACGGACTCGTACGCATCGGCCGCGATCTCAAAGGAGGTCGGGCTCGCGATCATCGCGTGATACATGAAATCGAGGGCAGGGTCACTGACCTTCGCCGTCGTCCAGTCGAGCACGCCGACAACCCTGGTCTGCGGATCCAGCAGGAGGTGCGCCGGGTAGAGCTCACCGTGCGTGAAGACCGTAGCCTCGGGCCAGAGTTCGTCGTTGTCGAGCCACGATTCCCACTGCGAACGCAAGCCGGTCGCGATCGTGAACTCTTCCGCGACCTGCTCGAGGCGCGTGCTCCACTCAGCGCGCACAGCGTCCGGCGACTGCATCGGCACGCCGGCTTCTTTAGCTGCGGACTGCTCGATCGAATGGAGCCGCCCGATCAGTGTGCCGAGCGACTTCGCGTAGCGCGGATCCTCGAAGTCGAAGTGCCAGACGGGCTCGCCGGCATCGTCAAGGGTGAGGCCAGGCTCTCCTGGAAGAGCCGGGTACGCGATGAGCTCACGGGTTCGGATGCGCCATTCGGGAACCGCGACCTCGAGCCGCTGCCCGACGAGGTCGAGGATGCGTGCTTCTGCATCGATGCCGTCCGCGACGTCGTCTCGGCGAGGTATCCGAAGAATCCAGTCCGTCCCGTCGGGTGAGGATGCGAACGCCACGCGAAAGTCGAGACCCGCCTCGGTGACCCGCAGGCTGTTCCGATCCAGTTGGAGCCCGTGCCGTTCGGCGAGGTCGACGACCTCCTCTTGCAAATCGCTATCGAGCATACGTGCCTCCTTTGGTTGTCTGCCGGTGATGTTTCCGTGTCGGATCGCTCATCGGCTTCTGCCGACCCGCACAGTCCATCTTGACACCACTTCCGCACTCGACAAGGGCTTGTGCCGCGCAGGCACCTCTGCCATGCTTAACATATTGCTTAATTAAGGAACTGGTTAATTGCATAAGGAAGATCGATTGAACCGCGTGTTCGCAGCGCTCGCGGACCCGACCCGCCGGGCCCTCCTCGCCAAGCTGGCACAAGGGCAGGCAACGGTCGGTGAGCTTGCAGCACCGTTCAGCATGAGCGCGCCCGCGATTTCGCAGCATCTCAAAGTACTCGAGAGAGCGGAACTCGTGACCCGTACAACGCAGGCGCAGTGGCGCACGCTGTCGCTGCGAGCCGAACCTCTCGATGAAGTCTCGCGCTGGATCGAGCAACAACGACGAGATTGGAATCTACGATTGGACGCGCTCGAGCAACACGTCGACAACATGCAGAAGCTTGACCGAGAGAAGGAGAAACCATGAACACCGCCAGCACGAGCAACAAGCCTGTTCCCGAGTTTTCGATCACGCGATCCATCAACGCGCCTCGCTCGGTTGTGTGGAGAGCATGGACCGAGGACGCCGAGTTGGCACAGTGGCTGAGCCCCTTCGGGGTAACCACCGAGTCGGTCTCGTTCGATGTCCGGGTCGATGGCGAGTTCCGCTACACCATGATCAATGACGAGACCGGTGTCGAGTACCCGACAGGAGGTGTGTTCCTGGAGGTCGAACCGCAGGAGCGGCTGGTCTTCACATGGGGCGAACCCGGCGCACCCAAAGACTCTGCGCCCGTCATCTCCCTGACGTTCACGGAGGCCAGGGACGCAACCGAGCTTGTATTCCACCTTCGCGGCTTCGCGGGTGAACCCGGCGATGGCTTCGTGTACGACGGCTGGGCCGAGGCGCTGACGAATTTCGAGCGCTTCCTCGCGGGCGAATCGCTGCGATAACCGTGAACGATTCGAAGGAGAGGGCGTGAGGGCGTCAGAATTACGCGCATTGCCGATCGGCACACGAATGGTCGTTCGCTATCGCTTGCGAGACGGCGAGCACGGCGCCTCCGACGCGCTCGGCGAATTGGTGGGCGTCGACGATCGATCATGCACGATCGCGACGCGCCGCGGCGCCGTCAGCATTTCCTTCGCCGACATCATCGCTGCCAAACGTGTGCCTCCCCCTCCCCCATCCAGACCGCGGAGGCAGCCGAACTAGCCTCCCGGGTGACAAGGCTCGATGCCGGTCATGCTGCTCACTATTGGCTTGACAGCACGTGTCGTAGCGGGCGTAGGGTAACGGCATGCGATCCACGGAGATACTCGCTGAAGCAGCCCGTCGCCCGCTCGAGGCGGCGCGGGCGCTGGAAGGGGCGCTGACGCCGGAAGTGCTCAATGCTCATCCGGGTGGTCACGACAACTCGATCGCGTGGCTGCTCTGGCACACCGGGCGGGAGATCGACGTGCAGACAGCCGCACTGTCGGGCAATGAACAAGCCTGGCGGCGGTGGGGATTCGACAGCAGGTTCGGCTTGGGCGAGGTGGGCGCCGACATTGGGTACGGCCACAGCCCCGAGCGGGCGCGCGCCGTCGTCGTCGACGACGCGGAACTGCTGCTGGAGTATCTCGCTTCCGCAACACACGCCCTTGTCGTGTTCATCGAGGAACTCAATGAACACGACCTGAGCCAGGTGATCGATGACACCTACGATCCTCCCGTCACGCGGGGAATCCGTCTCGTCAGCATCATCGACGACGCCGCCCAGCACATCGGCCAGGCGGCATACGCCGTGGGCATGCTCCGCTGAATCACGGAGCGATTCGTTCGTGGCCGTATCCCCGAGCTCCCCGATCGTTCCCGAGAACTCGTGCCCGACGACCACCGGCAGCGTCTCTCCGGATTTATGGGCGCGTCGGCAATCGGATGGGGTAGGGTTGAGGCAGAGCGTAAAGCGGGCCGATCTCGCTGCAGCTGTTTCGCAGTCAGTCGCTCCAAACGATGTGAGAAACGACCATCTCGTCGTTTCACCCCGAAAGAATCGAAAGACCAATCTCCACATCCCCGCTTTCCCCGCTGTACCCCTCCGTTTCGATCGTTTCGCCCCGGCGACAGGCACTTCCTGCTGAGCCCGGATCCGCCATCGAAGCCGAGCGTACCGCCCCAAAGACTCCGTGGCGGCGCCGTCGTCACGGCTACCCAGGATCACTTCCGTGGTCCCTGACAACGAAGGAATGACGTCATGGCCACTGGCACCGTCAAATGGTTCAACTCAGACAAGGGCTTCGGCTTCATCGCCCCCGATGACGGCTCGGACGATGTCTTCGCGCACTTCAGCGCAATCGAAGGCAGCGGACGCCGCGACCTGTTCGAGAACCAGAAGGTCGAGTTCGACACCGAGCCCGGCCGCAAGGGTCTGCAGGCAGCGAACATTCGCGCGCTGTAACTAGCCCCGGAATAGACGCGGGTCACCTTTCCACGAACGGAAGGTGACCCGCGTCTTCTTCTGCCCCACACTCACGAGCAGCGAGTCAGGCTTCTCCCGGTGCGTATGCGCGCAGGAACGCTCCTGCGCCGGCGGCGATGAGCTCATCGAGCTCATCCGCATCAGGAACCGGATCTTCAACTTCGAACATCGATCGATTGCCGGGTATCCACAGCAACAGCCCGGCGAAGTGCTGGGCTGCCGATGGCACGTCGGGGATGCTGAGCAACTTCCGCGAGTCCAGCACCGTAAGACACCGTTCGATCGAGAGCAGCGTGCGCAAGAAGCCGTTTTCCCAGTACATCCTCGCCAGGTGCGGGAATCGAACTGCTTCAGCAATCACGAGACGTCGTAACCGCTGAATCTGCGCGTCCATGATGGATCGCGTGAATTGCTGCGCGATGAGCCCCACCGCTTGTTCAGCACTGTCGCACTCGTGCATCCGAGAAACCAAGGGAGCAAACGGATCCTCAACCCGTTGACCCGCGAAGCGGATGAGGCTCTCGAAGACGCCCTCCTTGTCTCCGAACTCGCGATACAACGTCTGTTTCGAGACCTTTGCAGCGGCCGCCAGCTGATCAGTGCTCGTCCCGACGTAACCGTGCTGCACGAACACTTCCAGGGCGCTCATCAGGATTCGCTCGCGCTTTTCGCGGCTACTCCGCTCTGCCATGCTGCTCCTCCTTCCGGGCTCGGATAGGCACTTGACGCCATCAATACTGAACAGTACCGTACCAGGTATCGTGCGCGTCACGGCACGGTGCTTCGAAAGGGTTTCCTATGTCATTCCAGGCCTACCTCGACGCTATCGAGGAGAAGACGGGGCGAACACCTCGCGAACTGCTCGACCTCGCCCTGCAACGGGGTTACGACGGCCCCGACGTGAAAGCGGGTGAGATCCTGGCCTGGCTGAAGGAAGATTACGACCTTGGGCGCGGCCACGGTATGGCGATGGTCCATGTCATCAAGAAGGGGCCGAAGATCAGCGATAAGCACGTCGGCTCGGAAGGCAGCCACCGGGACGATTCCGACACCCTGTGGCTCGATGGGAAGAGTTCAAGGCCGTCGTAGCGCTCGCATTAGAAGAGCGCCGGCTGGTCCGTCTCACCGTTTTGCTCCACGGCGACGAAAGCTCGGCTGAGCTCCTCAGACGCCGCAACCATTGACCCGATGAAATCGGCATCCCCCGTCCGATCCGGGTCCAACCACGTCTCCTGCAGTTCCTCAGGAAGGATCAAGGGCATGCGGTGATGCACGGGGGCAATGGCGCCGACGGCTGCGCGCGTGACGATGGAGTACGTATCCAGCTTCTCGCCGTCCGGTCGAGTAGCCACTGTCGTAATCGCCGCGATGCCGAACGCACCATCGTTGAGTGTGAAGCGTGTTCCTTTCTCGTCGAACCAAGCCGCGGGCGCGATGGCTCTGCGCTGGAATGCACCGCGCCATTTCGTCGCCAGTGCATCCGACCGAGAATTGAACGCACTGAACTTTGCGGGCCTATCCCCCAGATGCAGCCACCACCACGCGAAGCGCATCTGCAGCGCGCGCTCTCCACCGAAGATGAGTGGATTCAGATTGCGAGCATGACGGCCCGTGATGCGCGCACTGCCCCGCTGCTCACGCATCCAGGCACGTAACCGCTCCGCGTGATGAGGTTCGTGCAAAGGAGGCATCTCGACTCCCCACTCCCGCTCATCGGCCAGGAAAGGATTCTCGAAGAAGCCGTACGTCGCGCACACGCTCCAGCATATGGGTTCGGGAAAGCACGCATCGCAAATTTAATTTATGTACCATTTTGGTACAGAAATGCGTAGACTGTCCGCATGGCACGAAAAGCGCAACCCATGGCGGCCGATCGCGAAGCACGGCTGTTCACCGCCGCTGCAGAGGAGTTCTTACGCTTCGGCTTCGAAACGGCATCCCTGAATCGCATCATCGCCGCTGCGGAGATACCGAAGAGCTCGTTCTACCACTACTTCACCGACAAGCAAGAACTGCACGATCGCATGATGACCGCTCTCCTCTCGGCAGTCGAGGACTTCGTGCAGCCACCGCAACTCGATGCCCTCGATCGCGAGAGCTACTGGCCGGCGATCGCGACGCTCCTTGGAGACGTAACACGAATGGCGCAGGAGCGCCCCGTTACGGTCGAGCTCGCGCGGCTGTTCCACGCACTTCCCGACGGCGTGGACTCGAGTGTCGATGAGCTGCGTCGCTCAGCGCGCGCGTGGAGTGACGCGGCGCTGCGACGCGGCGCCGAGCTGGGCGCGGTGCGAACAGATCTCCAGCGGGAGTTGCTCGCCGACATCGTATTCTCCGTGCTTCTCACGCTTGACAGATGGGCTCTGCGTACCGGCGCCGCAGCGAAAGCAGAGCCCGAGATGCAGTTAGCGCTGCGATCACTGCGTCGATTCGTGGAGGGAGATTGACCATGGCGACCGTGCTGTTCTGCCCGGCGACGTTCAATCTCGCGGAAACAACCAGAATGATCGAGGTCGCGCGCGCGTTGAGCGCGGACCACACGCCCGTGTTCATGGGGTACGAAACCGACTTCGTCTCTTTGATAACCGATGCGGGATTCGACTACCGGCCCCGCACCCCGGTCTGGACACTGCGGCAACGGGAACAGGCGATGGCGTTCGATCAGGGGCGCGGAGTCCGGACCCCGTTCACGAGAGCACTCGTCTCCGCGCGCGTCAGAACGGAACGTGCACTGATACGCGAAGTCGGCGCACGCGCCGTCGTCACGGGCACGAACCTCACGTCGTGGATCTCAGCGCGAGCAGAAGGCATCCCGCTGTTCTATCCCGTGCCGCTTGCGCTGACAGAGCCGCACGTCGACCAGACTCCGCACCTTGGCCTGATCCCCGGCGATGGGCGCGTTTCGCGTGGCGCAGACCGAGTTGCGAGTGCGCTCCTGCGCGCCGTGTACACGAAAGCTCCCTTCGCGCCCGGGGCCTTCAGCTCGGTAGCGAAGGAGAACGGCGTCGGTCCCCTGCGCACGGTATCTTCCCTCCTGAACGCAGACCGCAATCTGTTGACGACGATGGAATGGGAACTCGAAGGCTTCGAGTTGCCGGCGAACTTCGAACGCGTCGGCCCGATCTTCGCGCAGCTCGAACAGCCACTGCCGCCGATCATCGAATCACTGGCAGCGGATGCTCGCCCGCTCGTCTACCTCGGGCTCGGGTCATCCGCGTCTCGCCGCCTGGCCCTCGGTGCTGCGACCGCTCTCGGCGCACTTCCCATCAACGTCATTGCGCCGATAGGGCACTATCTCGAGCCGCAGGACGTTCTTCCCGACAATGTTCACGTCACCGACCTGCTTCCGGCGCACAAACTGGGAGGGCTCGTGGACGCGGCCGTTCTGCACGGTGGCCAGGGGACTGTGCAGACGGCGTGCGCGACCGGCATCCCCTTCGTCGGCATGGGATTGCAGCCCGAACAGACGTGGAACGTGCGCGTATGCGAGCGTCGCGGCAATGCCATCGCCGTCTCCCCTCGGCATGTGAGCACGACGCGCTTCACAGACGCCGTACGCCGTATCCTCGCGGACCCCGGTTACCGTGCGACAGCAAAGTCGGTACAGGAAGAATTCGCCGCCGAAGACGGCGCAGCAGCATCGGCCCGCCTCATCGAGTCCGCTGTTGCGGCCGACGGCACCTGATGGCGATCAGTCGGTGCCGAGATCGAAGGCTGCGAGGTTACTCGCCTCGTCGAGGTCACCGTCCTGCTCGCCACCGGCGACGATCCGCTCGGCGCCGCCCTGTTCGAGCTTGCCGATCAGCGCAGCGGTTTCACCCGCGACAATGCCCTGGTCCGCGTACTGCTCGAGACGAGCACGCGAGTCGGCGATGTCGAGGTTGCGCATCGTCAGCTGACCGATGCGCTCGTCTGGGCCGAAGGCTGCGTCACCGACGCGCTCCATGGAAAGCTTCTCTGCGTGGTACGACAGGTTGGGGCCCGTGGTGTCGAGAATCGTATAGTCGTCGCCGCGGCGGAGCCTGAGCGCGACGGTACCCGTGACGGATGAGGCGACCCAGCGGACGATGGCCTCGCGCTGCATGAGCGACTGCGGGTCGAGCCAGCGACCTTCGTACATGAGCCGGCCGAGCTTTCGACCCTCGTTGTGGTACGTCGCGATGGTGTCCTCGTTGTGGATCGCATTCACGAGACGCTCGTATGCAATGTGAAGCAATGCCATACCCGGCGCTTCGTAGATGCCTCGCGACTTCGCTTCGATTATGCGGTTCTCGATCTGGTCGGAGATACCGAGTCCGTGGCGACCGCCGATACGGTTCGCTTCTTTCACGAGTTCGACCTGGTCAGCGAATTCCTGACCGTTCAGCGCGACCGGCTGCCCTTCTTCGAAGGTGACGGTGACGTCCTCCGTTTCAATCGCGACAGACTCGTCCCAGGGCGCGACCCCCATGATGGGCTCGACGATCGTGACCCCGTTGTTGAGGTACTCGAGATCCTTGGCCTCGTGCGTGGCACCCCAGATGTTGGCATCCGTCGAGTACGCCTTCTCGACCGAGTCGCGGTACGGAAAGCCGTGCTCGACCATCCACTCGGACATCTCCTTGCGGCCGCCCAGCTCCGCGACGAACTGCGCGTCGAGCCACGGCTTGTAGATACGGAGGTTGGGGTTCGCGAGCAGGCCGTAGCGGTAGAAGCGCTCGATGTCGTTGCCCTTGTAGGTCGATCCGTCACCCCAGATGTCGACGCCGTCCTCCTTCATCGCGCGCACGAGCATCGTGCCCGTGACCGCGCGACCGATCGGCGTCGTGTTGAAGTACGTCTTGCCCCCTGAGCGGATGTGGAATGCCCCGGTCTGCAGCGCCGCGAGTCCCTCCTGCACCAGCAGACCCTGAATGTCGATCAGGCGCGCGATCTCGGCGCCGTACTCCTTCGCGCGGCCGGGAACCGCGTCGATGTCAGGCTCATCCGGTTGGCCGATGTTCGCGGTGTAGGTGCAGGGAATCGCACCCTTGTGGCGCATCCAGGCAACCGCAACAGAAGTATCGAGACCACCGGAGAACGCGATACCGACCCGTTCGCCGACGGGCAGGGAGGAGAGCACTTTCGACATGGTCTCAAGGCTACTGCCAGCGGACCCTCACGGCGAAACCGAGGTGATGAAACTCCATGCGAGCGGTTTGCGGGTGCCCCTTCTTCCATGCATGCGCAGAAGCGCGCTCGTGTCAGAGGTCCCGTCCACAATGGGATCACGCGGAAAGAGGGGAGGTCGGCGGTCGTGTCAGAGGTCCCGTCGACAATAGGGGCATAAGAGAACAAGCGGGCTCCGAACTCGTGTCAGAGGTCCCGTCCACAATAAAAAACACGAGAAAACGGGGCGGACACTGATGTCAGAGGTCCCCGGCATGATGGTCATCAACCCTCAG
>NZ_CAMEFJ010000053.1 GCF_945915485.1 uncultured Agrococcus sp.
CACCGAAAGGGGAAGACCTATGAACGACACCGATTCGGGAGCCGCGCACACGGCGGACACGCATCACAGCATCCGCGTGGAAGGTGCTCGCGAGAACAATCTGCAGGATGTCAGCGTCGAGCTTCCCAAGCGACGCCTGACGGTCTTCACGGGCGTCTCGGGTTCTGGGAAGAGCTCGCTCGTGTTCGGCACCATCGCTGCTGAATCGCGGCGATTGATCGATGAAACCTACTCCACCTTCGTGCAGGGGTTCATGCCCAACCTGCCGCGGCCGGATGTCGATGTGCTGGAGGGGCTCACGACCGCCATCATGGTCGACCAGGAGCGGATGGGCGCGAACGCTCGATCGACGCTGGGCACCGTGACCGACGCCAACGCGATGCTGCGGGGTCTCTTCAGCAGAATCGGCGAGCCCCACATCGGCGGCCCGACCGCGTTCTCCTTCAACATCCCCACGAGCAAGGCCAGCGGCGTCATGACCGATGCCAAGGGCGAGAAGACCATCGTGAAGGATGCCGTGTACCTCGGCGGCATGTGCGCCGACTGCGAGGGCAGGGGCACGGTCTCGGATCTCGATCTGGCGCAGATCATCGACGAATCGAAATCCCTCGAGGAGGGGGCGATCCTCGTGCCCGGGTACAAGGCGGACGGCTGGATGGTCGCCCCTTTCAAAGTCGTCGTGCCGTCTGATGTGCCGATCGGGCAGTTGACGGAAGAGCAGCGGCAGGAGCTGCTCCACGCCGAGCAGCGCAAGGTCAAAGTCGAGAACATCAACGTGACCTATGAGGGTTTGATCCCGAAGATCCGCAAATCGATGTTCAGCAAGGACCCCGACTCGCTCCAGTCGCACCTCAAAGCGTTCGTCGAGCGTGTGGCAGTTTTTGCTCCCTGCCCGGCCTGCGCCGGCACTCGTCTCAACGAGTCGGCTCGCTCCGTGAAGATCGGCGGCATCAGCATCGCCGACGTCTGCGCAATGCAGGTGACGGACGCTGCCGCATGGGTACGCACGATCGATAACCCCGGAGTCGCACCGCTCGTTGCCGGACTGCTGCACCTGTTCGACTCGTTCGTCGAGATCGGGCTCGGCTATCTCTCGCTCGATCGCCCCTCCGGTACGCTCTCGGGCGGCGAGGCGCAGCGCACGAAGATGATCCGTCACCTCGGCTCCGCGCTCACGGACGTCACCTACGTGTTCGACGAGCCGACTGTCGGGCTGCATCCGCACGATATCGAGCGGATGAACAAGCTGCTGCTCGAGCTGCGCGACAAGGGTAATACGGTGCTTGTCGTCGAGCACAAGCCCGAAACGATCGCCATCGCCGACCACGTCGTCGATCTCGGCCCGCGAGCCGGAACCGAGGGCGGCGCCATCTGCTTCGAGGGTGACGTGGCCGGCCTGCAGGCGAGCGACACCCTGACGGGTCACCACCTGGATCACCGGGCCGAGCTGAAGAGCAAAGTTCGCTCGGCGAAGGGGTCGCTGGAGATTCGCGGTGCGAACACCCACAACCTGCAGAGCGTCGACGTGGACATCCCGCTCGGTGTGCTCACGGTCGTGACCGGAGTCGCCGGTTCGGGGAAGAGCTCGCTCATTCACGGCAGCCTTGCCGGGGGCGAAGGCGTCGTCACAGTGGACCAAGGAGCGATCAAGGGATCTCGTCGCAGCAACCCGGCGACGTACACGGGGTTGCTCGAGCCCATCCGCAAGGCGTTTGCGAAGGCGAACGGCGTCAAGCCGGCCCTGTTCAGTGCGAATTCGGAAGGAGCATGCCCGACCTGCAACGGCAACGGTCAGATCTTCACGGAGCTGGGCTTCATGGAGACCGTCGCAACGCCGTGCGAAGACTGCGGGGGCAAGCGTTTCCAGGCGGCGGTGCTCGAGTATCGCTTCGGCGGGCTCAACATCGCAGAGGTGCTGGACCTCTCGGTCGAGGAGGCGCTGGCCTTCTTCTCGGATGGCGAGGCGAAGACACCGGCGGTCGCGAAGATCCTCGAACGCCTGAAGGATGTCGGGCTCGGGTACGTCAGGCTCGGCCAGCCGTTGAACACCCTTTCGGGAGGAGAGCGGCAGCGCATCAAGCTCGCCATGCACATGAAGGACGCCGGCGGTACGTACATTCTCGACGAGCCCACGACCGGCTTGCACCTGGCGGACGTCGACAACCTGCTGGCGCTGCTCGACCGGCTGGTCGACGCGGGCAAGTCGGTCATCGTCATCGAGCACCATCAGGCGGTTATGGCGCACGCCGACTGGATCATCGATCTTGGTCCCGGCGCGGGCCAGGACGGCGGTCGTGTGGTGTTCGAGGGAACACCTGCAGAGCTGATTGCAGATCGATCGACACTGACGGGTCAGCACTTGGCAGACTACGTCGGCGGCTAAGTCGGGGATCCCGCGGATTCCGCAGCCGGTGCGTGATCAATTCCCGCTGCGCGCACCGGTTTCGATGCCGTCGAGAATGACGTCGAGGCCGGCTGCGAACCAGTCGCGATCGCCTTCGGGAATGGGCTGGGCGATGAGCAGCGCGAGTTTCGGATACGCGTCCAGACCCGTATCCGTCAACCGACGTTGCCAACTTCGACCGGGATCGTCACCGGCTTCGTCATACCGCTCTCCGAGCATGACGCGAGCACTGCCCTGGATGTAGTTGTTGATCGTCATGACGGCGCGCGCGGCTGCGTGGGGCTCCAGCTCCAGCTCGTCCAGCGCGGTCAGCGCCCATTCCATCGCAGCGAGCGAGGCGGTGCCGAACGGAGGCGAAACGGATGCCGTCGCGGTGAGCATCCACGGATGGTCGAGGAACGCTCGCCAGTCCTGACGAGCGAGCGCATGCATCGCGTCCCGCCACCCCATGTCCGTTAGCTCGGGATAGGGGTGGGCGACGGTCACACGCTCGACCATGGCTGCCAGGAGTTCGTCTTTGTCGGCAACGTGCCGATACAACGACATCGGGCCGGTCTGGAGTCTGTCGGCGACTCGCTTCATCGTCATCCGGCCGAGGCCGGTGTCGTCGGCGACGGCGATGGCGGCGTCGACGATGCGATCTCGAGTCAACGGACCCGATTTGCCGACTCTCGGGCTCATACGGCACCTCCTCACGGAAGTCTATCGTGTTGCGTATTACATACGCTACGATCGTTGCGTACGTTATACGCGACAGTCTGGGAGATGACTCATGCCCCTCTCGAATCCACACTTGCCCACCGCACGATCCCGCTGGCTCGGATTGGCGGCTCTGACCCTGCCGGTGATCCTGACCTCGATGGACATCACGATCCTGCACATCGCGATCCCGACCATTACGCACGAACTGGCGCCGACCGCCGGCCAGACGCTCTGGATCCTTGACTCTTACGGATTTCTGCTCGCCGGACTCCTCATCGTGATGGGCAACATCGGCGATCGCATCGGCAGGCGCAAACTACTGATGATCGGTGCGACAGTCTTCGGCGCGGCATCCGCGCTGGCCGCCTTCTCGCCAACGCCCGAGCTGCTGATCGCTGCACGTGCGCTCATGGGTGTCGGCGGTGCGACGCTGATGCCTTCGACGCTGTCGCTGATCCGCAACATGTTCGAAGATCCCGTCGAGCGCACGAAAGCCATCGGCGTATGGACGGCGAGTCTTTCGGGAGGGATCGCGCTCGGTCCGATCGTCGGCGGGCTGCTGCTGGAAGTCTTCTGGTGGGGGTCGGTCTTCCTCATCAACGTTCCGATCATCGCGATACTGCTGATGGCGACGCCACGACTCGTTCCCGAATACCGCAGCACAGCATCCAGGAGGCTCGACTTCATCAGCGTTGTACTCTCGTTCGCGGCCATCCTGCCGATCGTCTGGGCGATCAAATCCGCAGCGGAAGAGCTGTCCATGACCCCGGCATCCTGGCTGGCGCTCGTTGCCGGCGCGGTTGCCGGCGCGGTATTCCTGCTGCGGCAAAGGAAGCTCACTCTGCCGCTCGTCGACCTGAATCTCTTCGCGAACCCCCGTTTCTCCGGAGCGATTCTCGGTGCCGGCCTGGCAATGTTCTCCCTGGTCGGCGTAATGCTTTACAAGGCGCAGTATCTGCAGCTGGTCGCCGGGCTCTCTCCGCTTGCCGCTGCCCTGGCGATGCTGCCCATCATGGTCGCAGTGGGCGCGATGGCAGTGCTGTCGTCAGCGCTCGTGCAGCGGTTCGGCTATGCCGTCGTCTTCGGTGCCGGGGCGGTGGTCGCAGCCGGCGGGATGTTCGCCTTCAGTCGCGTTTCGGAAGACGGAGGATTGCCGCTCGCCATTACGGCCGCGGCGTTCATCGGCGCTGGGATAGCGCCGATGATGACGCTTGCCGCCGACGTTGTGGTCGGTTCGGCCCCGACGCACCGATCCGGTGCGGCATCGGCGCTCTCCGAGACCTCGAGTGAACTCGGTGCGGCGCTGGGCATTGCTGTGCTCGGATCGATCGGTACAGCGATGTACCGTCGTCGCGTGACGGAGCTATTGCCACAGGATGTCCCCGGCGAGGCGGCAGATGTGATCGCATCGAGCCTCGGCGCGGCCACAAGCGTTGCGGAGCAGTTGCCGCGTGAAACCGCGGAACACCTTGGCGGCATCGCGAGAGAAGCTTTCGTGCATGGGCTCGGCACGGCCACGGTCGTCGGAGCCTGCGTCCTCGCGCTCGCTGCGATCGCTTGTCCCGTCTTGATACACATGGGTCGACCGTCCGGAGAGCTGCAGTCAGAGAACACGGCACCGAGCTGATGTGCTGCACGCACCATGAGCAGAGCAGCGATTCATGAACGGTTCGGCGGCCCCGAGGTTTTGGAGATCCGGCACGTCGCGGATCCGCACGCCGACAAGGGGGAGGTGCGGGTAAGGGTCGCAGCCGCCGGTTTGAACCCCGTCGACTGGAAGATCGCGGCCGCTCCAGAACTCGCGGAGATGTTCGACGTTTCGCTCCCCAGTGGTTTCGGCAACGACTTCGCCGGTGTCGTCGATGAAGTCGGCGAGGGCGTTTCGGAGTTCACCGTTGGCGATCGCGTGTACGGCGGCGCCCGCGGGCGTGCGGTGGCCGACTACGTCATCGTCGATCCGGAGTCCGAGACTCTGCTGCGCACCCCCGATGGCGTCGATGATGTGACCGCGAGCACGCTGGTGATAGCGGGAAGCACCGCGGATGCGGTAATCAGCACGACAGCGGTCGAATCGGGAGACACGGTGCTGATAGGAGGCGCAGCGGGTGGTGTCGGCATCTTCGCGGGGCAGCTCGCGAGGCACGCCGGTGCTCGCGTCATCGGAACGGGGTCGGCGTCCACGGCCGAATTCCTCAGTGGCCTCGGTGTCGAGCCCGTGACGTACGGAGACGGTCTCGTCGAGCGCGTCCGGGATCTGGCGCCCGATGGGGTCACGGCGGCGGTCGATCTGCACGGATCCGACACTGCGAGCGCGGCGGTGAGCCTCGGTGTTCCCGTCGAACGCATCGTGACGATCGCATCGCAGAACCCGCCGGCGGGCGTTCGAGCCGTCGGCGGCGGACACGCCTCTCCGGGTGCGCTCGAGCGCGTAACCGACTTGATCGCCGCCGGCGATTTGCGGGTGCCGATCGCCGCGACGTTCCCGCTCGAACGCATCCACGAGGCGGTGGAACTGCTGCGCAAGGGGCACGTGCACGGGAAGATCGTGATCACGCTCGCCGACTAGGCGTCCCTGTTCGTTCGCGAACGACGGTCACGCGGCGAGCCGCAAAGGTTACTCTTCGCTGTTGCCGCCGTCGCTCACTTCGGCCTGCAGCTGCTGCGCCCACTTGGTGAACAACTGCGTCTCGGTCTTGCCGAGCACGTCGACATTCGCCGCGGCAGCCTCGATCAGTCCCTGGCCGGACGGCGCGCCCGAGGAGGAACCCGTGATTGCCGCGATGACCCCTTCGCGCACGGCGACGGAAAGCGCGCGGTCTTCTTCGCCGGTGACGAGTTGCCGCAGGGTGACGCCGATGTTCGCCACCAGGATGTGCGCCGCGGCCTGTTCGGGCGACGTGTTCAGACGCTGCTCGTCGAAGGCGCGTCGCGTGATGGATCGCAGGATGTCGCTCGGTCTAGCCTGTGCTGCCGGGGAGTGGCCGGGCCGGACTTTGCCGTACATAAGCGTGTAGAAGCCAGGGTTCGCGAGTCCGAACGCGACGTGCGCATCCCACCCTTCGCGGATGTCCTGGATCGGATCGCCGGAGGATTCCGCGGTCGCCTTGGCCTCGAGGTACATGTCGAAACCGCGCTCGATGACTGCTTCGATGAGCCCCTGCTTGCTGCCGAAGAAGTGATACAGCGTCGGCATCTTCACGCCCGCGGCGTCGCACACAGCGCGTAGGGAGAACTCCTCCCCGGGAGCGGAGGCGATCATCTCTGCCGCCGCGTTCAAAAGCCGCGTTCGTGTATCGCTATGCGCAGTCGCTGTCACACTGCTACAGTAGCCGCTATATCGCTGATATATGAACATCTAGCAGTGAAACATCGAAGATGTGTTTCATCGAATCAAGGAGTAGTCGTGACCGACATCAGCATCCCGCAGCCCATCGTTTCCTTCATCGAGACTGTCAATCGCCACGATGAGGAGGGTTTCCTGAACGCCTTCACTCCAAGCGGTGAAGTCGACGATTGGGGCCGGGTCTTCCTCGGCCGAGACGCCATCAAGGGATGGAGCGACAAGGAGTTCATAGGAGCGAAGGGCACCATGACTCCGGAGCGGGTCTTCGAGGAGAACGGCGAGGTCGTCGTCATCGCCGACTGGCGCAGCAATCACGCCAACGGGCTCAGCCGCTTCGCGTTCCGCAGCGAAGGGGACCTGCTGACGAAGATGACCATACGAGAGGGCTGAGCACCGTGCGGTCACCGATCCTCGACTATCTCGACAGTGTCCTGGAGCAGACGGGCGACTTTCAGGCGGGCGCAGTCGCCGACTACATTCCGGAGCTCGCCGCGGCCGATCCGGATCGTGTTGCCGTCGCCCTGTGTACCGTGAACGGCACGGTCTATGCGAGCGGCGACGTCGATCACGCATTCAGCATCCAGTCGATGTCGAAGCCGTTCGCCTACGCGCTGGCCGTCGAGGATCTCGGTTTACAGGAGGTGCTTTCGAACATCGGTGTCGAACCGAGCGGGGAGGCGTTCAACGAACTCTCGCTCGACCCCGAGAGCGGCAAACCGCGAAATCCCATGATCAACGCGGGGGCCATCGCCACCCACGCACTGCTGAAAAGCGATCAAGTTACCGCAACAGAGCGCATGATCGATCTGTTCTCCAGGCTGACCGAGCGGCCGATCGACATCGACGGGGCCGTCGCGACCTCCGAGATGGAAACCGGCGCGCGCAACATGGGCCTTGCGTATCTGCTGCATTCGTCAGGTGCGATGGCGACGGATCCGAGAGTCGCCGTCGAAGGATACATCCGACAGTGCGCCGCGTCGGTTACCGTTCGTGATCTCGCACTCATGGCGGCGACGCTCGCGAATGCGGGTGTGCAGCCGAACTCGGGCGAACGAATCTTCTGCCGGGAGACCACGAAGCA
This sequence comes from uncultured Agrococcus sp., assembly GCF_945915485.1. Classification (GTDB taxonomy): domain Bacteria; phylum Actinomycetota; class Actinomycetes; order Actinomycetales; family Microbacteriaceae; genus Agrococcus. Next base: position 7,531 of record NZ_CAMEFJ010000053.1, read on the forward strand.
CGTGCTGAGCGTTATGGCATCCTGCGGCATGTATGACGCCGCCGGCGACTGGCTGTCTGCTGTCGGCATCCCGGCGAAGAGCGGAGTCGCGGGCGGGATCATCGGCATCCTGCCGGGGCAGGTCGGCGTTGCGGTCTTCTCTCCCCGTCTCGACGCGCACGGCAACAGCGCGCGGGGCGTGGAAATGATGCACCGGTTGTCCGACGACCTCGGCCTGCACCTCATGGACGCGGGGCGACCAGCCAGGTCGTCGCTGCGCGAGACCAGGGTTGCCGACGTTGAAGGCGAACCTGCCACGATCTACGCGCTGCAGGGCGACATGGTGCTCAGCTCGATCGAGTCGCTCACGCGCGAGATCATCGAGAACCCGCCGAGGACCGAGCTCGTGTTCTTCGACATGAGCCGTGTCGACGAGGTGCTGCCGGTAGCGCGCCGAACGGCCTCGGCGATGGCGACGAAGCTGCTCGACGAGGGATACTGCATCGTGCTGGTCGACCCGGAGAACACCGTCACGGACTTCCAAGACAGTCAGGGCCGCAATGTGCAGTGGTGGAGCCCGGAACGACTGGAGCAGGGCATCGACGCCTAGTATGGCGGCGCACTAGGGTTGGTCGTGTGTCCGATGCAGTACATAGCGCCAACGTCGATATTCCCCGTGTTGATGCGGTTATCGTCGGCGGGGGTCATAACGGTCTCGCTGCTGCTGCCTACCTAGCCCGCGAGGGTCTGTCGGTGCTCGTGCTCGAGCGGCAGGAGCACCTCGGTGGCGCGACGGTCTCGGCGCTCGCGTTCCCGGGAGTCGATGCGAAGCTTTCGCGCTACTCCTATCTTGTGAGCCTCCTGCCTCAGCAGATCATCGACGACCTGGGGCTCGATATCGAGCTCGTACGACGGCGGTACGCTTCCTACACGCCGCTTCCCGGCAGCGATACCGGGCTCCTCGTGGATCACGGTGATGCAGCGACCAGCGCAGCATCCTTCGCTGCCGTCGGAGGCGAGCCAGACGCCGCCGCCTGGAGCGAGTTCTACGAAAGAACCGCGCGGCTCGCCGGGGCAATCTGGCCAACCATGACCGAGCCGCTTCCCCGCAGGAGCGAAATCCGTGAGGCTGTCGCGGATGAGGAAACCGTTCGCGACTTCCTGGAACGCCCACTCGGCGAAGTGCTCGAGCGCACATTCGAGAATGATCTTGTGCGTGGCGTCGCGTTGACGGACGCGCTCATCAGCACCTACGCAGACGCCCACGACAGCGACCTGCAGCAGAACATCTGCTTCCTGTATCACGTGATCGGTGGCGCAACGGGCGACTGGGATGTTCCTGTCGGAGGGATGGGTAGGGTCAGCGCCGAGTTCGCGAGGGTTGCCGGCGAAGCCGGCGCACGGACGCGCACGGGTGCCGAAGTGATCGATGTCAGAGACGGCGAGGTGACCTGGCGCGAAGATGGCAGGGAGCATCGTGTCCGTGCAGATCACGTCCTTTGGGCGGCAGCGCCGGCCGTACTGGACAGGATTCGCGGGCTCGATCCCGAGCCGGTCGAGGGAGCACAGGTCAAGGTAAACATGCTGCTCGATCGACTACCGGAGCTGCGAGACGGCGTGGACCCCGAGGCGGCGTTCGGTGGCACGTTTCATATCAACGAGAGCTACTCGCAGCTGCAGCATGCCTATCGTGAAGCACAGAACGGTCGGTTCCCGGAGCCGTTACCTGCCGAAATCTACTGTCACTCGCTGAGCGACCCGAGCATCCTCGGGCAGGCGCTGCAGGCGAGCGGCGCGCAGACGCTCACGGTCTTCGCGCTGCACGTGCCGCATCGCCTGATTGCGGGGACGGACGCCGAGCGAGGCGAACTGCAGCAGCGCGTGTTCGACTCGCTCTCCAGCGTGCTCGCGGAATCCATCGAGGACGTGATTCTGCGCGATGCGGACGGCAACCTGTGCGTCGAGACCAAGACGACCCTCGACCTGCAGGACACACTGGAGATGACAGCGGGCAGTATTTTCCACGGACCGCTCAGCTGGCCCTTCGCGGAAGACGACGAGCCGCTCGATTCACCGGCACGGCGATGGGGTGTGGAGAGCCGACACGAGGGAATCCTGCTGGCCGGGGCAGGGAGCCGTCGCGGGGGAGGCGTCAGCGCGCTCGGTGGTTACCATGCCGCGCGTGCTGTGCTGGAGAGCCGCAGAAACGAGCGTTAGGCGAGCCCGGTCTCGCGCGCGTAGATCGCCGCCTGCATGCGCGAACTCAGGTGCAGCTTCGCGAGCACGCTTGAAACGTGCGTCTTCACCGTCGCAAGACTGATGACGAGGTAGTCGGCGATCTGCTGATTCGACAGCCCTCGCCCCAGGGCCGCGAGCACGTCGAGCTCGCGCGGGGTCAGGAGTTGAGCGGGCTCGTCATCCCTTGGGCCCGATGGCTTGCCCTGCTCGTGCTCGTCGCTCGCGGGCTGCTGTTCGACAGAGTCGGGCCCAGACGCAAAAGCCTGCAGCAGTTTCCGTGTCACGGCCGGAGCGATAACGCCGTCGCCGGACGCAACGCTGCGAATCGCGTCGATGAGTTCGGCCGGCTCAACCGACTTCAAGAGGAACCCGGATGCGCCGGCACGCAAGGCACCGAAGACGACCTCGTCGAGATCGAAGGTCGTCAGCATCAGCACATCCGCTTCGTGGTCGCGCACGATCTCGGCAGTGGCGGCGATGCCGTCCGTGCCCGGCATGCGCGCATCCATGAGCACGACATCCGGCTGCAGCGCCCTCGTCTGCTGAATCGCGGTCGCACCGTCGGACGCTTCGCCGACCACCTCGATCCCCTCGGCAGTTTCGAGCAGGAGTCGCAGGCCCGCGCGAATGCTCGCATGATCGTCGGCCAGCAGGACGGTGATGGGTGCTGTGCTCATGCTGCTTCCAGTCTGTCGAAATTCCGTTGCCGGTACTAGCGGGTTTCCCTGAGCGGCAGGTCGGCTTCGACGACCCAGTCGTCGCCTCGGCTCTCGGCTTGAAACTTGCCGTCCATCAGCTCGACTCGTTCGCGCATTGCGACGAGCCCCGTTCCGGAGCCGAGACCGACTTCGTTGGCCGTGCTCGGTGTCGTCGACGTGATGCGCAATCGCAGTCGGTGCTGCCGCTTGTCGACGTCGACGACGGCTGCGCCCGCGCTGTATTTGAGCGCGTTCGTCAGCGACTCCTGCAGGACCCGTAACAGCACGTGGTGCAGCGCGGGTGAGAGTCCCTCCGGTGGCTGCCCGTTCTCCTCGACGTTCAGCCCGTGGCTTTTGGCACGATCGATGACATCGCGCCACGTGGTCGATTCGAGCAGCTGACTGTAGACGGCGACTTCACCGCCGGGATCCCGCTCGTCTCCCTCTGGTCTGGCATTCGTGTCAACGCTGTCGCCGCGCAGCAGCCGCACCATTTCGCCGAGTTGATCGAGCGCTTCTACGGATGTGCGTCGCACGTTCTCGAGCGCCCTGCGGTCGCGCTCGGAGTCCGGTTCCGCGTTGAGCACGGCACCTGACGTCAGTGCGATCGCCGATACCTGGGATGACACGACATCGTGCAGCTCGCGCGCCATATTGCGGCGCTCCGCCTCGATCGCCGCTCTTCGCTTGGCGGCCTGCGCACGCAGCACTGATGCGTGGCGTTCGGCTTCGAGCTGCTCACGCGTGTCGGACTCCTGCCAGATCGGATGCCCCATGCGAACCTCGGATGCCCACCACAGCGGCAACAGCAGCACCGCGAACAGCAGCAGCGAAATGCTGACGGCACCGTCGGCTCGAACGGACGGCAGGAAGATCAGCCCGATCGCGGCGATTGGGAAAACGGAGAGCACGAGCATCATCACGCGAACCGACCGACGTCCACTGCGCAGCGCGAAGCTGTACAGCAGGTCACTCAGACACAAGAGGATGCCCATGTTGAATCCGATGGACAGATCGAGAAACGTGATCACGAAGCCGAGCGTCAGAGCCAATCCCGGTCGTCGCGTGCGCAGGACCATAGGAATGATCATCAACGCGACCGTGACGGCGTGCCACCAGGTCTGCGGAACGAGCCCAATCGCCTCCCACCACGGCGCGTCGAGGTCGCCGACCCAGCCCATCGCAACGAACATGAACGCCAGTGCGAGGGTTATGAGGCGCTGAAGGTGCATGCGGAGGGGCAGCACGCCGTCCGGGCCGCGGCGTTCGCCGCCGGACTCCTCGCCGCGCGTGCTGAAAGTCATGTCGACATTCGATCACATCGGCGTGCGTGTTGCCTCCGACCAAAGTCGTAGAGCAGCTTCGGGGTTCCACCCTTCTGCCGATGCCGCCACTGCCGACTCCGAGCAGGATGGGCGTCATGCTTGAAACTCTTGCGCAAACCGCGCCCGCCCTCAGCGCATCCGGTGCCGGTGGGATCGACAGTCTCGTCGATACTCTGCTGCCCGCCGGAGCCGGCGGTATCGCCGCGGTGTTCGGCGTGCTGACGGTGCTCGCGCTGCTCGACTCAACGAGCTTCGGAACGCTGCTGATTCCCGTCTGGCTGCTCATGGCACCCGGCAGACTCAGGGTCGGGCGAATTCTCGTCTACCTTATGGTCGTCGGAGGAGCCTACGCGCTGATCGGGCTGGGCCTGCTCTCACTTCTGACCGTGTTCGGCGATGGATTGTTCGAGTGGCTTGCAGACGCCGGCAGCGCCCCCGTGTTCTCGGTGATCCAGGTTGCGATCGCAGCGGGCATGATCCTCTTGAGCCTGCGCATCGACCCGATGACGAAAGCCGGCAAGGAGCGCAAACGTCAACGCGAAGAGGCCAAGGCTGCCCAGGGGCGCGGAACCGCTGATCGGGTGCAGCGGTTTCGCGAGCGAGCGATAGGAGAGGGGTCACAGGGAGGCTGGATGCCGCTGCTGACACTCGCGCTGACGGCCGTTGTCTTGGAAATCGCCACGCTGCTGCCCTATCTGGCGGGTATCGGGCTCGTTGCGGCAGCGGATCCGGGCATCCCGATGGCTCCGGCGATGATCGTGTTCTACTGCCTCGTCATGCTTGCGCCCGCGCTCGCGCTGCTGATCGGTCGCCTCGTCGCCCGTAGAGCGCTCGAGCGACCCTTGCAACGCATAGAAGCGTTCATGAGTCGTCATGCGAACGGCACGATCGGCCTCGTGCTGTTTCTGCTCGGCATCTGGCTGGGGCTGAACGGGCTCGGAACGCTGGGCTTCGGCCCGATGGGCGAGTGAGGGCTGAACTCCTTGCCGAATGAACGCGCACCCGTTATTCTTTGATTGATCAATCAGATAATTAATGGAGCGCCATGGGGAGAAGAACAGATCCGGAACGCATCGCGCAGCAGCGCGAGCGCATCGCTGTTGCCGCCGCCGGCCTGTTCGCGCAGCAGGGCTTTGAAGGCACGAGCGTCGCGCTGGTGGCGAAAGCGGCGGAGATCAGCCCGGCAAGCGTCTTCTACTACTTCGGGGACAAGGCAGCGCTGTTCCGGGCGGTGTTCGAACAGGATCTGCCGACCGTCGAATCCCTGATGGCGGAGCACGAGGATGCTGCGGACGCTGTGGAGGGCATTCTGGCGATTCTGGATGCGCTCGTCCAAGACGCCGCGGAACCCGGTGCCGCGGGGATGGTCGTGGAGCTCGTGCGCAGGGTCCCACACGACTCGCAGCTCATGGAGATCGTGTCGCGTACCGGTGAAGTCGTGCGCGCCGGCCTCGCAGCGCTCATCGCGAAGGGCCAAGCAGCCGGCAGCATCGACCCCGACGTGGAGCCCGAATCGGCAGCGGCCTGGCTGCAGACCATTGTCGATGGGGCCTATCTCGGAGCGGAAGAAGGGCACGCACCGACAGCCGAGGTTCGGCGTACGGCACTCGGCTACCTGCGCGCACCGAGAGGAGGGGATGAGCGTGACTGACGAGCCCGTGACCGTACGGATACCCAGGCGATGGATAGTCGCCTTCCAGCTCGGCGGAGCTGTGGTCGGCTTCGGGGCCGCGTTCATCGTCGGGCCCCTGGTGGGATGGCTGCTCGGTTTCGTCGGGGATGCCCCCGGACTGCTTCGGCTGGCGGGCAGCTTGCCGCTGGTGTGGGCCATCCCCGTGCTCACGATCGCAGGACTGATCGTCGGGTTCTGGCTGGCGGCGCAGTGGCAGGAGGAGGTGGGGGTCGTGACGGTCGGCCCCGAGTCGGTCACCCTGTTCCGGAGCGGCACGGGCAGCTTGCTGCGGGCAGAGCGCATCTCCGGTGCATTCACGGACGGCAAGGACCTGATCATCGTGGACGCGGACGGGAACGAGTTGCTTCGCAGCAAGACCGACACGGTACTGGCAACTCGCCTGCAGTCCGCATTCGAACAGCACGACTATCGATGGCAGGGCACGGTGGATCCTCGCGACGAACAGTTCATTGCGTGGATCGACGGCGACGGTTCCCTGGATGCGGAGGCGCACGGCCTGTTGCGCGCGCGGCAGCGAGCGCTCGCGGACAAGCGAGCGGGCGCGGCCGAGGGTTTCCGAGACGAACTCGCCGCGACGGGCATCGTGGTGCGCGACCGCGACGGCGGTCAGCAGTATCGGCTCATCGGGTCGGATCGCACGGTGTGACCCCGCGGGGCCGCGGTAGACGATCGGGGCTGCATAGACTGGGGACATGCGGCAATCCTCGACGTCACCGTACGAGGAAGCGATCGGTCATCGAATGGAGCAACTGCATCCACGGCTGCGTGCGTACTTCTCGTCGATACCGGTCGGCAAGGTGGGCGTCGGCGAGGGTGTGTTCGAGCGATTCGGCACGCGTTACCGCTGGTTGACGCCACTGCTGGCGCCTCTGCGCAGTCGCGGCGTCATCGTTCCCGGATGGCATCGGAACGTTCCCTTTCGCGTTGAGAATCGTACGGTCTCGGGTACGGCGAGGGCCAGGCGGACACTGCGGTTCCCCTCTGGCCCTTGGGCCATGGTGGATGCCGTTCGCGCCACGCGACGGGGTCGTGTCGTCGATCAGCTCGGGAGCCCGAAAACCATCGCGGCAAGCTTCGACGTGGACATCGTGGACGGCGAACTGCGGCTGACCAGCCGAGCCGTCGGCGTCAAGCTCGGCCGAGCGAGACTGCGCTTGCCCCAGTGGGCCGCTCCGCGAGTTCGGCTCACGGAGCGCTACGACGATACGACGGAGAAGCAGCGCGTGCACCTGACGATCGATGTACCGGGGCTGGGGCGCGTGTACGAATACGAGGGCTCATTCACCTACCGGATCGAGGAGGAAACATGACCCAGCCTGCGAAAACGGGCCGAGTCGTCATCGGCGGATCGACGGGCTTCATGGGGCAGGATCTCGTCGATCGCTATCGTCGGCAGGGCCGCGAGGTCGTCACGATCTCCCGTTCGGGCGCCGACCTCCGCTGGGGAGACGCCGCTGGGGTCGCGAGAGCAGTTGACGGGGCCGCCCTCGTGATCGGACTTGCGGGCAAGAGCGTCAACTGCAGATACACCCCCGATAACCGGCGGATGATCTTCTCGTCCCGGCTGGAGACGACGGCCGCACTGTCCGACGCGATCGCCGCCGCCGAGCATCCGCCCGCACTCTGGATCAATTCGTCGACCGCCACGATCTACCGCCATGCGGAGGATCGCCCCATGACCGAGTCGGAAGGGGAGATCGGCACCGGTTTCTCGGTCGAGGTCGCAAAAGCGTGGGAGGCGGCACTCTTCTCGCGCGACCTGCCGAAGACGCGTCGAATCGCTTTACGCACCGCAATCGTGCTCGGCGACGGAGGCGTGCTCGGCACGCTGCGCCGACTCGCGCGAGTCGGGCTCGGAGGCGCCCAGCACGATGGCAGATGGCCCGTTTCGCGGGCGCGACGCGCTGCGGGGACGGCGCACTTTCCGGGTGCCGGTAAGGGGCGGCAGCGGTACAGCTGGGTGCATATCGAAGACGTTGCGGGCATCATCGATTTTCTCGAACAGCACGAGACGGCGGGGGTCGTGAACGCGGTGTCACCGAACCCCGTCGACAACAGGTCGTTCATGGCGACGGTGCGGCGAGTGCTCGGCGCGCGGGTCGGAGTGTCCATGCCGCGCTGGATGCTCGAACTCGGGGCGATCATGATCCGCACCGAGACCGAGTTGATTTTGAAGAGCAGGTGGGTGCTGCCGGAGCGGTTGACCGCCGCGGGGTACGAGTTCCGCTACCCGACGCTGGAGCCGGCGCTTCGCGAGTCGCTCGACCGCGGTTGACCTTCCCGAGACGGGTCGCGAGTGGTGGGGCCCCGGGTGGTCCGTTATTCTGTAGGGCTCGGCACGCGACAGCGGCTGCCGCAGTGATCGATCAACCGCCACGACGAAGAGAGATGCAGCATGCCATTCGACAAAATCGAGTTCGCCGTTCCGGAAAGGCTCGAAACCGAGAGCTTCGTTCTCCGCCCCATCCTCGCGAGCGATGACCGGCTCGACTACGACGCCGTCATGGAGAGCAAGGAGTTCTTGCGGCTCTGGGAGCAGACGACGTGGCCGGAAGACGACTTCACGGTCGAAGCCAACCGCGAGGATCTCGAGAAGCTCGAACGGCGCCATGCCGAGAACGGTGCGTTCACGTACACGGTGCTGACCAACGACGAGACCGAATGCCTCGGCTGCGTGTATATCATCGCGACGAACGCGCAGATGTTCGCGAACGCGACCGTCACCCCCCTCGCCGATCGCTCCTGGGAGGACTTCGAGGCAACCGTGTACTTCTGGGTCCGCGAGTCGCGGCTCGAGAGCGGTCTGGATCGTGCACTGCTGGAATCCCTGCGCCGCTGGTTCGAGACCGAGTGGGAGTTCGATGGCGTTCTGTTCGTCACGAGCGAGCTGTTCGCGCAGCAGGTCGAGATGATCAGGGCCGCCGGGCTCGAGCGGCGCTTCACGATCGCCGAAACCGGCAAACCCGGGCCCTACCTCGCCTTCGAGTAATCGACCGCCTCTTGACTGGGGCTGCTCACATCACTAATCTACAACCAAATGGTTGTAGATAGTGCTTTGACAGACGCGGAGGTCGACCGGATCTTCCGGGCCCTCGCCGACGCCACGAGGCGGGACATCCTGCGCCGCACTCTCGCGGGGGAAGCGAGTGTTTCGTCACTCGCGGCGATGTACGACATGTCGTTCGCAGCAGTGCAGAAGCATGTCGCCGTGCTCGAGGAGGCAGGGCTCATAACAAAGCACCAGCGCGGTCGCGAGCGGCTCGTCCGCGGCGACGCGGCAGCCATTGGCCGAGCACGATCGTTGCTCGACTCCTATGAACGGATCTGGCGAAGTCGTATCTCACGGCTCGACGATCTGCTCAGTGCGGGATGAATCAATCAACGAGGAGGGATTCCCCATGCCCATCACATCGGTAGAAAAAGACCTTGAAGCCCTGACGATGCAGATCGTCGCCGACTTCCCCGTTCCCGTTCGCAGACTTTGGGATGCCTATGCTGACCCGAGGCAGCTCGAGCGGTTCTGGGGCCCGCCGGGATGGCCCGCATCGTTCACGCGACACGACCTGGTACCGGGCGGCACGTCCGAGTACTTCATGACCGGCCCAGACGGTGAGCGTTCGGGAGGCTACTGGGAGTTCCTGGACGTCAACGAACCCAACTCGTTCGAAGTGAAAGACGGCTTTGCAGGGCCCGATGGCGAACCGAACGCCGATATGCCCGACATGCGGATGGTCTTCAACTTCCAAGAGACCGCCGACGGCTCCAGACTCGTCACCACCACCTATTTCAACTCGCTCGAAGAGCTGGAGTCGCTCGTCGAGATGGGCATGGAAGAGGGCACACGAGCAGCGATGGGGCAGATCGACGACGTGCTCGCCGACCTCGCATCCTTCGCCGCTGACCTCAAGACCCAGTCGCAGAACCTCACGGACACGCACGTGCGCGTCAGTCGCGTCATCCGCGGATCCCTGCAGCAGGTGTGGGAGGCCCATCACGACGTGGAGCTTCTGCAGCGCTGGCAGACGGGATGCGACGGCTGGGTCATGCCGGTGTGCGACCTCGCGGCAGAAGTCGGAGACAGCAACCGCTTCGAGTGGGAGCGCGAAGGAGGGGGAGACCGCTTCGGCTTCGTCGGCGAACTGCTCGAGCGTGAAGCGCCATACCGCGAAGTGACCACCGAGCGCATGATCGACACGGACGGGCCGACGACGTACAACGAATTGACGCTGACACCCGTGGAAGACGGAACACTGTTGTCGCTCGTCATCACCTATCCGGATGCGGGGCTGCGCGACCAGATCCTCGCCACCGGCATGATCGATGGCATGGAGGACAGCTACGCACGGCTCGAATCGGAGGTACTGGGCACCGCCTAGAAGCGAGGCGCCTGTTCAGAAGCGTTCTGAGC
>NZ_CAMEFJ010000054.1 GCF_945915485.1 uncultured Agrococcus sp.
CGAAGACGTTCTCCTCTTTTCCTGGGACGCCTGTCTACAACTCGAAAGAGGGTTAGAACTCCTCACTCACTGTGAAAATTGGATGGAGTAAGGCGGAGCAACTATCGGGAACATCATGTTCCTGCGTGAATGTGTCTGAGTAGCCACCACCGAACTCAACATGTTCCCCATCCTGCAGCGCCTGAGGACGTGGGTCGTTCGATGCAAAGATAGGCACGTGGGTCATGCCCTCTTCATCCACAATCGTGAGGCAGCCTCCCTCATCACGGATCTCGCCAGTCAACTGCGCCATAGCACCGGCGCCAGTCCCCGTAGTGGTGTATGTAGCGTAATCCAAACCACTTCCCGCCGAACAGGCGACCAATCCAAGCAGCCCACCAACCATAGCGGTCAGGGCAACAAGAGGCGCTTTCGCCAATTTCTGCATGAGACACTCAACTCAGAACGAGCGAAGTTCCGGAGGGAATGTAGCCGATACTGGAGTAGGAAAGCCAACTGGCCGTTCCACCTTGCAGAATTCCGACTGCGCTATTGCCCACAACCAGCGGTCCGCCACTGTCCCCCGGAGCGCCACCAGTATTGGCACGGATAAACGCGGCATTGCAAGTACCAGGGCAAGCATCACCCCATGTTGGACGATAGTTGACTGACGTCACAGTGGCGCATCGCCAACCGCTAACTTTCCCTCGGGAGCAAGCTTGAACTCCTGTCGGGATACTGCGAGCAGATGTGACCGTATGAGTAGTTGTGTTGGAGGCATAGATGATACGAGAGACGCTGTTACCTCCTGGGACACTATAGAACCCGATGTCAGCATTTGCATTGTGCACGTAACTACGCAACGTCGCAGGCACAGACGTGCTACCCGTGGTCCGGCCTGAGTAGAGCCTTTGAACGCTATTTCTGCAGTGAGCTGCGGTGAAGAATCCATTCAGATTACCGCTCCTTGCGGCAAAGCCCGAAGTGCAGGATGACATCGCAGCACCACCCCGTGCAGTAAGCATATTGCCAGCTTCTTCTGGAGAATGCTGGACTTCAACAGCGGCGTATCCCGTGGAGTCACGGATTCGGTCAATTTCAGCGTCACTCAATACATCAGAGGTATCAATAACCAACGCCCCATCTTCAACCGCCACATAGAAGCCCTGCAGCCCGGGGGATACTTCGAGGATGGCACTTTCCACCGCATCATCGTCAAAATTCATCAGCTGTATGTCTGCGTTGGATGCTTCGAATACAACTTCGCTTGCTTCAAACTCAAACCCCTCAAAGGCCTGAACTATCTCTTGATCAGACGTCCGCACATGAATGGCTTGGCCATCCTCTTGGGACTGTACCCATACATCAGCGTCTACGCCGAGCTCTATCTCTTCATCATGTACCAGGTCGATGAGCCTCTCCTGATCGATGATCGCTGCTTGAGCAACCTCTGCCGGGGCACCGAACTCATCCTGGTAAGAGTCCGCCGCGTAGTCCGTCGCACCCGAGGCTTCGAAGGATTCATCGGACGTAATGGATCCATAATGGTCCTCCGCTGCGACCGCCTCAGTAATAGGAACCCCCTGAAAAGTGCCGATGATAAGAAGGCCACTTGCTCCGAACACAATGAGTTTCTTCGTTGATCTCATGCCTCACTCAACCCTCGAATACAAATACGATAGTTGATCAGAGGATAGATGGTCATGCACTGTGCGTCAACACGTACCGACGACGAGTCAGCGCAACTGGGCGAGGCAGCCTTCGAGGGCGGTCCAGGAGAGCATCGCGCACTTCACACGCATCGGGAACTTCGAAACGCCCGCGAACGCCACCGCATCTTCCAGCACCTCGGGGTCGCCCACGCCACCGCCGCGCGAGCGCATCAGCTCTCTGAACGCCTCAATGCGGCCCTCGAGGTCAACGCGCGTCAGCCCCGGGGCGAGCCCGGCGAGAACGGATGCGGATGCTTGCGAAATGCTGCATCCCTGGCCCTCCCATCCGAGGCCGGTTATGACACCCGCGTCATCGACCCTGATACGCAATCGGATCTCGTCGCCGCAGGTCGGGTTGCGGTCGAAGCGCTCGGCGTCGAACGCCTCGATCAGCCCCTCACCATCGCGCCGCTTGGAGTGCTCGAGAATGAGCTCCTGGTACAGGCCGGCCAGCGGGTCGCTCACGCGTCGACCCCGAAGTAGCCGCGAACACCTGCGACAGCCTCCAGCAGCCTGTCGATCTCGGCCTCGGTCGTGTGCACGTAGGCCGAGGCCCTTGTCGTCGCCGCGACACCGAACCGCCTGTGCAGCGGCTGCGCGCAGTGGTGTCCGACCCGCACCGCAATGCCCTGCACATCGAGTAATTGCCCCACGTCGTGCGCGTGCACGCCATCGACGATGAAGGATGCTAAGCCAGAGCGGTCAACACCTGCGGCGGGCCCGACGACGCGGATGCCGTCAATGGATTCGAGTCCGCTCACGAGGCGTTCCGCGAGCTGCCGTTCGTGCGCCTCCACGGCATTCATGCCGATCGATTCGAGGTATCGCACCGCGGCCGCCAGTCCGACGGCCTGCGGCACCGGCTGCGTGCCGGCCTCGAAACGCTGCGGCGGGTCGAGATACTCGCTGCGCTCCATCGTCACGGTCGTGATCATGGAGCCGCCGGTGCGCGCCGGAGGCAGCTCACGACCGAACTCACGGGCGAGATAGAGCACGCCGATGCCGTTGGGGCCCAGCATCTTGTGCCCAGAGAACGCAGCGGCGTCGACGCCGAGCGCGTGGAAGTCGACGGCGCGATGCGGCACCGCCTGGCACGCATCCAGCACGACGAGCGCACCGACGCTGCGGGCGGCCTTGACCACCTCCTCGACGGGAGCGATCATCCCGGTCACGTTCGAGACGTGGGCGAACGCGACGACGCGCGTGCGGTCGGTCAGCTTCTCACGCATGTCGTCGATTCCCCAGAGGCCCGCATCATCGACTTCGACCCACCGGAGCGTCGCGCCGGTCAGCGCCGCGAGTTCCTGCCACGGCACGAGGTTCGCGTGATGCTCAGCCTCGGTCACCAGGATTTCGTCGCCGGGGCCGATGCGCATCCGCCCCGACGCCGATCCTGCCGCGTTGGCCTTCGCCAGAGCGATCGCGACCGTGTTGAGCGCGTCCGTCGCGTTCGACGCCCACGAGATCTCATCGCTGTCCGCGCCGACGAAACGCGCCACCGTCTCACGGGCGTCCTCGAAGTCGAGCGTCGACAGCCCAGCGAGCGTGTGCGCCCCACGGTGGACGGCCGAATTGTGCTGCTCGAGAAAGTCGCGCTCGGCATCCAGCACCGGAGCGGGCCGCTGAGCGGTCGCTCCCGAATCGAGATACACGAGGGGATGCCCGTGCACTTCGGTCTGCAAGATCGGGAAGTCCTGGCGCAGCTGCGCCACCCGACCCTCGGTCAGCGTCATGTCCACGCCCTTACCTGTTACTCGTACACGTATAGACCAACGGTACTCGGCATCGAAAGCTTCCGGATACCGGTTACGGATTTCGATGGCTCAATTGTTCCCGGGGTCAACCGCGCATAGGTTTGGAAAGGAAAAACTGTCGTTGGTATTGCGCTCCCGCCTGGTGCTAGACCTATAAGCTTCTCCACCGCAGACCGCTCGAAACCGCCATGTTCTCCTTGCGCAGCCCGATTGAACCCTAGACATGCCCAGTTTTTTATGTAACCGTAGAATAAATTAAGGGGTAAAGGCGCTCTATACACCACCAAGGATGAATATCAATGTTACGTCTTTTCTCAATAAGCGAGTAACTACCTCGTATCCCTCTGGAAACGCACCGGCTTGCTAGTAATGAGCGATGGAAGAGTACGGCTTCGGCTCTTCGTCGACTATGGCTACACGTGGCCACTTGAAGACTTCATGTGGCCTGCCGAGGAGCGACCAGACTGGAACGCTCTGCTTCCCGCCGAACTCATTGCGAGGCTGGAAGAGTGGGCGCGCTTCTTCACGAAGCACGCGAACGAGGAGACCGGTTCTTTCGGCACCGAAGACCGGCGTCGTTGGTTCGATCTAGAGGGCGTACGCCTGCACAACGAACTGCTTGACCGGGTCGGCGATCAGTTCGACATTCGTCTTGAACTGTGGTTCTGACCTGTGACAGATGATTGTGGCCAAATTGTTCGCTCAGCAACAGATGTTTAGCGGACATCGCTTGGCCACTGTCCATCCCGCGCGCTGGAGCCCGAAGGGCGATGGTCCTTTCGCAGCATCGCCGCGACGCCAGCACTCACGACCGTCCCGGTCGTCAGGCTCTAGCCAATTTTCGCTCCACAGGATCGGCCCGCTTCCGAACGTTGTAGTAGAACTGGTCCCTGCCTTTCTGCGCGCTGGAACTCCAAGCGCAATGGTCCTTTCGGCCCATTGCCGCGACGCCAGCGCTGCGCGGAGCGGCGATCGCCGTCTCGGCGCCCGTGTCTTGGTCGTCAGGTGCATAGCCAATTTTTCGATCCGCAGGATCGAAGACGCTCCGAACGCTAAACGTACCGATGGTCCAACCCTTGCATGAATAACGGTCCGCAGGACAGCCTGTCCCTCTTCTCGCTTCGAACGCCAAACGCAGCGGAGGTTCCTCCCTTATATGAATGACCAAAATTCGATCCATAGGATCGAATTTTCGTCATTCCCATTCAATCGTGCCGGGAGGCTTCGACGTCACATCGAGAACTACGCGGTTGACGTCCTCGACCTCGTTCGTGATGCGATTCGAGATGCGCGCGAGGACGTCGTACGGCAGACGCGTCCAGTCGGCCGTCATGGCGTCCTCGCTCGAGACCGGCCGCAGCACGATCGGGTGCCCGTAGGTGCGCCCGTCCCCCTGCACGCCGACAGAACGGACGTCCGCGAGCAGCACGACGGGGCACTGCCAGATCTCCGAGTCGAGACCCGCCGCCGTGAGCTCCGCACGGGCGATTGCGTCCGCCTTGCGCAGTAGTTCGAGCCGCTCCCAGGTGACCTCGCCGATGATGCGGATGCCGAGCCCCGGCCCCGGGAACGGCTGACGGGAGACGATTTCGTCCGGCACGCCGAGCTCACGGCCGATCGCCCGCACTTCGTCTTTGAACAGCGCGCGCAGCGGTTCGACGAGCTCGAAGTCGATGTCTTCTGGCAGTCCGCCGACATTGTGGTGGCTCTTGATGTTCGCGGTGCCAGAGCCGCCGCCGGACTCCACGACGTCCGGGTACAGCGTTCCCTGCACGAGGTAGCGAACCGGGTCGTCCGGGTTCTCGGCGATCAGGTCGGTCTGGGCCTGCTCGAACACCCGAATGAATTCGCGGCCGATGATCTTGCGCTTCTCCTCCGGATCGGAGACTCCCGCGAGCGCCGTCAGGAATCGTTCGCGCGCATCCACCGTCACGAGACGGACCCCGGTCGACGCGACGAAGTCCTGCTCGACCTGCTCGCGCTCCCCCTGCCGCAGCAGACCGTGGTCCACGAAAACGCAGGTGAGCTGCTCGCCGATCGCGCGCTGCACGAGAGCAGCCGCAACAGCCGAGTCGACGCCGCCCGAGAGCGCGCAGATCGCGCGGCCCGTGCCGACCTGCTCACGGATGCGCGCCACCTGCTCGTCGATGACGCTCGCGTTCGTCCAATCGCCGGGCAGGCCGACGATGTCGTGCAGGAATCGCTCGATGACGCGCTGCCCGAACTGCGAATGTTTGACCTCCGGATGCCACTGCACGCCCGCGAATCGGCGCTGCGTGTCCTCGAACGCAGCAACGGGCGTTTCGGTCGTCGATGCGAGCACCGTGAATCCCTCGGGTGCTCTCGCGACCGAGTCGCCATGGCTCATCCAGGTGATCTGTTCGACCGGCAGGTCCGCCAGCAGCGTGCCGGGTTCGGAGATCGACGCGTTCGTGGAGCCGTACTCGCGGTTGCCGGTCTTCGCGACCTCGCCCCCGAGCTGCTGCGCCATCACCTGGAACCCGTAGCAGATGCCCAGCGTCGGTATGCCGAGCTCCAGGATGCCCGGGTCAAGACTCGGGGCGCCCTCGGCATACACGCTCGAGGGTCCGCCGGAGAGCACGATCGCGACGGGGTTCTTCTCGCGTATCTCCTCGGCCGTGATCGAATGCGGGACGATCTCCGAGTACACCGAGGCCTCGCGCACGCGGCGCGCGATGAGCTGGGCGTACTGGGCTCCGAAATCGACGACCAGAACAGGTTGCTGGGCTGTGTCTGACACTATGCGTCCTCTCCCGTATTGGCATTCGCGGCGCTTGCTGCCTTTCGGCGCTCTTCACGGGCCTTTCGCTTCGACGCGAGTTCCTCGTACTCCCTCACCGCGATCTTGTGAATGTGCGCCTCCACGAAGAACGATAGGAACGGCACGACTCCACCGAGCAGCATCCACAGCAGGCGCAGCGCCTTCCAGCGCATCATCTGCCAGAGCCGGAAGCACGCGAAGACGTACACGACATAGAGCCAGCCGTGCGCGATTAGAATAAAGAGCGAGATGTTGAAGCCCGTGCCGGTCGAATGCATCTCGCATCCCATGCCCCCCGGGACGAACAGCGAGTACCACTGGCACTGCGGTTCGGCGACGACGGGCGCGAAGTAGAGGAGGCCGCCGTCGCCGCCGGCGAACAACTCCACGTGCAGCGCAGAGTACTTCAGCACCATCTCGGCCACCAGCAGCAGCAGCCCGACACCTGCCACGTAGGCCATTACCCGGTAGAACGTGATCGCTGGTCTGATCTTGTGAAGATTGTCGATGGGTTTCGGCACCCCACGATTCTATCGCGTGGTGCATCCACGGAAGTACGGCGGCTCGGCGCCGGATCCAGAGCGGCGGTTCAGCAGCGAAACGCGATTGTCGGTGCACGGGCATCCGCGAAGACCGACCATTGGGTGCGAAAAACTTCGAAGAATGACCGTCACGCTTCGAAGTTTTTCGCACCTTCGGGTTCCAGCAGCGACGGGTAGGAGCGCAACGGCTACCGGGCGACGAACTCCTCGGATTCCGTAGCGTCGGTCGCTGAGTCGGCCTGGGTCTCGGGAGGGAGGAGTCCGTCAACATCGCCACCGTCGTCTTCGTCGTCATCGTCGGCCTCGCCCTCGCGTTCGCGATCATCCTGCACGAGGCGATACCAGAGGTAGATCGCGAAGCCGCCGAACAGCACCCATTCGAGCGCGTAGAAGACGTTCAGCCAGTTGAGTTGCGTCTGCGTTGTGGGAGGCTCGGAGTGGATCGACAGCGACTCCCCCGGATTCTCGGGGTCGTGCAGCAGGAGGTAACCGGAGAACACCGGCGGCTCGTAGTCGCTCCAGAGGTTGATCATCAGCGCGACGCTCATCGTGTATTCGCCCTGCTCGAAGTTACTCTCCGTCGGTGCCTCGCTCGGCATGTAGCGGCCGACGAGCTCTCTCGGCTCGCCGGCCTGCTCCGAGAGCTCGGCAGTCCGTGGCTCGATCCCTTCGCATTCGGGCACGAAGTCGATCGCAACGGCGAGATTCGCCCCCTCGTGATGGCCTTCGCTCACGAGCGCGCGACCGGTGATCCAGCATCCGCTCTCGCCCTCCTGGTGCCGACCTTCGAGCACGATGAAGTCGTCCGGCTGCAGGGATGCGGTGACGGTCACGATGCGTCCGCCGGCCTCGGTCGTCAGTACCTCGCCGGGAGCTGCGACCGATTCGAGCGTGACCGGCGTCTCTGTATCTCGGTCATCACCCTGCCCGTGTTCGATGGCGCGGGCGGTCTGCCAATTCGCCAGGATGCCGAAGATCACGGCAACGATGAGGCAGGCAACGAGGGTCCATATCCATTGGGGTCGACGCGCGACCTCCCAGAACCCCGGCTGCGAACTCACCCGTCAAGTCTACCGGTCCGGTCGTACTCCTGACGCCGCCCTCGGTGCAGCCTTGGGGGTCGGAATTCGACGCGCATAGCGACCCCAACCCCCGCAGCGAATGCAGCGCCAACGCCCGTGAGTCATTCCGCGACATGATTTCTCCCGTGTTCGAGCTCACGAAGAGTGCGAGCATGGCAGGATATTCGAAATGACCTGGTTTCTGAACTTCCTGCGCGGCGGCGCCGTCGGCACCTCGGAAGCACTCCCCGGCACCAGCGGCGGAACGGTCGCGCTGATCGTGCGACTCTACGATGACCTCATCAACGGGGCGGGCCACGTGCTCGGAGGCATCCGGCTGACGCTGACCGACGGACTCCGCGGTCGCGGACTCGGAGCAGCCAAGGAGGAGTTCAAACGCGGACAGTGGGGCGTAGTAATTCCCGCGCTGCTCGGCATGGCGACGTTCCTGATCCTCGCGATCGTCATCCTCGAGCCCATCGTCCACAACCACACGCAGATCGTGTACGCGGCGTTCTTCGGCCTTGTCTTGGGCAGCCTGCCGATCCCCTATCAGGAATCCCGGTCACGATGGAAGCTCTGGAACTACGGGCTCGCGCTCCTGTTCGCCATCGCCGCTTTCCTGCTCCTCGGCCTTCCGCGCGTCGACGTCGTCATAAGCCTCTGGACGGTGTTCTTGAGCGCCGCAGTGGCGATCTGTGCGCTTGTGATTCCGGGGCTCTCCGGTTCGTTCATCCTGCTTACCTTCGGCATGTACGAACCGACCCTCACAGCGGTGCGCAGCGTCGATATCCCGTACATCCTGACGTTTGCGGCCGGGGCCGCCACCGGGCTCACCGCATTCGTGAAGCTGCTGCAGTACTTGCTGACCCACAAACGACACATCACCATGGTGATCCTCACGGGGCTCATGGCAGGCTCGCTCCGCGCGCTGTGGCCGTGGGATAATCAGGCGCTCGACGGCCCCGAAACACCGATGTTCGGGCTCATCATCGCCATGGTGATCGGCTTCGCGGTTGTGACGTCGATTCTGTGGCTCGAGCGTCGGCACACGCTGACGGCTCAGTCGCACTAGCGCGCACCCCTCCGCCTGGGCCCAGGCAAGAAGCCGCGCGATGATTACTGCGCGTCGCTCGCTCGTGTACCGACCGTTTCCTGCGTCGGCAGGCTGCCCATCGGGATGATCTCCGGCGCTTCGAGGCGGGCGCGGTCCGCCGACTCGTCATCCGGCAGCTGTTGGCTGTCGATCTCTGCCGCGACCCTCCTGTTGTAAGTATTCACCTCGCGTTCAACCTGCTCGGCGTCCCAGCCGAGGGCGGCCGCCATGATCTCGGCTGCGACAGGAGCCGCCGCCACCCCTCGGTCCCACGACTCGATCGAGATGCGGGTTCTGCGTGCGAGCACATCGTCGAGGTGCAGCGCGCCCTCGTGCAGACACGCGTACAGCACCTCGGCGCGAATGTAATCGTCTGCTCCCGGCAGCGGCTCGAGCATCGAGGGGTCGTCTCTGATGATCTCGAGCAGCTCGTCGGTGAGCACACCGTAACGGTTCAGCAGGTGCTCGATGCGATGCTTGTGCACACCGAACGCCCTCGCGATCTTTGCCCGCTTGTTCCAGGCAGCCCGGTAGCCCTCCGCCCCGAGCAGCGGAATCTCCTCCGTGCACGAGGGCGGCACCTTGCCGTCCATTGCTGCCGCCGCTTCGTCGATGGCGTCTTTGGCCATGACGCGGTACGTCGTGAACTTGCCGCCCGCGATGATCACGAGGCCCGGCACCGTGTGCGCAACGTGGTGCTCCCGCGACAGGGATGCTGTTGAAGCACCCTCGCCCGCCGACAGCAGCGGCCGCAACCCCGCGTACACTCCCTCGACATCCTCGCGCGTGAGCTTCGTCATGAGCACTTCGTTGACGTTGTCGAGGATGTAGTCGATGTCGGCAGCGGTCGCCGCGGGATGCGCTTTATCGAGTTCCCAGTCGGTGTCGGTCGTGCCGATGATCCAGTGCCTGCCCCACGGAATCACGAAGAGCACGCTCCGCTCCGTGCGCAGCAGCAGCCCCATCGACGAGTGGAAACGGTCACGGGGTACCACGAGGTGCACGCCCTTCGACGCGCGCACCCTGAACTGGCCGCGCGTGCCGACCATGGCTTGCGTATCGCCCGTCCAGACGCCCGTTGCATTGACGACCTGGCGTGCGCGAATCTCGAATCGTTCACCCGTCTCGAGGTCGTGCGCCTGCACGCCGACGACGCGTTCTCCGACCTTCAGGAACCCCTCCGCCCTGACCCGGCTCGCGACGTGCGCACCGTAGAAGGATGCCGTTCGCGCGAGCGTCGAAACGAAGCGCGCGTCGTCGACCTGCGCGTCATAGTAGGCGAGCCCGCCGATGATCTTGTCGGTGTCGAGGCCCGGGGCCTGTTTGACGAGCTGCTTCTTCGTGTAGTGGCGGTGCCTCGGAACACCCGGTTTCATGAAGCCGGTGTAGCTGAAGGCGTCGTACATCGCCATGCCCGCGCCGATGTAGAAGCGCTCGGCGATCGGCGTCTGCAGCGGATACAGGAACTTCACGGGCTTCACGAGGTGAGGAGCGAGGCGCTGCAGCAGCAGTCCGCGCTCGATCAGGGCCTCACGGACGAGCGAGAAATTCATCTGCTCGAGGTATCGGATACCGCCGTGGATGAGCTTCGACGATCGGCTCGACGTGCCGGACGCGAAGTCTCTCGCTTCTATCAGGCCGACCCGCAGGCCGCGCGTTGCCGCGTCGAGCGCTGCTCCGGCGCCGACAACGCCGCCGCCGATGACGAGCACATCGACCTCGCGCTCGCGCATGGATGCGATCGCGGCCGCTCGTTGCTTCGGGCCAAGCTTTCGAGAACGTGAGACTCGTTTGCGCTGCTTCGCGCTGCTGTTCATGGTGGCCCTCCCGTGTGTTTAGCTCTTGAGCACAACGTCGATGCGCTGGAATTCCTTCACCTCGCGGTACCCGGTGGTTGCGAGTGCCGTGCGGAGCGCGCCGATGAGGTTCGCGCTGCCGTCTGCGACCGGCGAAGGTCCGTTCAAGACAACGTCCAGGTCGCCGAGCTGATCGACCTTCACCCGGTTGCCGCGCGGCAGTTTCTGGTTGTGGGCCTCCGGCCCCCAGTGCCAGCCGCGGCCCGGTGCGTCGGTTGCGCGAGCGAGCGCGGTGCCGAGCATGACGGCATCCGATCCCATTGCGAACGCCTTGACGATGTCACCGGATGTGCCGAGCGACCCGTCTGCGATGACCTGCACGTAGCGGCCGCCCGATTCGTCGAGGTAGTCGCGTCGCGCAGCGGCGACATCGCTGATGGCCGTTGCCATGGGAGCGTGGATGCCCAGAACGGCGCGGGACGTCGAAGCAGCCCCTCCCCCGAACCCCACGAGAACGCCTGCGGCTCCCGTGCGCATGAGGTGCAGTGCCGCCGTATAGGTGACGACACCGCCGACGATGACGGGAACATCGAGTTCGTAGATGAACTGCTTGAGGTTGAGCGGAGCCGACCCTTCCGTCGAGACGTGCTCGGCCGAGACGGTCGATCCCCGGATCACCATGAGGTCGGTTCCTGCCGCGAGCACGGTCTCGTAGTGACGCAGCACTTCAGCGGGGCTGAGGCTTCCCGCAACGGTGACGCCGGCTTCCCTGATCTCCGCGAGCCGCGCGGTGATCAGTTCGCCTTTGATCGGCTCCGCGTAGATCTCACGCATACGGCTCGTGGCCTGATCTGCCGGCAGCTGGGCGATCTCCGCGAGCAGTGGTTCTGGGTCCTCGTAACGCGTCCAGACACCCTCGAGGTTGAGAACGCCGAGCCCTCCTGCCCTTCCGAGGGCTATTGCGGTGGCAGGGCTCATGACGGAGTCGGTCGGTGCGCCGATGAACGGAACGTCGAAGCGGTACGCATCGATTTGCCAATTCAGGTTCACCAGTTCGGTGTCACGGGTGCGCCGGGTCGGGACGACGGCGACGTCGTCAAACGAGAATCCGCGGCGTCCGCGCTTGCTACGGCCGATCTCAATATCGCTCACGCCATCAGCCTACCGTCACGTTGGAAACGTCCATCGGCATCACACACACGGTCGGGTTGTCCCTTGCCAGCCGTGCCTCGGCGATTCTCACATCGGTGCGGCGGCAGTTCCGGTCACCCGTGACAATTGTTTTGTTAGTGACTAACATTGTGCAGGTGGTTACTTCACGATACGAGCGAACGCACAGGCGACTTACCGAGTGCGCCATGGACCTCTTCGAGACCCAGGGGTTCGAGGAGACGACCGTTACGCAAATCGCCGCGAAGGCGGAGGTCACGGAGATGACCTTCTTCCGGCACTTTCCCAGCAAAGACCTGGTTGTCCTCACCGATCCATACGATCCCGCAATCGCAGACAGCGTTGCCGCGCAGCCGACCGACGCGCCCGCGCTGAAGCGTACCGTACGTGGAATCCGGTGTGCGCTTGGCGAACTGCCGGAGCCGGAGTCGGAACTTGTGCAGCGCAGGGTCAGGATCATCGCGGGCTCGGCATCATTGCGTGCGAAGAGTGCGAAGACCCATACGGCCACGGAGACGCGGATCAGCGAGCAGCTGATCGCAGACGGTGCTGACGTGCTGGTCGCTCGCACGGTGGCGGCGGCGGTCCTGGCTGCTCTCACCGCCGCAATATTCGAGTGGGCACGCGACGAGCGATGGACATTGCGCACCGCGATCGAGGGCGCGCTCAACGCCTTGGAAAGCCACGATGACTGAACACCTG
Organism: uncultured Agrococcus sp.; assembly: GCF_945915485.1. GTDB lineage: Bacteria > Actinomycetota > Actinomycetes > Actinomycetales > Microbacteriaceae > Agrococcus. The sequence continues at coordinate 12,595 of NZ_CAMEFJ010000054.1, forward strand.
ATCGTCCGCAACGCAACGCGAGCGTTCGGAGCTGACGCGGGCCTGTTCGGTCTCGACCTGAAGGTTGCCGCCGGTGAGGTCCATGCACTCGTCGGCCTTAACGGGGCCGGCAAGACCACGCTGATGCGGGCGATCCTCGGAATGCTCCGTCTGACGACCGGCAGCGTGCAAATCGAAGGTGTCCCGATCACGCGTCTAAGAGCACGGGCATGGCGTCGGGTCGGGCACTTCGTGCAGCATCCCTTCGCCTACCTCGAGTTGACCGCCCAGGAGAACCTTGCACTGGCCGCGAGACTCAATGGGGTGGAGCCTGCGCAGGTTGCCGACGTCGTCGACTCCACGATCACCGATCTTGCTCTCGACCGCTACGCGCGGGTCGCCGCCCGCCGATTATCACAGGGCAACCGGCAACGTCTCGGTTTAGCGGCCGCACTCCAGCACCATCCCGCGCTGATCATCCTGGACGAGCCGACGAACGCACTCGACCCCGCCGGAGTGATCCTCTTGCGCGAACTGCTGTTGCGCCGCGCCCGCGACGGCGCTGCGGCGCTGGTCTCGAGTCACCACCTCGATGAAGTCGCCCGGATCGCTGACCGTATCTCCGTCATGAACTACGGCCGGATCATTGGCAGCCTCGACCCCGGTGCCAGTGAGCTGGAACGATCTTTCTTCGACATGGTCCACAACGATGACGAACAGAGACAACCGTGAACCCCGCCGCAACCGCATTGTACGTGGAATACCGTAAAACCCTCGCCTCCGCAGTACCGCGCACCATCACGATCCTCGTCGTCGCCGGTATCGCGGTGCTCGCCGCAACGCTTACCGCGTCGGCGCGAGCCGGGAACGAGCAAATCCTCGCTCAGCTCGGACCACTCGCCGACCATTCCGGCTGGAATCTACTGACCGGCGTCTCCGCGCAGATCACCGCGGCCGGAGCGCTGCTCGCCTTCGGAGTCGCGCTGAGCTGGGCCTTCGGCCGCGAGTTCACCGACGGCACCATCACCGGCCTATTCGCCCTGCCCGTCACCCGACCCACCATCGCGCTGGCCAAATTCGCCGTCCACCTGGTCTGGACCGTCCTCGTCGCACTCACCCTCACCGTCCTCGTCCTCGCCACCGGACTCATCCTGAACCTAGGACCCATCGACAGCGACGTGTGGCGCCAATTGGCTCGCCAAGGCATGCTGACGATCCTGACCGGTCTGCTCGCGACACCGGCCGGCTGGGCAGCCTCGCTCGGACGCGGTTCACTACCCGGCATTGCCGTGACCATCGCGCTCCTCATCGCGGCGCAAGTCACCGCCATCGCGGTCCCCGACACGGCAGCCTGGTTGCCGTTCTCAGCCCCGGCCCTATGGGCATTACAGCCGACGGCCGTTCACGCCGGGCAACTCGCTACCGTCGCCATCGTCCCGATCGTATTCGCGGTAGTGACCAGCGTCACCTGGCAGCGACTGCAACTCGACCGATAACGCGGCCATGCCGAGAGCTGAGACACCTGACGCTCATGCTGGTGAACGCACCGCGCACTCCCAATTCAACGCCCGAGCAGCGTGCCGATTCGTGCGCGCAAGGCAGCGATTTCATCACGGATGGCCGCTGCAGTCTCGGTGTCCGCTCCGTGCTCTCGCAGCCAAGCCCTGGTGTCATGACGTAGCCGCACGAGGTCTCGATCGATCTCCGCACCTCGCAGTCGCTGTTGAGCCCGCTCATCCGTTTCGCCGCTCGCGCGCTGCGCCTTGAACGTCGCTTCGTTCGCCTCCCGCTCTTTTGCAGCGGCTAGATCGGCACGCAGGGTCTTCATCGCCTCCCGTACGTTGCCGCGCACCTGATCGGCGAGCGAGTGCACGGATTCGGATACCGAGCGCTCTAGCTCCGCGATCTCCTCGGCGTGCGCCGCGACGTACTCGCTGCCCGCCTCTGTCAGTTCGTACCTGGTCGTCCGGCCGTGTCGTTCACTCGAAACGAGACCCTCGGCCTCGAGCTTGGCCAGCCGCGGGTACACGGTGCCCGGACTCGGAGAATAGGTGCCGCCGAATCGATCGGAGACCAGCTGGATGAACTCGTACCCGTGCTTCGGTCCGCTCGAGAGCAGATGCAGCAGGTACAACCGCAGGTCACCGTGCGCGAAGACTGCGTTCATCGTCGCACGACCGTCAGGTCACCGGAGACGCTGTGGCAGGCGATACGGATGCTCGGTTCGCCATCGATGCGCGGCGTCGCCTTCCCCTTCCCAGAGATGCCGTCGACTGCGTACTGCCCGCTCAGGCTCTTGAAGTCGACGCTCAAACCCGCCCCCTGCTGCACGCGCACGGTCGAGTCCCCCGAGACGCTGTTGACGCTGATCAGCTTGGGGTATCCGTCGATGTCGAGGAGCACGTTGCCGGACACCGTTTCGACGCTCAGATTGTCGCCGGTTCCAGCAACGGTCACCTCGCCGCTGACGCTGCGCAGTTCGAGGTGTCCGTCCAGGCCGTCGATGTCCACGCGACCGCTCGCCGTGTTGATATCGACGCGACCGGAGACCTGACTGAGCTGAACGTCCCCGGACACCGTGTTCACGGAAGCGCCGTTCAGAATGCCGCTTACGAGCGTTTCCGCGGACGTCGTGCCGATCTTCGCGAATGCGCTGCGCGGCAGCATCACCGTGACGGATGCAGACGTGCGCGAGCGCATGACGGACGCAGCGGTCGAGAAGGCATCGCGCCAGTTCCGCTTCGGCTGGTTGATCTGCAGCTCTCCTCTCTCGGCGGTCACGTGCACGTCGTGCTCGATGACCTGTTCGATCTCGATACGCGTATCGGCGCCGTCGTGACCGATGACGTTGATGTTGCCGGCGATCAACCCGACTCGCAGGCGCTCGATGCCCGCGACGTCGATCGTGCGGCTACCACCCGGCGGCACGACCCAGGTTTCAACGCTGAAGTCGGAGTCCGAGGTGTGGTGCGTGGTGTTCATGGCTTCCCAATCTCAAGATACTTTCGCGATATATCGCGTCTGCTACATTCACGATATATCGCGTTTGCTCCGAGTGCAAGCCCTCGCTTTTCCCGCGATTCCCACTGTGGCATCCACGCACGCGCCACCTCGGGCTCCGCGATTCGGGAGATGTCTATCCAGAAGTGTTCTGAGTAGACGTTTTGCGAATCACCGGCGAGCACAAGCGATGGGCAGGAGAGCGCAGCCGATGATTGGCTCTGCGCTTCGACGGCGTCCGGATTTCACAGCCGGAATAGCCGGATGGGACGCGACGTTGTACGCTCGAGGAGAGTCGAGTGCTCCGAGATGCAGCGCAATTCTGCACCTGTGGTGATAGCCCACGAACCAGCGTCACGCTGGCCTGGCAGGCGAAATTCCTGCGCAGACCGTCACAGTCGGGATGGGAGGAAGCACCCGTCAATCGACCCGCGCGCTCGCACGCGGGCTGCACGCGACTCCCGAACCAGCCGAAAAGGGAGAGCGATGCACATCACCGCCGCCGAGCAGAGCGCGATGACAGACGCATTCGATCTCGCGCTGCGCGGACCCCGGGGCATCAACCCTCAGGTCGGCGCCGTCATCCTGAGCAGCGAGGGCAAGGTGCTTGCCACAGGATGGCATCGAGGCGCTGGTACACCCCACGCCGAGATCGATGCGCTCAGCAGAGTAGCGGCTCGTGATGCTCGCGGTGCGACCGCAGTCGTCACGCTCGAGCCCTGCAGCCACACCGGTCGAACGGCTCCCTGTGCGGCGGCGCTCATCGACGCCGGCATCGCCCGGGTCGTCTACGCGCAGTCCGACCCCGGAATCGACAGCGGTGGCGGTGCCGAGCTATTGCGCGCCGCCGGCATCGACATCGTACGAACAGACAGCGAAGAGGGGCGCGCACTGATCAGCGACTGGCTGTTCGTGCAGCAGCACGGTCGCCCCCGCGTCACGGTGAAGTGGGCGCAGTCCCTCGACGCCCGAGGCGCGGCGAGCGATGGCACGAGCCAATGGATCACGGGAACGGCAGCGAGAGCGCACGTGCACGAGCAACGAGCACAGCACGGTGCCATCGCCGTGGGGACGGGAACGATCGTGGCCGACGATCCGCTGCTGACCGCTCGGCCGCCAGGTGTCGATATCCGCGATGGGGAGCAGCCCATCCCTGTCGTGTTCGGAACTCGGGACGTGCCCGCGACCGCCCGCGTCCGGCAGCACCCGCGCGAACTCCTGACCTTCGCGGGGCCCATTGCGCCCGCCCTGCAGGACCTCGCATCCCGCGGCGTGCAGAGACTCTACGTCGAAGGGGGCCCGCGACTGGCAAGCGCGTTCGTCCGACAGGGTCTGGCCGATGTTATTCACGCATACATCGCACCGACACTGATCGGCGGCCCGTTCACCTCCACTGGCGATCTCGGTGTTGCCACCATCGACGAGCAGCACCGCTTGTCGGTCGACGAACTGACCCGACTCGGCGATGACATTCTGATCATCGCCTCCCCCACCGACCGAAAGGACACGTAGTGTTTACCGGCATCAT
>NZ_CAMEFJ010000055.1 GCF_945915485.1 uncultured Agrococcus sp.
CCCAGCGCCGAAGCCACGCCTCCCGCGTGGCGAAGGAGTGACCGCAGGGCACTGGTTCGCACACTCAGCAGCCGAAAGACGAAACAAGCCCCGGCCGAAGCCGGGGCTCACTCTCGTGCGCGATACTGGGATCGAACCAGTGACCTCTTCCGTGTCAGGGAAGCGCGCTACCGCTGCGCCAATCGCGCCTATAAGGCTATGAAGTTATCCAACGAGGTGGAGACGGGATTCGAACCCGCGTAGACGGCTTTGCAGGCCGCTGCCTAACCACTCGGCCACCCCACCGTGGTGGCACCTCGGCCCCATCACTTGGGGTTGAGACCGGGTGGCCTGAGATTACTCTCGAGCGGATGACGAGACTCGAACTCGCGACCCTCACCTTGGCAAGGTGATGCGCTACCAACTGCGCCACATCCGCGGGGCTCATCGCTGAGCACTTGGATTACACTAGCCCCAATTCTACGCTGTGCGCAAATCGAATTGCGAGCACTACAGAAAAGTCGCGCAATACCGCGGAATGTCTATCTCTACACGCGGCAAAAGGCATATCCGCGACAAAAGGTGGCGATACGGACACCGGATCTGTGGCAAGATTGTTTCGGCCTAAGGGCGATTGGCGCAGCTGGTAGCGCGCTTCCTTCACACGGAAGAGGTCGTCGGTTCGAGTCCGGCATCGCCCACCAACAATTCTTTGCACTACCCGGCGACTCGACGCAGGAACCGACGACCAACGGTCGCTCCTCCGCGTGCAGGACGCACGCTCCGGCGCTGGCGGCCGGGTGCACGCTCACGCGTCCACCCCCGAAGGCCGCGCGCAAGTCCGGCATCGCCCACCAACAATTCTTTGCACTACCCGGCGACTCGACGCAGGAACCGACGACCAACGGTCGCTCCTCCGCGTGCAGGACGCACGCTCCGGCGCTGGCGGCCGGGTGCACGCTCACGCGTCCACCCCCGAAGGCCGCGCGCAAGTCCGGCATCGCCCACCAACAATTCTTTGCACTACCCGGCGACTCGACGCAACATAACCGGTGCACCAACCCCGACGCCCACGTGCCAAGGTAATCTGATTTCGTGCTGCAGCTCGATCATCTCGTCATCATCGCCCCCACGCTCGAAGAGGGTGCCGCTCACGTCTACGACGAGCTCGGCGTTGAAATGTCACCAGGAGGAAAGCATCCTCAGATGGGCACGCACAACCTCCTGCTGAGACTGGGCGACGAGGTCTTTCTCGAGGTCATCGCCATAGACCCTGCAGCGCGGCCGCCTTCGCGACCACGGTGGTTCGGTCTGGACGACAACGATCACGTCCGACGCGAATGGGATGACGGCCGCAGACTCCGCGCGTGGGTCGCGCAGACGGACGAGATTGGCACAGTGCTTCGTTCTCACGCCGACCTTCTTGGAGCAGCGACGCCCGTGTCACGGGGCGAACGAACCTGGCGGTTCACACTTCGGCATGACGGGGAGCTCCCGGCCGGGGGTATCGCTCCCCCGGTGATCGATTGGAGCCCGAAATCGAACCCGGCCCGCGACATGCCCGATCAGGGAACCACGCTTCGTTCGTTCGACCTGTTCACGCCTGAACCGGAGCGAGCTGAGCAGACTTACGCGCGGCTCCGTGTCCGTGATGCCCCCGTGGTGCACGAAGGTGACCGGCAACTCTTCACTGCACAGGTCGACACCCCGAGCGGGGTCAGATCTCTTTCGTAGCCGTCGCAAACCGCTGCAGCAGGTACGAACATCTCCGAGCCCATCATCTTGCGACTACTGTGCCGACTGCGTGGCCAAGCCGGTGCATGCGCTAGCGCTGCGGTCTCCGTGTGAACGAGATGTTGCGCTTCGGTCAGAACGGATGGGTGAAGATAAGATCACCCCATGGCCCAAGTGACTGGAGGTCGCAGACGGCTCCACTGGAGCATCGGTATCTCACTCGCCGCCACTTCACTGGTCACAGCGCTGCTCGCAGCCTTCTGGATTATTCTTGCGCCAACGGACGACGAAACGGCAGCCGCGTATGCCTTCGCAATCGTTTTTCTGGCTTTGGCCGTCGTTCTCCTCATTGCTGCGTCAATTGCGGCCGCGATGACACGAGGTTCGCGCGTCGTCGTCATTAGCGTCACAGCGGTATGTCTGGGTTTGGCGATTGTAGTGAACGTGTGGGCCGTTGTGTCCGGTGCCGCCTCGGCTGTCTACGTGCCGTGACGTTCACCATCCGCAATCGCTCAGTTTCCCTCCACGTCTGCACTACGAATCAACAGCCAGCGCAGTGCGCAAGCGAACAGGATGCACTAGCCAATCCGCACTGGTCGCCGCCGTCGCAGCACGCTGTCGCCGAACTCGAATCCTTGGAGCGTTCCCTCAACGAGAATCGCTGAGGGGAGCCACAACCGTTGGTCGTAACTCCCCTCGATGCAGTTCCCTTAGAGGCCGCTAGTCACGACTCGTGGCTGCCCCAGTCTCCGTGAGCTCGTACTCGTAGGCCTTTTCGCCGTGCTCGACGGTGTCGGCGCCAACGATCTCGTCCTCGTTGGTAAGGCGGAATCCGATCGTCTTCTCGATTACGAATCCGACGACGAGGGCCACGACGAACGCATAGACCACTACGCCGACGGTGGATACCAGCTGCACAGCGAGCTGGCCGACGCCGCCGCCGAAGAAGAGCCCGGTGTCGATTGCGAAGAAGCCGAGGTAGATCGTGCCGATGAAACCCGCGACGAGATGCAAGCCGACCACATCGAGTGAGTCATCGAACTTCAAGCGGTACTTGAGCTCGATCGCGAGTGCGCAGATCGCACCTGAGAACACACCCAGGAGGAGCGCCCAACCGGGTGTGAGGTTTGCGCAAGCGGGGGTTATGGCCACGAGACCCGCAACCGCGCCTGACGCTGCACCCACTGCGGTCGGCTTGCCGTCCTTGATCTTCTCGACGGCCATCCAAGCGAGAATCGAGGCAGCCGTGCATCCGATCGTGTTGATGGCGATCAGGCCCGCGCCCGCCATGCTGTCTTCCCACTCAGCGCCGACGTTGAAGCCGAACCATCCGAACCACAGGATGGCGGCGCCCAAGAGAACGAAGGGCACGTTGTGCGGTCGGTGCGAGCCCTTCTGGAAACCAACGCGGCGACCAAGAACGAACGCGAGGGCAAGAGCTGCAGCGCCGGCGTTCATGTGCACGGCGAGACCACCGGCATAGTCGATGACGTCGGGCATGCCCAGCAGCTGACCGAGCGACTCGACCCATCCGCCTCCCCACACCCATGCGGCGATCGGAAAGTACCCCAGTGTTGCAAAGACTCCCGCGAACAGCAGCCATGAACCGAACTTCGCGCGGTCCGCGATCGATCCGGAGATCAGCGCAACCGTAATGATCGCGAATGTGGAACCGTACGCGACACCGACGAGATCGGTGTTCGCGCTCTCCCCCGCAAGCGTTGCTGCGAGCCCGATGTCTGCGAAAGGGTTTCCGGAGAATGCGAAGGGCGTGTCGACGCCGCTCATGCCGAACCCGTAGAGAATCCACAGCACTGCGATGAGGCCGATCGTGCCGAACGACATCATCATCATGCTGATGACGCTTCTTGCTCGAACCAGTCCTCCGTAGAAGAACGCCAGCCCGGGCGTCATGAAAAGGACGAGAGCCGTTGCCGTGACTCCGAAAGCGATATCCATCCGTTGCTCCTTGCTCGGTGATATTGACTCGAGCACAGGCCGTGTTCACTCGGCTCGGGAGCGTTACCGCGGTGCTCTCCGAAAGCCGGATGAACACCGCGGTGTGTCGATGCGTCATTACGCTACGCCTCTCACGCTGCGATGGAAAGCGCCGTAGGTTGCAATTTAATAACGGTAAAGTCCTTTACAGCACAAGTGTACTTTCCGAAACACAACTCTTTTGCGTTTGCTCGGTTATCCAACCAATGGCATGACGATAAACCGAGCACCATGCGGGGTCGATGCATGATCAGTGGTTTTGCGTCGATGCTGATGGAGTCGGGGTCGGTACAGCTCTCGCCGTGTTACGGCTTTCCGACCCGAATCGCTTGTTTTCTCACCACAGTGGCCAGAAAACAAGCAGTTCAGTGCGTATCGCCAATTTCGCAGCAGCTCAGTGCCGTTGCAGACCGTTCACGTGCCAAGAACACAAACGGCGTCTACCGACTAGAATTGGCCGGAAGTCAGTGCGTTCAGGCGTGAAACCGCGCGCATGTACTTCTTCCTGTAGCCGCCGCCGAGCATGTCATCGGAGAACACCTCATCAAGTGGTGTTCCCGAAGCCCAGATGCGCACCTGCGAGTCGTACAGCCGATCGACGAGGGCGACGAAGCGCAGCGCTTCGTTCTGATCCGTCAGCTGCCGCACATCGCGAAGAACGGCCCCCTCTATTCCCGAGACCAAATCCACATAGCGTGAAGGATGAACCGAAGACAAGTGCTCGACCAGCGGCTGGAACTCGTCGACGGCGATCGTCCCTCCCTCTTCCGCGACAATACTGTCAAGCTCAGCCCCCGTGTAGACCTCCGCTGAACCATCCAGGTCACGCTGTCGATAGTCGTGCCCGTCGATACGCATGATCTCGAACCGGTCGCTGATCGCTTGAATCTCCCGCAGGAAGTCGCGCGCGGCGAAGCGCCCCTCGCCGAGCGCGTTGGGCGGCGTATTCGAGGTTGCCGCAATCTTCGTGCCGGAAGCGACCAGCTCCCCCAGCAGCCTCGTCATGACCATCGTGTCGCCGGGGTCGTCGAGCTCGAATTCGTCGATCGCCACGAGCGAAGCACCCTTCAGTGCATCGATCGCCTCCTTGTAACCGAGTGCTCCCACAAGCGCGGTGTACTCGATGAACGTTCCGAAGTACTTCCTGCCCGCGACCGACTTCCACAGTGCGGCGAGCAGGTGGGTCTTCCCGACGCCGAACCCGCCGTCGAGATAGATCCCCGGTTTCACCTTCGGCACGCGCTTGAAGAGGCCGCGGCCCTTCCCCGCCCACGCGTCACGCAGCTGCCGCATCTTCGACACCGCCTCCTCCTGGGAGGGGAACTCGGGGTCCGGGCGATACGAGTCGAACGTCGCCGTGCGGAACTGCCGGGGAGGTACGAGCTGCTTCACGAGCTCGGCCGCGGCCGTGCGCGGATGACGAGTTGCTATTGATGTACGTGATTGAGACATGCTGCGCTTTGCGATGGTGGAACAATGGATGGTGGTCAGCGGTTGAACCACACCGAGGATATCGAGTTGAAGGAGTGCAGCGTGAGCGAACAGAAATTTGCCGAGTACGCCCGCCCGGAGAAGTTGGTCTCAACCGAGTGGGTTGCCGAGCACAAGGACGACGAGAACGTCGTGATCGTGGAATCCGATGAGGATGTGCTGCTGTACGAAACCGGTCACATTCCGGGAGCCGTGAAAATCGACTGGCACACCGAACTCAATGATCCTGTTGTTCGCGACTACCTTGATGCCGCCGCGTTCGCTCAGTTGCTGAGCAGCAAGGGCATCGATGAGAACTCGACGATCGTCTTCTACGGCGACAAGTCCAACTGGTGGGCCGCGTACGCGCTCTGGGTGTTCGCACTCTACGGCTATGAGAACACGAGACTGATGGACGGCGGCCGCGACAAGTGGATCGCTGAGGGACGGGACATCACGACCGAAGTCCCGACTCCGGAGCAGACGCGTCCGTCCGTAGGGCACCGCGATGACCGTGCGCTCCGAGCCTTCCGGGATGACGTGCTCGCGTCGTTCGGGAAGCCGCTCGTCGACGTGCGCTCACCCGAGGAGTACAGCGGCGAGCGGACGACAGCCCCCGCGTACCCGGAGGAGGCCGCCCTGCGGGCCGGTCACATCCCGACCGCCGCATCCGTGCCGTGGGGAACAGCCGTTAACGAAGACGGCACGTTCAAGTCGCGTGATGAGCTAGAACGAATCTATCGGGGTGCCGGTGTCGGCGAAGGCGAGGACGTCATCGTCTATTGCCGAATCGGCGAGCGGTCGAGCCACACCTGGTTCGCCCTCAAGTTCCTGCTCGGTCACGAGGATGTCCGTAACTATGACGGATCGTGGACGGAGTGGGGCTCGCTTGTCGGCGTTCCCATCGCAATCGGAACCGAGCCCGGTACGGTGCAGAGCCGATGACGGTACCCACTGCACTCTCCGGTATCGCGTCCGACTTCAACACGATCCCGGCCAATGAGCGTCTCAACCTGCTCCTGGAGTTCTCGGGCGAGCTGCCCGAGCTTCCTGAACGCTTCGCCGAGCATCCCGAACTTCTGGAGAAGGTTGTCGAATGCCAGTCTCCGATCTCCATCATCGTGGAGATCGTCGACGGGAAGGTCTCGATTCACGCGAGTGCCCCACCGGAAGCACCGACGACTCGCGGCTTCGCATCGATTCTGATTCAGGGCTTGGAGGGGAGCTCAGCAGAGGATGTCATGGCTGTTCCATCGGATTTCCCGAATTCACTGGGGCTGACAGCGCTCGTATCACCGCTGCGTCTACGTGGAATGGGCGGGATGCTCGCACGCATCAAGAGGCAGGTCGCGGAAGATAGAGGTTAAGAGGTCTTTCGCGAGCCTCCCGAACGCAGGTCTCTCACCTATTCCGGGCGTCCAGCCGTGAGCCCGTGCGCGTCGAGCCATTCGCCGATCTCCTGCTCGTAGCGCTCCGGGTCGAGGTTCCAGAGCTTCGTGTGCAGCGCGGTATGCCACTCTCTGTATTCCACGATGTCGGGACGTGCCTGCGCGAACTCTCGGGATCCCTCTGGTGGCACGAAGCCATCATCAACGGAGTGCAGCAGCAGTATCGGCGCTGTGTATGCAGCGGCATGACGTACCGAGTCGAGATCGTCGAGTCGCAGGGCCTCCCCTCCCGCGAGTTTCGCTGCCGGGCTCTCCAGCAGCCGCGTTGCCGTGTGCACGAGCGAAACGGGCAAACCCAGCGCACCCGTTTGCAGTTTCAGCGTCGGCGCCCACCTGGCAACCGGTGAATCCAGCACGATGCCGGCGATCTTGCGGCGGAACTTCGATTTCCTGGCGAGTTTGAGCGCGATCGCGCCTCCCATGGACCATCCCATGACGATGATGCGTTTCGCACCCCTCGAGAGCGCGACTTCGATCGCGGCATCGACATCGTGCCATTCGTCAAAGCCGAGCCGGTATCGACCGTCTTTGCTCCTCGGCGCTTCCCCGTCGTTCCGATACGAGATCGCGACGCAGGGAATTCCCCGCTTCGCGAATGCGGGGATGCCGCGCAGCACCTCTCGCCGCGTTGTTGCCCGGCCGTGCACTTGAATGCACCACGTATCCGCGCCCTGATCTCCGACGACCCAAGCGGGAGCGGGCCCAAGCGGTGTCTGGACGAGCACCTCCTCGAAAGGCTCATCGAGTTCCTCGGGTTCCAGCAGCCAGTTTCCCGAGAGCGCAGCGTGTCGGCGACCCCGGATAGCCGCGACGGTCTGCGCCGGAGCCGCGCGCGTGACAGTTCCCAATGTCTCTTGGACGATGCCACCGAGCTTCACGACGCTGTCGCCGACCCAGAGCCCGTAGCGTCCGGGCACGCCGATCTCGGCATCCCGAGCAAAGGTGACGCGGTCGTCGCCGACCTCGAGTATCGTCAGATCCTCACGCCGCTTCTTCGGCGGCGTAATGAGTTGGTGCACCATAACCGTTGAGACGACAGTCACTGCAACAGCTGAAATCGCGACCGCAGCGACGGCGGCTGTGAGTGATGCGCGTCCGGCGCGCCTCAGCGGGGAGTGCACGCCGTCACATTACCCTTTCGTCGTGGACAATTTCCAGGATGCTGACCCCGGCGTGCCTCCGGAATTCGCTCTCGTGGTGGAGGAGCTGCGAGAAACGGATCTCCGTGACGAATTGCGCATCCGGGAGATCCCGCCGCCGACGGGCATTGCTCCATATGCCTTCGCCGTCGCCGCCGACATCGGGGAGGCACCCGAGGGTCGCGATAGTGAACACGGAACGGGTCGATTCATTCTGATGTACGACCCTGAAGAGCCAGAGGCGTGGCGGGGTGCGTTCCGGGTCGTGAGTTTCACGCAGGCCCCGCAGGACCCGGATATCGCCGGTGATCCCTTCTTGGCGGAAGTCACCTGGTCCTGGCTCGAAGACGCCCTTGCCGGGCGCGGAGCAAGCCACCACTCGCCGTCCGGAACGGCCACCAAGGTCATCTCCGCCGGTTTCGGAGAACTCGCGAATCAACGCGAAGGAGCGCAGATAGAGCTGCGCGCCTCCTGGACGCCCACCGGCAGTCTCGGCCCGCACCTCGCGGCCTGGTCGGATCTGCTCTGCGCGCTGGCCGGCCTCTCTGTCAAGGAAGGCGAGGTTGCCATCGATCGCTTTGCGAAGGGCGACCTGTGAGCGAGGCCGAACTTCCCACCGCAGCCCCCGCTGGCCCCCTGCAACTGATCGAATCGCGCGACGATGCCGAGGCTGCAGCCGAGTCGCTTGCCTCAGGGCACGGTCCTGTGGCGGTGGATGTCGAACGCGCGAATGGTTTTCGCTACAGTCACCGCGCGTATCTCGTGCAGATGTTCCGTAGGGGCGCGGGTACGTTCCTGTTTGACCCGGTCGCTGTCGAGAACTTCGAGAGCGTGCAAGGGGCCGTCGGCGAGATCGAATGGGTGTTGCACGCAGCGAGCCAGGACCTCCCTTCGCTGCGCGAGCTTCGACTCGAGCCTGCGTCGTTGTTCGATACCGAGCTGGGTGCTCGCCTCGCGGGTTTCGAACGCGTCGGGCTGCAGGCTGTCGTGGAGCGGACCCTCGGGGTGCATCTTCGCAAAGAGCATTCGAACAGCGACTGGTCAACCAGACCGTTACCGGCCGAGTGGTTGGAGTACGCGGCACTGGACGTTGAGCTGCTCGTGGATGTGCGTGACGCGATTGAGGATGAGCTTCTGCAGCAGGACAAGCACGCGATCGCCCGCGAGGAGTTCGGCTTTGAACTCGTCCGCCGTCCGAAGCCTGCGCCTGCCGAGCCGTGGCGGCGGCTCAATGGCCTCCACAAGCTCAAGGATCCGCGCAAGCTGGCCGTGGCCCGGGAGCTCTGGCTGGCACGCGATGATCTCGCACAGTCGCTCGATCGTGCACCCGGCAGGCTCATGCCCGACGCCGCTCTGTCCGCAGCCGCACTGGCAATGCCGAGAAGCAAAGGCGAACTGATCGGCCTGAAGGAATTCAACGGGCGTCGCGCCAGCACGGATTTGGACCGTTGGTGGGCCGCGATCGAACGCGGACGCGCTACGGATGACCTACCCCGTTTGCGCGTTCGTTCCGATACTCCGCCTCCCCCTCGTTCCTGGCCGAGGCACAGGCCTGCAGCAGCAGCCCGACTGGATGCGGCGAGGTCGGTCGTGCGAGCCGTAGCGGAGAAGATGCTGTTGCCCCAGGAGAACCTCATGACGCCCGGCATCCTGCGTCAGACTCTGTGGGATGCGGACGACAGCGAGCCCATCGACATGGTGTCCGAGCTGCTCCGTCGCGATGCCCGGCACTGGCAGGTGGATGCTGTCGGCGCCGCTGTGCAGGAAGCCGTCGAGGCGGCGGATCGAGCGCTTGTGGATTCCGTGCAAGACGGCGCGAATACCGACGAATTCTCCTCGTAGAAAGGGGCAAAGGATTCCGCCCCGCGCCACTTCTTTCTAGACTCGTAGAAGCAATCTACTCAGGAGGCATTGTGGCCATTGACGACGTCGTCTTCATCGACGGCGTCCGCACTCCGTTCGGACGTGCGGGCGAAAAGGGCATGTATTGGAATACGCGAGCCGATGATCTCGCGGTGAAGGCCCTCGGGAAGCTGCTCGAACGCAACCCCGACGTGCCGGGAGACAGGATCGACGAGGTCGCGATCGCGGCGACCACGCAAACGGGAGATCAGGGCCTGACCCTCGGACGCACCGTTGCGATTCTGGCAGGGCTGCCGATTACGACGCCCGGTTACGCGATCGAGCGCATGTGTGCGGGAGCCATGACGTCTGTGACAACGATCTCCGGTGGGCTCGCTCTCGGCGCTTACGATCTCGCGATCGCGGGCGGCGTCGAACACATGGGGCACCATCCGATGGGCAGTGGCATCGACCCGAACCCGCGTTTCGTCGCGGAGCGGATCGTCGACCAGGATGCGCTCGTGATGGGAAAGACCGCTGAGCGTCTGCACGATCGGTTCCCCCACCTGACGAAGGAGCGCTCGGACGCATTCGCCCTGCGTTCGCAGCAGAAGTATGCGGAGGCGGTTGAGCGAGGAGACATCCAGGCAGACTTCGCGCCCGTGGCTACGTGGTCGGAAGAGGGCTGGGGAGTCGCGACGGCCGATGAGGCACCCCGCCCGGGCACCACCATGGAGGGTCTTGCCGAGCTGAAGACGCCGTTCCGCGAGCACGGACGCGTGACCGCCGGCAACGCTTCCGGTCTCAACGACGGCGCCACGATGTCGTTACTCGCAAACGGCAAGACGGCGAAAGAGCTCGGGCTCAAGCCGAAGATGCGTCTCGTTTCGTTCGCGTTCGCCGGTGTCGATCCCGACATCATGGGATACGGGCCCGTTCCGAGCACGGAGAAGGCGCTCAAGAAGGCTGGGCTCGGGATCGATGACATCGGCCTGTTCGAGTTGAACGAAGCATTCGCCGTGCAGGTGCTCTCCTTCACGGATCACTTCGGGATCGCGGATGACGACCCGCGCGTAAACCCGTGGGGCGGCGCAATCGCAACCGGGCATCCCCTCGCATCCAGCGGTGTGCGCCTCATGATCCAGCTCGCCAGACAGTTCGAGCAGCGCCCGGACGTCCGCTACGGCGTCACCGCGATGTGCGTGGGCCTCGGCCAGGGCGGCACCGTTATCTGGGAGAACCCCCACTTCAAGGGAAAGAGGAAGTAGCCATGGTGAGTCTCCGCGCAGAATTCAGTCTGCTTGCCAACCTCGAGACGGATGAGGTCGTCAGCCGTTCGCACGTGCGCGACGTGCGCACCCCGAGCGGACGCACCATCGCGCTCATAACACTCGACAATGGCCGCGATCACAAGCGCCCCAACACGCTCGGCCCGCTCACGATGATCGAGTTCGGCGAAACCATCGAAGCGCAGCGTGAACGTGCCAAGCGAGGCGTTATCCAGGGCATCGCGGTCACGGGTAAGCCGTTCATCCTCGCCGCGGGGGCCGACCTCTCGCAGGCGCAGGAGCTGCCGGATCGCGCAACGGCCCAGCAGCTTCCGCAACTCGGTCATCGCGTCTACTCGCTGCTGCACGATGCCGGCGTCCCGACGTTCGCGTTCGTGAACGGCATGGCGCTCGGCGGCGGTCTCGAAATCGCGCTCAACGCCAACTATCGAACCGTGAACGAGGGTGCGCCCCGAGCGTTCGCGCTGCCGGAGATCAGCCTGGGTCTCGTGCCGGGGTGGGGCGGCGCGACGATCTTGCCGAACCTGATCGGTATCGAGAACGCGCTGAAGGTCATCATCGAGAATCCACTCAAGCAGCGTGTCCTGGATGCGCAGCAGCTGCACGACCTCGGCATCGCCGACGAGATCTTCCCCGCTTCGACGTTCCTCGAGCAGTCGATCGCCTGGGCCGATCGCATCATCGGCGGCGAGACCAAGGTCGAGCGCAAGAAGATCGGCATGGTCGAAAAGGCCAAGTGGGATGTTGCCGTCGGTATCGCCAGGAAGACCCTGGAGTCGAAGATCGGCACCGTGCCGGCAGCGCCCTATCGAGCACTCGACATCATCAAGGAAGCGAAGAAGGGCGATATCCAGCACGGCTTCCAGCTCGAAGATGAAGCGCTCGCAGATCTCATCGTCTCCGACCAGTTCCACGCTTCGATCTACGCGTTCAACCTCGTGCAGAAGCGGGCCAAGCGCCCGGCCGGTGCGCCAGACAAGGAGCTCGCGAAACAGGTTGCGAAGGTCGGAATCATCGGGGCCGGGCTCATGGCGAGTCAGTTCGCGCTGCTCTTCCTTCGACGCCTCCAGGTGCCGGTTGTCATAACCGACCTCGATCAGGGTCGTGTCGACTCGGCTATCGAGGGCATCCACGGCGAGATCGACAAGCTCCACGGTAAGGGGCGCATCGATGAGGACACGGCGAACCGTTTGAAGGGGTTGCTCTCGGGTACGGTCGACAAGGCCGACTTCGCCGATTGCGACTGGGTTATCGAGGCGGTCTTCGAAGAACTGACGCTGAAGCAGGACATCTTCGCCGAGGTGGAGCAATACCTCTCCCCCGAGGCCGTACTCGCGACGAACACGTCATCGCTCTCGGTTGAACAGATCGGCGCGAAGCTCAAGCACCCTGAGCGACTTGTCGGATTCCACTTCTTCAACCCCGTTGCGATCATGCCGCTGGTGGAGGTCGTGAAGACTCCGCACACGGACGACGCGACGCTTTCGACCGCCATGGTGACGGCGAAGAATCTGAAGAAGAACGCGGTCATCACACGCGACACTCCCGGGTTCGTCGTGAACCGTGTTCTCGCGAAGATGCTTGGCGAGGCAATGCACGCTGTCGAGCAAGGCACCCCGTTCGAGACCGTCGTGGCAGCGGCGCGCCCGCTGGGCCTCCCGATGGATCCGTTCGTGCTGCTCGACCTGGTCGGGCTCAAGGTGGGTGCGCACGTGCTCGATACGCACCACGCGGCGTTCCCTGACCGGTTCTTCCAGTCGGATGCCCTGCACGCTCTCGCGGAAGCGAACGTTCTCGTCGAGAAGGACTCGAAGGGCGAACCGAAGGGCATCGACAAGAAGGCTCTGAAGATCGTCGGCAAGCACATTCCCAAGCGCGCAACGCCGTACTCGGAGGAGGAGCTGCGCAATCGCCTCGAGGAAGGCCTTGCGGATGAGATCAAACGCATGCTCGATGACGACGTCGTCGCGGCGGCCGAAGACATCGACCTGTGCATGATCCTCGGGGCCGCGTGGCCGTTCCACGCCGGCGGCGCAACTCCCTACCTCGACCGCGTCGGCGCCTCCGAGCGTGCGTTCGGCGGGACGTTCCACAATCCCCGTATCGAAGGGCCGAAAAGCTAGCTCATGGTTCTGTGTCGAAAAACTTGCATTGCGTACACGACACTTTGCAAGTTTTTCGACACAAGCAGGTCGTGCTGAGCTCACGATCGGCTGCACGCGCCTTAACCGGTCAGCTCCGCAATCGTTTCGGCGACCGACTCCGCAACGTCCATAGCGACGAGGGGCCGGTCGCCGAGTCGTTTCGCGGCTGCCCCTTGAAGCTCTGCCCCCGTCGCAGCGAGCGAAGCGATATCATCCGCAACGAGGAGCTGTGCGGCGTTCTGTGCGCACAGCGACCCGAGGATGCCCGCTAAGACGTCCCCGCTCCCTGCCGTCGCGAGGCGGTACGTAGGCGCCGTCACGGAGGTGATATCGCCTGCTGGGGTCGCAATGTGCGTCACGGCCCCCTTGAGCAGCACGACGGTTCCGGTTTCCTCGGCAACGAGCCTCGCATATCGCTGGGGGTCGTCCTCCACGTCGTTTCGCTCGACGCTCCTTCCAAGCCAGCTCAACATGTTCGACAACTCTCCTGCGTGCGGCGTGACAAGTGCTGGGCCACGGACTCGCATCGCGAAGTCGAGCGCTCCCGCGTCCAAGACGACAGGGGCGCCAGAATCACAGGCTTGACCGATAACCTCCTGCAGCTCTTCGCCGCGCTCTTCTCGATCGATCCCCGAACCGATGACGTATGCGGAGCAGCGGCCCATATCGGTAGCCGCGCTGACGACGGTTTCCGGTCGTCTGGTGAGCACGAGATCCTGCACGCGGGCGGATGAGCCGAGACGCACCATCCCGACGCCGCTCCGCCAGGCGGCTTCGGTCACGAGCGCTGCTGCCCCCGGATACCTCTCCGACCCGACGATTGCGCCGAGTACCCCGCGACTGTACTTGTCATCGGCCGCCGTCGGGCTGCTGACCCAGCGCATCATACCTCTTCCTCGGGATGCGGCCTCGCCGCCGGGAGCCTGACACCGAGCAGCTGCTTCTCGATCCCATCCGCTACTGAGGCCGCGTCCAGCCCGACACCTGCGAGAATCTCCGAGCGATCCCCATGATCGAGGAAGCGACCAGGCAATCCGAGCTCGTCGACCGGAGTATCGACCCCGGCGGCTCTGAGCTCCTGCCGAACCCGCGTGCCGATGCCGCCCACGCGAACACCGTCCTCCATGGTTATGACGATGCGGTCCTCTGCCGCGAGATGAATTATGGATGCCGAGGCGGGAGCGACCCATCTCGGGGCGATGACCGTCACGCCTATCCCCTTCTGCGAGATCCCACGTGCCGTGGTGGCCAGGACCGTCCCGGGCCCGTTATCCCGGAACGGTCCGTCAGCAGCTTGTGTGCACATGACTGGTGGCCCGTGTCGAACACGATGGGATCGCGTGGCGATTCGAAGACCCGATGTAGCGCAATCGTGAATTCGACGACGCCCATGTTGGGCCCGAGGTGTCCCCGGGAGAGGGACACCTCCCTGATCAGAAACTGACGGATCTTAGCCGAAAGCCCCACGAGCTCGGCCGGACTCAACCGGTCGAGGTCGCGGGGCTCGCGGATGGACTCGAGCATGCGCGGGAGAGCCGCCTACACGAGCGATCGAAGAACGTACTGGAGAATGCCGCCGTTACGGTAGTAGTCGGCTTCACCGGGTGTATCGATGCGAACGACAGCGTCGAACTCGACAGGCTCACGGCCGGCTGCAGAGTGCTCAGTAGGCTTCGCAACGACTTTCAGCGTCTTCGGCGTACGACCCTCGTTGAGCTCCTCCAGGCCCGTAATCGTGACCTCCTCCGTGCCATCGAGCCCCAGCGACTGCCACGACTCGCCCTCGGGGAACTGCAGGGGAACAACGCCCATGCCGATGAGGTTGGAGCGGTGGATGCGCTCGAACGATTCCGTGATGACGGCGCGTACACCGAGAAGGTTCGTGCCTTTAGCAGCCCAGTCACGGCTCGAACCCGAGCCGTATTCCTTGCCGCCGAAAACGACGAGCGGTGTGCCCTGCTCCCTGTAGTTCTCGGCAGCGTCGAAGATGAAGCTCTGCTCGCCATCCTGCGTGGTGAAGTCACGCGTGTAGCCGCCCTCGACACCGTCGAGGAGCTGGTTCTTCAGCCGGATGTTCGCGAAAGTACCGCGAATCATGACCTCGTGGTTACCACGACGCGAACCGTAGGAGTTGAAGTCCTTCCGCGCGACACCGTGCTCAGACAGGTAGTGACCAGCGGGGCTGTCGGCCTTGATCGCGCCGGCGGGCGAGATGTGGTCCGTCGTCACCGAGTCGCCGAGCGCAGCAAGCACGCGGGCACCCACGATGTCGGTGACCGGGTCGGTCTCGATGTCCATACCCTCGAAGTACGGGGGCTTGCGCACGTACGTGGACTCCTCGCTCCATTCGAACGTGGCGCCCGTCGGAGTCTCGAGGTTCTTCCAACGCTCGTCGCCTTCGAACACACTCGCGTACTGCTTGGTGAACATCGATGAATCGATGGATGAGTCGATCGTCGCCTGCACTTCATCGGCCGACGGCCAGATGTCGGCCAGGAAGACGTCCTGACCCTCTTTGTCCTTGCCGAGTGGCTGCTTGTCGAAATCGAAGTCCATCGTTCCTGCCAGCGCGTAGGCAATGACGAGCGGGGGCGACGCGAGGTAGTTCATCTTGACGTCAGGGTTGATACGGCCTTCGAAGTTGCGGTTGCCGGAAAGCACTGCCGTAACCGCAAGGTCATTGTCGTTGACGGCGGATGAGATCTCGTCCGTCAGCGGACCGGAGTTCCCGATGCAGGTCGTACAACCGTAACCGACGAGGTAGAAGCCGAGGTCTTCCAGGCTGCCCCAAAGGCCGGCCTTCTCGTAGTAGTCGGTGACAACTTTCGACCCGGGTGCCATCGTGGTCTTGACCCACGGCTTCGACGTGAGCCCGCGCTCCGACGCCTTCTTCGCGATGAGGCCGGCTGCCAGCATGACGGAGGGGTTCGAGGTATTCGTGCACGATGTGATCGCTGCAATGGCCACGTGTCCGTTATCGAGCGTGAAGGTCTCACCGTCGGCGGCCTGCACATCGACCGGCTTCGACAACTCGGCCGGGATGCCGGAATTGATGTGAACGTCACGTGTGTCGTCATCTTCGTCGCCGGGGACAGCCCCCGGGTCGGAAGCGGGGAAGGAGTGCTTCGACGCGAGATCGACCATTTCGTTCGAGACCGACGGGCTCGCATAATCGTGCAGGTCCTTCGCGAACTGTTCCTTGGCGCTGGTCAGTTCGATGCGATCCTGCGGACGCTTGGGGCCGGCGATCGACGGCACGACGGTCGACAGATCCAGCTCCATGTATTCGGAGTAACGGGGCTCGACGGACGGATTGTGCCACAGACCCTGCTCCTTCGAGTAGGCCTCCACGAGCGCGATCTGCTCCTCGCTGCGCCCCGTGAGACGCATGTAGTCGAGCGTGACGTCATCGACGGGGAACATCGCTGCCGTCGAGCCGAACTCGGGGCTCATGTTGCCGATCGTCGCACGGTTGGCCAGCGGAACCGATGCGACGCCTTCCCCGTAGAACTCCACGAACTTACCCACGACACCGTGTTGACGCAGCATGTCGGTGATCGTGAGCACAACGTCGGTTGCCGTGACGCCCATGGGGATCTCTCCCGTGAGTTTGAAGCCGACAACGCGCGGGATGAGCATGGAGACGGGCTGACCGAGCATTGCGGCCTCCGCTTCGATACCGCCGACTCCCCAGCCGAGAACACCGAGACCGTTGACCATCGTCG
>NZ_CAMEFJ010000056.1 GCF_945915485.1 uncultured Agrococcus sp.
TTGCTTGAACGCATGTTCATTAGACTAAACGCACGTTCAGTCCGCTGTCAAACAGAAACGGAAAGTTCCTGCAGGTCACGCTGTTCTCGAGAATGCGGACTGCCGTAGCGCTTTCCTGCGATGCCAGGCGGCACTTGCCCTGTCACCCGAGAGGACGAAGGGCCGATTGCATCACATCATCAACTTTTGTGATGCTATGATGCATCCATGACCCGAACCACGATAACCCTTTCGCCGGAGGCCGACAGCCTTGTGCGCAAGGTGATGCGCGAGCGCGGCTTATCGTTCAAGGAAGCGGTCAACGCTGCGATCATCGACGGGCTCGCACCACCTGCAGCAGAGCATCGAGTCGTGTCTCCCACCTTCGATTTGGGCAATGCTCGAATACCGCTCGACCACGCGCTGACGCTGGCCGGGGAACTGGAAGACGAAGCCATTCTGCGCAAGTTGGAGCTCGGCAAATGAGACTCGTCGATGCGAATGTGCTGATCTACGCGATTCATCGCGGGGCGGGGCGTCATCAAGCCGCGAAATCATGGTTGGACGATGCTCTATCGTCACGAGAGACGCTGCTGATTCCCTGGGTCAGCCTGCTCGCTTTTCTGAGGTTGACGACACACCACCGCGTTTTCGAGCAGCCCCTGACACCCGATCAAGCACTCGATGTCGTCGAAGGCTGGCTATCCGCCCCGAACGTTGTCGTTCCGGCAACCGACGCGCAGCACATACGCCGAATCCGCGAACACCTGAATGCCGCTGGCGGGCACGGCGGCAATCTCATCAACGACGCGCACCTGGCCGCGCTCGCTGCGCAGCACGGGGCAGCAGTAGTCACATTCGACGCCGATTTCTCCAGATTCGGTTCAGTGCGGGTCGAAACGCCCGCCTAGACCGACCTGCCTGCGCAGAGCAGTCTGCGATAGCTCGGCTATGACCGATGGCGCGACCGTGCCCCTGCGATACCCTGTGGCCAAACGATCGGGTATCGGAACGCAAGGAGGCGGGATGCAGCCCACGGTTACCGCACGCGTGCTCACCGTCGTCATCGCCCTCGTCTGCGTCATCGCAGGGCTCGCTCTCAGCGCAGAGGGCGGATTCCGGCTCCTGCGCACCTACAGCACGCTGGACTTCTCGCTGTCGAGCATCGGCATTGCCTTGGCACTTCAGGTCGCAGGAGCGTTGCTCTTCGCCGCTGCTGCGCTCACCGGCCTGTGGAGCAGCGCCGGGTTGCTCGCATGCCTCGTCCTGGGCCTCGCAGCGTTCGCGCTCGTGGCCGCACCCGGCATGGCCATCGCGCTCTTCAGCTCAGTCGAGGGCCTGCCGCTGCCGTGGTTCTCGACCCTGTTTCAGGGGCCGCCGCAATTCGTGCTGCTGACGCTCGGAGCCGCCGGAGTCGCGATCAAATTGCAGCGCAGTGCGAGCAAGCCTCGCAAGGGCTCCGGCGCCGGTCACGTCGTCGGGTTGCTGGGTTCTCCTTTGCTGATCATCGGCGGATTGCTGCTTGCCGCGCGTGGGGTGCAAGCCAACTATGCGCTGATGTCGGCGTTTGGCAACGCGCCCGCCGACCTCCAACCCGTGCTCCTCATCGTCATCGGTGGAGTCATGCTGTTCGGCGGTGTTCTGCTCGTGCGGTGGTCACCGTACGGGCTCCTGCTGCCGGCGCTCGTCCTCCTCGTCGCGGCCGTCATCTCGTTCACCCCGGCGTTGAGCCACGTCGTGCTACCGATCATGCTCATACCGCTCGTGCTGCTGAACGGCATCGCCCTCGCCGGCACACTGGTCGGTGTCACGATCGTCGCGGCCGTGGTCCGCTCGAGATCGCGCAGGCTCGCGCGCCACGCTTCGTAGGCGCGAACGCGTGCTCAGCTACTGTCTAGTGGCCCCGTTCGATCCACTCCTGCAGGTTCGGTGCCTCGTCGCCGATGGTCGTGGTGTCCCCGTGCCCCGTGTACACGACGGTTTCGGGCGGCAGCGTGAGCAACTTCTCGCGGATCGACTCGATGATGGTCGGGAAGTCGCTGTACGAGCGGCCCGTCGCGCCCGGCCCGCCCTGGAAGAGCGTGTCACCAGACAGCACCGCCTGCAGCGCCGGAATCACAAAGCACGTCGACCCCGGCGAGTGACCGGGCGTGTGCACCGCCGTGAGCTGAACACCGGCGACATCGAATACGTCGCCATCGGCGATCTCAGCGTCCGGTGAACCCTCGTAGACGGCATCCCACAACATCCGGTCGTCGGGGTGCAGGTGGATGCGGGCCTGCAGCACCTGCGCTGCCTCACGGGCGTGACGGATGTGATCGTCGTGACCGTGGGTGAGCAGGATCGCCCGCACGGCGCGGCCATCGACGGCCTTCGCAACGGCGGCCGCATCGTGCGCAGGGTCGACGACGATGACCTCGGAGTCGTCGCCGACGATCCAGACGTTGTTGTCGACCTCCCATGTTCCGCCGTCGAGCGAGAAGGTACCGCTCGTGACGAGTCGCTCTATTCGTGCGTTCACAGTTCCACCACCGATCGGAGTACGTTGCCTTCTGCCATCTTGCCAAATGCAGCTTCAACGCTGTCGAGCGGGATGCGCTCGGTGACGAATCCGGCGAGGTCGAGGCGGCCGAGCTTGTGCTGGTCGATGAGCATCTGGAAGTCGCGGCTGGGCAGGCAGTCTCCGTACCATGACGACTTCAGCGAGCCTCCACGACCGAACACGTCGAGCAACGGCAGTTCGAGCTGCATGTCCGGAGTCGGAACACCGACGAGCACAACGCGTCCGGCGAGATCGCGAGCGTAGAACGCCTGCTTGTACGTCTCGGGGCGGCCGACCGCATCGATGACGACATCGGCGCCGAAGCCGTTCGTGAACGACTGAATCGCTTCGACGGCGTCTTCCCGACGGGAGTTCACGGTGTGCGTTGCCCCGAACCGCTTCGCCTGCTCGAGCTTCGCGTCATCGATGTCCACGGCGACGATCGTGGTTGCCCCCGCGAGTTGCGCGCCGGCGATAGCGGCGGAACCGACGCCGCCGCAGCCGATGACGGCAACGGATTCGCCGCGTTGCACTTCGCCGGTGTTGATCGCCGCACCGATACCGGCCATGATGCCGCAGCCCAGCAACCCGACCGCCGCCGCGTCGGATTCTTCGTCGATCTTGGTGCACTGGCCGGCCGCGACGAGGGTCTTCTCGGCGAACGAACCGATGCCGAGCGCAGGCGACAGCTCCGTGCCGTCTTCGAGCGTCATCTTCTGCTTCGCATTGTGCGTTGCGAAACAGTACTGCGACTTGCCCTTCGCGCAGGCGCGGCACTGGCCGCACACGGCACGCCAATTCAGAATCACCCGGTCGCCGACTTCGACCTCGGTAACCCCTTCGCCGACGTGGGCGACGCGTGCGGTCGACTCGTGCCCCAGCAGAAACGGGAAGTCGTCGCTGATGCCGCCCTGCTGATAGTGGTAGTCGGTGTGGCAGACACCGCAGGTGGTGACGTCGACGACGACTTCACCGGGGCCGGGTTCCGGCACGATGATCGTCTCGACGGTCGCGGGAGCACCTTCCTCCCGCACGACAACGCCTTGCACTCGATACGTCATTGTTCGATCTCCTCTCGCCGTCGGGCCGCGAAGTGCGATACCCCGTGCGGTCAGGCTACCGAGTGCGCTCGCGTTGGGCCAGCCCGTGCTATTACTGGAGCGAACAGCTCCATTCGGAAGGAGAGCTTCCCATGGCCCGATCCCGTCCATTCGCGCAGGTTGATGTGTTCTCGTCAGAGCCCTATCTCGGCAATCCGGTCGCGGTGATCCTCGATGGCGAAAGCCTGAGCGACGACGAGATGCAGCGGATCGCGCAGTGGACGAACCTGTCGGAGACGACCTTCGTGCTGCCTCCAACGCGCGATGGAGCCGACTATCGATTGCGGATCTTCACGCCGTCCAGCGAGTTGCCGTTCGCGGGGCATCCGACGCTCGGATCCGCACGCGCGTGGCTCGAGCACGGTGGGGTGCCGGGAACACGAGGGCGCATCGTGCAGGAGTGCGGCGCAGGGCTCGTCGACGTCCGAGTCGACGACGAACGCTTGGCGTTCGCTGCCCCGCCGCTGGTGAAGAGCGGTCCCTTGGAAGACGAGTTCTTCGAGCGTCTCGTGGCCGCATTCGGCGTCGATCGCGAACGTGTGCTCGGTCATCAGTGGGTCGACAACGGACCGGGATGGGCAGCGCTGCATCTGGCAAGCGCCGACGACGTGCTGGGCCTCGAGCCGGACTTCTCGCAAATTCCGGATGCAGTGGTCGGTGCCGTCGGCGCTTACCCGGAAGGCAGTGGGCACGCGTTCGAGATCAGGGCCTTCGTGCCCGGCGAGAGCGTTCCCGAGGATCCCGTCACCGGTAGCCTGAACGCCTCTGTCGCCCAGTGGCTGACGAGCACGGGCCAAGCGCCCGACAGGTACACGGTTTCGCAGGGCCGCGCGCTTGGCCGAGCCGGCGAGATCTCCATCGCCGTCGAAGACGACACGGTGTGGGTCGGCGGAGCCGCAACCGTGCTCTTCAGCGGCACTGCGCTCGCGTAGAGCGACTTCCGTCAGGTGGCACGGCGCCGGAAGTCAGCACGTGAACCCACAGCGCTGCTGACCGAGCGATGGGCATGGAAAGGAAGCGTTCGATGATCCCGGATTTCGCATCCATGAACAGTCGATAGTCCGTGTACGCGATGCCCGATGCGATCGTGATCAACAGGATCCCGGGGAGGAGATAGGTCACGTAGTCATCGCTGCCCGTTTCAATAGCGCCGCCGAAGACGTAGACGAAGAGCAGCAGCGTGCCGTCGAGTGTGCCTCAGCATCTCGGTCATCTGTTTTGCCACTGTGCCCCGCCATCTACTCAGTCTTACTGATTACTGGTACATAACAACGCTGAGTAGATGGTTGCGCGGGTGTTGATTGCGATAGCGCTCCTCCGCTAGAGGGATGCGGTGGCAATTGGGCGCTGCAATGCTAGTGGCATGATCGAGGTTCGCGATGCGGGTGTCACTGTCGACGGCGTGACGCTTCTGAGTCCGATTTCAGTCAATGTCACGGTAGGCGAAACCCTGGTCGTGCGCGGCAGAAACGGTTCTGGAAAATCGACTCTGCTGCGTTTGCTGGCTGGCGCACAAAGACCAACTACCGGTCAAGCCTTCATCAATGACCTGCCCGTGTCAGGCAGAGATGCAAAGTTTCGTCGCACCGTTTCGGCAATGATCGGCTTGCCGGCCGAAGCCCCCGACCTCACCCTCGCAGACCATCTGGGCATCGTCGCCGCGACGTGGTTCGACGATGCATCGGCGGCGCAGGGCATCACCGATGAGCTGGTCACCGCGCTTGGCCTAGGCGCTCTCACCGAGCGGTTTCCCCATGAGCTCTCTTCGGGTCAGCGACAGCTGTTCGGTCTTGCGCTGATACTCGCGAGACCGTTCGAGGTGCTCATGCTCGACGAGCCGGAGCAGCGGCTGGACTCGGAGCACTTGGCGGCGGTCATTCAGGTCCTGCGGGGACTGCAGTCCCGTGGCAGAACACTCGTCGTCGCAACCCACAGTGAAGAACTCACGTCATCGATAGAACATCGAAGACTGCAACTCGATGAGTCGGCATGAGTACACGGCTGCGCAGTGCGCTCGCAATCTGGCGGAGCCGAAACCCTAGACCTACTGGAGATCTGGCGTTCACGATCTACGCTGGCCTCACGGTGACGGCAATCATCGTGTTCCCGCTCGCGCGGGCCATCTGGCTGTTCGCGTCGAGCCCGGCTGTCATCTCGTTCCTGGCGCACCCCTCTGCGGCTGCATGGTTCGGGTTCATCGCTGTCGCCGTTTGGGCGAGCGCCCTGCTGCTGGGAAGCAAACGAGGGCCGGCACTCCGCTCCTCTTTCATCACTCAGGTCTTGGCATCCAGCGACATACCCCGGGCGAGGTCATTCCGAGGCCCGCTGCTGCGAGCCGGGGCAGTCACAACCGTCGTCATCACTGCGACCACAGTGCTTTTGGGCGCAGCGCTCTTCGCCGGGAACAGCATTGAAGCTCTCCCCGCGATCGGGTTCGCTGCTGCCGGGGTAGCCGCAGGAATCATCGCATCGATCTGCTGGCTTCTCGGGCAGGTGTACCAACGGGCCGCAGCACCCGTCGCAGCGATAGTGCTGGCGCTGGGCGTCGCTACTCTCGCGCTACCTTCGCTGCAGCCATTCTCTCCCGCGGGATGGTTGGCGCTGTCGTATCCGACGGCCGCATCCTGGCAAGCGATCACGGCCCTCTCCGGGCTCGCCGTGATAGCCCTGGCGGCTGTGCCCGCAATTATGACCCACCTGGAGCTCAATGTTCTTGTCGCGCAGGCGAGACGCTGGGAATCCACGCTGGCGTTCGGCACGAACATGGACTTCGAAGGAGCCGCAAGCCTCTTCCGCACTCCGCCGACGAAGGGGCGTCGACTACAAGCCGTTTCCCGCAGTCGCGGCGCGTTGCTCATGTTCATCTGGCGCGATTTCATGGGAGCGATCCGCGCTCCCGGGCGATTTGCATCCGGTGTCGTCACGATTTCGGCCGCGGGGCTGCTGTTGACGCTGGCGTTCCTGCCGAGCGCACCCGCTTGGGTGTTCGGAGCGGGAGGCGGGTTGTTGCTGTTCGGCGGGCTCGGCCCTCTCACCGATGGTCTCCGACATGCCGCTACCGCGGTCACCGACCTTCCGCTCTACGGCGTGAGCGATGAGCGACTACTCAGCTACCACTCGGCATTCCCGCTGCTGCTCCTGATGACCGTCCTGCTGGTCGCGGTCCTAGCGTGCTGCGCGGCCGTCGGCACCGACGTGCTCGGCCCCGCTTCGGCCGCACTGATCGCCGGATTCCTGGTCTTTGCCACGCGAATCGCATCGTTTTTGAAAGGCACAATGCCTCCAGCGCTCATGAGCCCCATGCCTACTCCTGCGGGAGATCTGAGTGTGGCCGTGCGAGCGGTGAGGGCACTGGATGGCTTACTACTCGCCGTCCTGTGCGGAGGAGTGGCCGTCACGGCATTCATTGCGCCATGGTCGCTGGCGCTCACCGTCGCTGCGGTACTGAGCCTTGGAGTCTATCGATGGCGGCAGCGCCGCCGGTGAACGGCCTCGGCTACAGGAGGAGCTTCCTAAGTTCGACGGGCGACGGATCCTGGCTGAGGACATCCGGCACGACACCGACCTCTTCCCAGTTCGCGCCGGTTCGTGGATCGACGGGGCTCCCTGTCGAAACGAACACCGTGAACCCGAGACCGGTATCCAACGGCGCACCCGGATTCGCGGCACCCGCTGTCGACTCCCCCACGACCTTCGCCCGCCCAAGACTCTGCAGCGCATACGCGCAACTCTCGGCTGCAGAGGCAGTACCGCCATCGACGAACACCGCGAGCGGTTTGTCCGCGAGTCCCGTCGTATCCGGCACGGTCCGCGACCAGCTCTCCATCGAACCTTCCCTGGAGCGGAACGTCAGGATGTGCACCGGTTCGGCACCGACGAAGGCGCCGATCAAGAACTCGACCATGGTCGGCCAGCCACCCGGAACATCTCGCAGATCCAGCACCACTGCATCAGCGCCCGAGATGGCCTTCAGAGCCGCGAGTGCAACATTCGCTTCGCGGGCATCGTCGGCGTCCTCGAAGCTGCGCACCAGGAGCGTGCCGATGCCGTCGCGAACGCTTCCTTCCAAGGCGGGTGCGTCGGCATCCACAGCAGGTTCCCTTCGAACCCGCGACTGCCAGGCACCCCACTGCACTCTGAAGTGGCGATCATACGGCTGCAGCGTCTCCGTAAGCCGCTCCGCGAATCGCGTCGCTGACGTGTGCGTCGGCTCTATCGGCAGCCGTCGAACGTCCTCCGCACAACGACGCGCCACCGTTTCGTCGAAGTAGTGCTGCTCGACGAGCTCAGCGATCCTCACGAGCGACGCGCGCTGTGCCTCCGCACCCAGCAGTGACGACCAAGCCCCGTCGCCGACTTCGTGTTCGCGGGGCTTGCCACTCACGCTGCGCTCCTCTGCGTCATTCTGTTTCAGCGGCCCACACCCGAGCCGCCTCATGCAACCATACTCACCGAATCGCTGAACTAGTCCCCGAAGGGGTTGTGCGTATCAACGCCCGTGCCATGAAAAACCTGCGTGTTGCGCGTCGCCACCGTGAGCCCGTGCTCCAACGCAGTGGCTGCGATGAATCCGTCGATCGCGGGAAGCGTCCTTTCGGAGGTGATCGATGCCCACCGAAGCGCAACCGCTTCCTCAACAACGAGAACACGACCGCGGTATTCGTCCCGCAGGCCTCGGATCCAGCGCTCCAGACGAATCGCCCGCTCGGGGCTTCTCGACGAAAGCATCTGCGCACCGCGCGTGAGTTCTCCGATCACGAGGGCACTCAGCCAAGTTTCGGGTTCGCTCTCCAGCCACTTCAGCACCGGCCGGTTCGGGTGTCGTTTTATCAGCTCGGAGACAATACTCGCATCGAGCAGATAGCCGTTCACTCGTCGCCCTCGAACGGATTCCATGCTCGCTCAGCCTCGAGCGCGCGTCGGCAACTCAAGATCATCATCGAGCGCAACCGCGTGAGAACCGGTCAGCAGAAAGTCGATTCTCTTTCGGTCGCTTCTCTTACTGGCCCGAAAGTCGTCAATATCAACGAGCACCGCAACGGGTGTGCCGTGCTTGGTGATGAACTGCGGCTCTCCGGCCTCGGCGGCACGCAGCAGTTCGCTGAATCGCTGCTTCGCCGCCTGCACCTGCCACGTCGTCATGCGTGAAGATTAACGATTTCTGTCTAGTCTGTCTAGATATTTCTTGACTGCGGATCTACTTACGCTGTGGCCTACGCAGCAGCATCGGGTACAGCGAGAACGATGTCACCGCCGTCACGACGAACATCCCGACAACCCACCAGTTGTCGATCACCAGCCCGTACACGATGAGCCCGACCGAGACGAGCAGGGCCAAGGCTGCGGCCGCCCGCAGCATGCGGAGATTCGCCGGGGTGTCCATGATCGCTGCTCCTCTCGTAACCTTCTCTTCGAGGCTACGGAATCGGCAGTGTCGCGACATCCATCGGCCGGATGAGATCGCCATCCACCGTCTACTGCTCAGGACGGATGCCCGAACGTCACTCCCTGCCGGGCCCGATGCTGCCCGGCCCGGACGTATGGAGCATTGCGGGTCGGGCCCGAGTGCATGGAAAACTGTCGGGCTTTTCACGCAAAGCCCGACACTGGGCACACACTGCAAGCCAAGGAGCAGGACTCACGCTTCCGGATAGTCGCCCGCGATGGCCCGCAGCGCTGCCAGGTGCTGCTGAAACGCTTTTCGCCCCAGCCTCGTCGATGCCACCCAGGTGCGCGGCCGCTTCCCTACGAAACCCTTCTTGGTCTTCACGTAGCCGAGCTTCTCCAGGTGCGTGATCGCTTTGCTCAGTACGGAATCACCGGCCTCCAGCACTTCTCGCAGTGTGGGAAAGTCGATTTCCGCATCGTCGCGCAATGCGGCCATCAACGAGAAGCGGACAGGCGTCACGAATGCCTCATCGAGACCGTGACGAGGATGCGGACTCACTGCTGGGTTCCACGAGCGGGAAGAAACGCGGACCCCGCGATAGCGATGCCGATAGCGCTCCCGACTGTTGCGAGCAGCACGGGTGAGAGAACGTCGGTGAATGCACTTAACAACAGCACCGCACACACGACAACAGTTCCAATGCCGAAGAGCAGCCAGTGCACAAGAGACCACTCATATCCGGTACGGCGAAGCCCCGCATCCTTCAGTGACATGGCCGCGACGACCATAAAGAGGACTACTACCCCGAGCGAAATCACGTTTGCGTGTTCCCACTCAGCCGTGACAACCAAGAGCCCGACGATCGCACCGAGAATTACGGTCACGATACGAGACGACCGACTCAACGGTCGCCGAACCCAGCGAACACTACGGTCCTCGGCGGCAACCCACCACCGGATAGGCCCGACCGCGAGCGCGAGGCCGAGCACGATCGCGAGCAGCGTGTCGAGGATGCGGGGGTATGGCTGTTCGATGATCTGCAGGATGCAGAGGGCGAAGAACACCAAGACAAGCGCGAAGAGGAGCACCGTCATCGCCGAACCAATACGCTGCCGTACGGAAAATTGCTCCGCTGCACCGCCCACCAGCATCGACGTGATGATCATCGGCATGACCACGTAGAGGGAGTTGTCGAACGGTGCCATCACAGTGAGCAGCGTCCAGGCGTACACGGGGAGGATGAACGCCTGCCAGAGGCCAAGTACCGCGAGCGCGCCGGGTGCGTGCATTCGGCCGCTGCGATCCCGCACTTCGTCGATGTTCCGCAGCTGCGCGGCAGCCTCCTCTGCGCTCGGCTGGTCCGGCGCGTTGATCGATCTCCTCCTGTCACTTTCCATATGGAAAGTGTATGCACCACGGAAAGAACTTTCAAGGCCCGCGGTCAGCGCAGTGGCGACCAGCACCATTACTGCGCACTCTGCGTTCGCCGTGTCACCCGTCGGGCGAACTTTCAGGGACATCAGTCATTCTCAAACAATGAGCGACGACGCCCACAGCACCCCTCACCAACCGGCGGCGACGCCAGGCACCCAGCATCAGCCTGTCCCAGATGCCAACACCCGTGCCTGGCTGCTCGCCGGGCTTCTGGGTATCGTCGGAGGCTTCATCCTGTGGAGCTCTCTCCCGCAGCTCGCTACCGTGTTTATTTCACCGGGAGGGTTTGCGAATCATGGCCTTGTCCTCGCGGCGCAAGTCCCGCTGGGGGCGGCCTGCGTTATCGTCGCCATGCTGAACGCACCCGGCAGTCTGCCTCGGCGTCTGATCGCCGTTGTCATCGTTATCGTGATCGCGGCACTTGCGTTCCTCCTGTTCCTGATGAGGCTGCAGTCGGGCCTCGGCCCGGTGTTCAGAGGGCCTATCGGCGGACTACTGACGAGCCTGGAAGGATGGCTCGTACTCTCGGGCGCTGCGGGCTGGCTGCTTGCCGCCGGCGCGAGACCAATCGCCTGGCTCAGCCTCGTCGGCGTGCTCCTGGTGGCTCCGCTTCGGTTACTGCTCCAGTGGCAGGGCTTCGACGTCGCGATCTCAACGGTCACCCTTCAGGTGTTCATGCTGATTGCCGCCCTCGTCGTACTGCTGGCGTCGAAGCCACGACCAGCCCGTCCGCTTGGCCCGTCGCAGTCGCCGTACGAGAACATGCCGGCGCACACCATTCGCCCTTAGCCTCGTTGCCGGCCCGAACTGCTGGAAAATTGCGGATCGGTGCCGAACTGCTGGCTTGCTGCGGGGCGTTTTCGAGAATCAAGCGTTTCGGCACACCGCGAAAGTAACCGAGCGCCTACCGGTCAGTCGAGCAGTGCAGCCAGGGTCGACGCACGGGAACCTTCGCTTCATCAGTGCCCGCAGAGGCGCTGTAAGTCGCAGCAGAGCGAGGGTCGAGCTGGATTATCCACTTCGACCCCCGCTCCACTGCAAGTTTCAGCGCTACCTCCGCAGCACGCTAGCCCTGAATCACCTGGGGCTGCGCAACCGCCTTCAGCCCGGCAACGCCGAACTCCTGCCCGTAGCCCGACTGCTTCGCACCACCGAACGGCACGAACGGGTTGATGTTGCCGTGCGAATTGATCCACACCGTGCCGGCCTGGATGCGCGCCGCGACTTCGCGAGCGCGGTCGCGATCCGACGACCACACCGACCCTCCGAGCCCCACGTCCAGGGCGTTCGCCTGCTCGATGGCCTCTTCGAGGTCCGAGTACCGAATGATGGGCAGCGCGGGCCCGAACTGCTCCTCGACGACGAGAGCGTTCTCCGGGTCGATGTCGGCGACGATCGTAGTCGGGTAGAAGTAACCGGGTGCCTCATAGTCGGGGTCGCCGCCCAGCACGACGCGGGCATCCGCATCCTTCGCCGCCTGCACGAGCCGGTCGACGACCTTGAACTGCATCTCGTTCTGCAGCGGCCCGAGCACGTTCTGCTCATCCAGGCCCTGCCCCATGGGCATGTTGCCGGCGACCTCCGCGAGCGCCTCGACGACCGAGTCGTAGATCGAGTCGGGCACGTACAGGCGCTTGAGCGCAGCGCACGTCTGCCCCGTGTTGATGAAGGCGCCCCAGAAGAGCCCCTCGGCGATCGCCTTCGGGTCGACGTCGTCGAGGACGATCCCGGCATCATTGCCGCCGAGCTCGAGTGTGAGGCGCTTGACGTTGCCGGAGCTCGCTTCGATGATCTTCTTGCCCGTCTTCGTCGAACCGGTGAACATGACCTTGTCGATGTCCTCGCTTTCGACGATGCGAGCGCCGAGTTCCCCTCCGCCGACGACCGTGTTCAGCACGCCTGCCGGCAGCACGGTGTTGAGCACGTGGTTGATCGCAAGCCCCGAGAGCGGCGTGTACTCGGACGGCTTCGACACGACGGTGTTGCCCATCCGCAACGACGGGACGTTCTGCCAGATGGCGATCATCATGGGCCAGTTCCACGGGGTTATGGCACCCACGACACCGAGCGGCCGGTAGTGCATTTCGGCGTAGGTCTCGCCGTCGTCGACGACGACCTCGACGGGGAGCGGCGTACCGGCCGGCACACGCGTCCAAGCTGCGCAGCCACCCACTTCGAAGCGTGCGTTCGGGCCGTTCAACGGCTTGCCCTGCTCGCGCGAGAGGATGCCCGCGAGCGCTTCGGCGTTCTCGTCGATGGCATCCGCGACCCGGTTCAAGTAGTCGACGCGCTGTTCATCGCTCAGCGCCGCCCATGCCGGCTGCGCCGCTTTGGCGCGTGCGATAGCCGCATCGACATCGGCGGTCGTGTGCTCGGGAACGCGTCCGATCAGCTCTCCCGTTGCGGGGTTCAGGATCTCGCGGCCGTCGTCGACGGTGATTGCGTCCAGCAGGCTTTCAAATGTGAACATGAGGCTCTCCTTCGAGTGTTGTGTTCTTCTTCGCTAGCGGCCGCAGCCGCAGCCGTCCTTGTTGCCGCACTTGCAGCCGTCGCTGCAGCAACCGCAGCCACCGCTCGCGCAGCACCCGTCACCGGTCATGGAGCACGAGGACCGGGCATCCGCGGGGAGGTTCATCGTCGGGTTCTGGTCGAGGAAGCCGTGCGGCTTGAACCAGAATCCCGAATAGTCGACCGGCATGACGGGCCAGTCCTCGGTGCGCGGCAGGTGCGTCGGCCCGAACTGGTGCCACAGCACGATGTCTTCACCGTCGAGGCTGCGGTCCGCCTTGGTCCAGGTCGGGAGGCCCTGCCAGCCGCTGCTCTGGCTCGGGTACATGCCCGCCGGATACAGCTCGCCTTCCGCGAACTGCGTCCCCCAGAGATGCTTCGTGGCGAAATTTGCGCGAGCGAACACGGTCGATTCGGGCTGTGCGAGCAGCACCGCTTTACCCTCGGGGATGAGTCGGTACGCGGTCGGCCTGCCGACATAGTTCTTACGGTGAGCGCTGCGCACCTCCCAGACGCGGCTGGTCAGTCCGTTCGCCATCCGCTGCGCATCCAGCTCCGACTTCAGCTGCGTGTCCGACCAGGTGAACGCGTTGCCGCGCGGGTTGAGCGGGCCGTGCGGCAGCGGCACGACGTCGATCTCGTGCAGCGTGTTGTCTTCGCCGTCGACGGCGACGTCGAGTCTGGCCGAGAAAATGTGCTGGTGCACGGGGGTGAAGAGCCCCGGCGAGATCTCGGTGTTGTGCGCGTTGTCGCTGCCGGGGATGCCCGCGCCGCCGAACACGACGCCGGTCGCTTTGGCCTCCACTTGGATCGAGCCGTCGAGGTAGAAGTACCAGAAGAAGCCGTAGTCGTAGTTGCCGACGGTCGCGAAGTAGCTGATAACCAGCCGACGGCTGCGCCGGGTCTCGGGCTTGCCGTCGAGGTCGGTGTGCTTCCACTGGATGCCGTAGTCCTCCTCGTGCATGCAGATGACCTGATCGAGCTTGACCGGGTTGCCGAGGTCGTCGTTCACGAAACCGTCGAAGTAGTGGATAACACCGAGGCAGTCGCACCCGAGCGACAGCGGGTTCGCGCTGCGCCCGAGCAGGTATTCGCCCGCGTCGAAGTAGCTCACCCAGTAGCGGGTCTCGTCGACGTCGCCGTAGGGAACAACCATCTCGGGAACGCTCGCGCGGGTGAGGACCGGGCGATCAGCATCCCCGTCACGCCAGCTGACGTTGTTCAGCACAAGGCCCTCGCGCGAATTGAAACCGACATGCAGCTTCCAGTTCTCCCACTGCACGCTGTTGCCGTCGACCGAGAAGCTCGGGCCCTCCGGTTGGGTGATCTCGATGGGCTTGAGGCTGGTCCGCGCGGGGCCCTGCGCATCGAGCGTGAAGTTGCCGTGCTTCATGGGGGTGGGCACGTCGCCCTCATCGTGCACGCTGAAGACCTCGCGCTCGATCATGTCGACCTTCACGATGAGCCCTTCGACGGGATGCGCCCACGGGCTGTCCCCTTCGTTCGGCACCAGATAGGTCAGTGAGCGCAGGTAGCGGCGACCGGCGTCTTCGGTCTCTTCCGGGAAGTACCCGGGTGCCAAGGGAGAGCAGAAGCTCGTGTCGATGTATTCGCCGAGGCCACGTCGCTCCATGGCCGCTCGCCACTCGGGATTCGCCTTCACGATGTCGGCGATCTCGAAGAACTCCTCCATCAGCACGGCCGCCTGCCCGCGCTCCGGCGTATCCGGCAGTTCTTCGACTTCGACGACCCGTTCTTCCGTTATCGAAACGGTGACCTCGGTGTGCTTGCCGTCCGCGCGATCGAGCAGCGTCGCCACCGCGCGACGCTCGAACGGTTCACCCGGCTGCCACGCCGCAACAGCCTCCTTCGAGGGGTCGCGAGGCAACAGCATGGCCACGCGCACGTGCTCTTGCATCAGCCCTGCTTCGTCGAGGACGTCGCGCACAGCAGCGATCTCGCCGGCGTTGAGCGGATCGAGCGGATGCTCTGCCCGCTCAGGCGTGCTTACTCGCTTACCGTGGGTGTGCGTTGCGTCGGGGGTGTGGTTCATGGGATTCCTCGTCGAGTCCGGTGGCTACCCTCCACGCTAGGTCACCGTGCCGGCGAAAACTTGTCTGTGGGTGCGGAGGAGTTGGCTGAGAGGGTGATTCTCCGCAGCGAAGGAGAATTCGGATGTCCGAACAGCAGGATCCCGAAAGCGCAGATAGCGGCCACTCGTCACGAAATGTTGACCGTACGGTCATCGGTTGCGAAATGTTGACCGTACGGTTTGGTTTGGGCGGTTCGATCAAGCTTTCGTGACCGCGCCGAAGTACCGCATGCGCAGTTGCCGACGGTCACGAATTCTACAACGGCATCGGGCCGGGGTCTCCCCGACCACTACGGTTAGGAGTGTGAACACTTCCGAGCATGCCCCCGACGCGCCCCCCGAGCCGACGTTCAACGACCTAGGTCTCGACGACACGGTTCTTCGTGCGCTGCGGGATGTCGGCTACGAGACTCCGTCGGCGATCCAGGCGGCGACGATCCCGGCACTGCTCGCGGACCGTGATGTCGTCGGTCTCGCACAGACCGGTACGGGCAAGACGGCGGCGTTCGCGCTGCCGATTCTCTCCAGGCTCGATCTCGAGCAGAAGACGCCGCAGGCCCTCGTGCTCGCGCCGACGCGTGAACTCGCGCTGCAGGTCTGCGAGGCCTTCGAGAAGTACTCCGCTCATCTGCCGGGCGTACGTGTTCTGCCGGTCTACGGCGGGCAGGGCTACGGTGTGCAGCTGTCGGCTCTGCGACGCGGGGTGCACGTCGTCGTCGGTACTCCCGGCCGCATCATGGATCACCTCGAAAAGGGCACACTCGACCTCTCAGAACTGCGGTTCCTCGTGCTCGATGAGGCTGACGAGATGCTGAAGATGGGCTTCGCCGAGGATGTCGAGACGATTCTGGCGGAGACTCCCGACGACAAGCAGGTCGCGCTGTTCTCGGCAACGATGCCTCCGCAGATCCGCCGCATCTCGAAGCAGTACCTCTCTGATGCCCAGGAAATCGCCGTCAAGGGAAAGACCACGACCGCGACGAACATCACGCAGCGTCACCTCGTCGTGGCGTATCCGCAGAAGGTGGATGCCCTGACACGCATTCTCGAGGTCGAGAACTTCGCGGGCATGATCGTCTTCGTCAGGACGAAGAGCGAAACCGAAACCCTCGCCGAGAAACTGCGCGCG
This sequence comes from uncultured Agrococcus sp., assembly GCF_945915485.1. Taxonomy (GTDB): domain Bacteria; phylum Actinomycetota; class Actinomycetes; order Actinomycetales; family Microbacteriaceae; genus Agrococcus. The sequence goes on from NZ_CAMEFJ010000056.1 coordinate 16,174, forward strand.
CGCGGATACTCGGCCGCGGCCATCAACGGCGACGTTCCGCAGCCGCAGCGCGAAAAGACCGTCGACCAGCTCAAGCAGGCGAAGCTCGACATCCTCGTCGCGACCGATGTCGCCGCCCGCGGGCTGGACGTCGAACGCATCAGCCACGTCGTGAACTTCGACATTCCGACCGATACCGAGTCGTACGTCCATCGCATCGGTCGCACCGGCCGCGCCGGCCGCACGGGTGACGCGATCAGCTTCGTCACGCCCCGCGAACGCTATCTACTGAAGAGCATCGAGAAGGCGACCGGGCAGAAGCTCACGCCGATGCAGATGCCGAGCGCTGACGAAGTCAATACGACAAGGCTCACGCGCTTCGACGATGCCATCACGGCTGCGCTCAGCGAGTCGCAGCGCGTCGACCGATTCCGCGACATCGTTTCGCACTA
>NZ_CAMEFJ010000057.1 GCF_945915485.1 uncultured Agrococcus sp.
GAACACAATGCCGTCTTTCGACGCACCCCGGAGCAGGTATCCCCGCCGCAGCGCATCCTCCCTCGGCGTCCCCGCCCCCGTACACTTCTCGGTCTATGCATGGCGACACGCCCGTATAGCGCGTTCATTCCGGCTATAGACCGAGAAGTGTGTCACGACTCCAGGCGGGAAGAGAGCTCCGGGTTGTCTCACCGGGATCGTCGCACAGTCACCGGACTGCTGCGGAACGCAAACGGATGGGGCGCCCGGAAGCACCCCATCCGTGTATGTTCCGAGCGCTACGCGTCGAAGCGCGGGAAGGCCTCCGAACCTGCGTAGTAGGCGGCTTCGCCGAGGTCTTCCTCGATGCGGAGCAGCTGGTTGTACTTCGCGACGCGCTCCGAGCGTGCGGGCGCACCGGTCTTGATCTGACCGCAGTTGGTGGCAACGGCGATGTCGGCGATCGTGGTGTCTTCCGTCTCGCCCGAGCGGTGCGAGATCACCGACGCGTACCCCGACTGCGTCGCGATACGGATGGCATCGAAGGTCTCCGAGAGGGTGCCGATCTGGTTGACCTTCACCAGCAGGGCGTTGCCGGCGCCCTTAATGATGCCGTCTTCGAGGCGTGCGGGGTTCGTGACGAACAGGTCGTCGCCCACGAGCTGCACCTTCTCGTCGAGCGACTCGGTAAGGCTGACCCAGCCATCCCAGTCGTTCTCGTCGAGCGGGTCTTCGATCGAGACGAGCGGGTAGTCGGCGACGAGCTGCTCGTAGTACGAGGCCATTTCGGCGGCCGAGCGATCCTTGCCCTCGAACGTGTAGACACCGTTGTTTGCGAACTCGCTAGCGGCCACGTCGAGCCCGAGCACAATGTCTTCGCCGGGTTTGAATCCGGCTTTCTCGATCGCCTCCAGCAGCAGGTCGAGCGCCTTGCGGTTGTTGGCCAGGTCGGGGGCGAAGCCGCCCTCGTCGCCGAGGCCGGTCGACAGCCCCTGCTCCTGGAGGATGCCCTTGAGCACGTGATACGTCTCAGCGCCCCAGCGCAGCGCCTCCGAGAACGAGCCCGCTCCGGTCGGCAGGATCATGAACTCCTGGATGTCGACGCCGGTGTCGGCGTGCGCGCCGCCGTTGATGACGTTCATCATCGGTACGGGGAGCGTGAATGCGTTCGGACCGCCGAGGTAGCGGAACAGCGGGAGGCCGGATGCGTCAGCGGACGCCTTGGCGACGGCCAGCGAGACACCGAGGATCGCGTTCGCGCCGATGGTCGACTTGTTCTCGGTGCCGTCGAGTTCGATGAGTGCTGCGTCGAGGATGCGCTGGTCATCGGCCGGGAGACCCTCGATCTCCTCCGCGATCTCCTCGTTGACCGCTTCTACGGCCTTGAGGACGCCCTTGCCGAGGTAACGGCCCTTGTCGCCGTCACGCAGTTCGTATGCTTCGTATTCGCCTGTCGATGCGCCGCTTGGAACAGCGGCACGGCCGACGGTGCCGTCGGTCAGCAGAACCTCCACCTCGACGGTGGGGTTGCCGCGCGAATCGAGGATCTCGCGCGCCTGCACGGTGTCAATGAGTGCCACGTGGGGCTCCTTCTTCCATGATCGGTTGACTGCAATCCAGCCTAGCGACCAGCGACCCGACTCGCCCGATCCGATCCGCCGTGCCGAATCTCGGTCAATACGCCGAGCCACCGGCCAGCCTTCACTTCTCGTATGGACCGAGAAACGGCGCCGACGACGAGGGGCGGACGTCATAACGAGGGCCAACCGGGGCAGAGCAACGACCGCGCATCCCGCCCGTAGCGACACCCAGGCGACTCGGATGGACGATGCGGAAAGGGCCCGGACGGCGTACGTGCGCCCGGGCCCGGCGGTGTTCCTAACCGCAGCTGGCGGCGAGCATGGGCTCGAGCACGGGGCTGAGGTCACCAGGCTCCTCGGGATCTCCGGTGCCGTCGAGACCGGTGATACCGAGCGAGATCTGGCGCTCGCCATCGGGCGAGGAGTAGGCGATGCTGGCGGTTCCGAACGTCAGGCCGTCGTGACCGTACAGGTAGTCGCCAGGCTCGCAGGGGTCTGCGATTCGGTAGATACCCAAACCGTATTCCATCGGATCGGTCGTCACCGGTTGCGCCATCTCGTCGACCAGTTCTTGCGAGAAGAGCTCTCCTGTGAGCAGGGCTTCCGTGAATCGCGACAGGTCGCGCGTCGTCGAGACGACCGAGCCTGAATGCGAGAAGATCGTCGGGTCGAAGTGTGCCAGGTCGTGCCAGTCTCCACCGTCCCACATGGCCTCCTGCATAGCGGTGCCCCGCATCCCCGGCTCGTCGGGAACACTCGTGTGATGCATACCCAACGGCCTGAAGATACGTTGCTCCAGCAGTTCGGCGACCGGCTGATTCGTCACGGCCTCGAGTGCGACGCCAAGTGCGATGTACCCGGCATTCGAGTAGACGAATTCGCCGGGTTCGGTCCATTCGCCGGCGTTGGCGAGACCGATGTGCTCGGCATCCGGGTAGCGGTGGCCCAATACCTCGACATACTCGTCGATGTCTGCCGGGTCATCCATTTCGTTCAGCAGCAGCTCGAGCGTGCCGTTCGGAGCGCCCGCGGTGTGACTCAGCAGCTCGCGCAGCGTCACATCGGGATGGTTCGGGAAGATGCCTGGCACAGCCTCGGCGATGGGAGTGTCGAGCGTCCAGGTACCCGCCTCGACCTCTTGCATGACGAGCGCCGAGATCATCATTTTCGTGTTGCTCGCCGCACGGAACGGGCTGCGCTCCAGCACCGGAGCATTGCTCTCGAGCCCTCTCGTGCCTGCTGCTCCTGCCCACGTTCTGTCGCCGACCTCGACCCGAGCGGTAATCCCGGTTGCGCCGTCGTCAACGATCTGCTCGAGTGCATTCTCGAGTTCACGGTCGTCGTCCGGCTTGCCTTGGCGGTCATCCTGCAACGATTCCAGGCTCGGCGAAGACCACAACTGCTGGTGCAGTTCGGTGTCATCCGGTACCGGCAATTCGGGATTCACGGATGCGAGACTCGAGCCCGTGAGCCCGATGACGGCCGCGACGGCGCCGGCGGCGGCCAACACTTTCGGTTTCTGCATGATTCAGCTCCTTTTTCGTAACGTGTCGTGCGATCGCAGTCGAGATCCGAGCTGTTTCACGACGACGACCGCCACTTTTCCAGGTGTGTACGACCGTCGCATCCGCCGACTGGAGGATACTGCTCCCGCTCGTGACGGAAATCGCTGTCGTCGGTAATCTCCCCTCGCTTGCCAACTTCTCGGTCGCCTGGCGTTGAGGCGGCGCTCTCCCGGCGTGTCACCGTCCAGCGACCGAGAAGTTGACGCGACGTGAGGGAAGGGGGGGGGGAGAACGCCGACCGGAAGCGAACCGCAGTCGCCGCCGGATGCGCAATAAAGCCCAGAGTCGCCGTCGGATGCGCAATAGGAGTCAGCAAGTTACCGCCGGATGCGCAATAGCGCCCAGCAGTCGCCGTCGGAAACGCAATAGGAGTCAGCACTGGCCGCCGGAAGCGCAACAGGGCACAGCGGCGCAATAGGACTCAGTCGAGGGGCTTGATTTCCAGCGCATCTGCCGAGTCGCCAGGGCGCACGAACGCGAAGTGCGTCGCACCGAGCGCGGACAGCTGCTCGAGCACGCTCTGCACATTCCTCGCTCGGTTCGCGACGAGAACTTTCCGTCCGCTCTCGACCAGTGAGCGCTTCGTCGCGACGAGTTCCTGCGCCGGCACCTTTTTATCGACGACGAGGCCGACGGTTTCGGTGCCATCCCCCGCGATGTCCACCAGGTCGACGAGGCGTTCGAACCCGAACGAGATGCCTGCCGCCGGAACATCCGTGCCGGAGAATCGCCCGATCATCCCGTCGTAACGCCCGCCGCCGCCGATCGAGTACGAGAGCTCCGGGTGGGCGATCTCGAAGATCGCGCCGGTGTAGTACCCCATGCCGCGCACGAGCGACGGGTCGAATTCCAGGCGCACTCCGCAGTCGGCATCCAGCAGGTCGCGTATGGCCGCGAGCGCGGATTCGTCAATGTCGTCGGGAACCTGCCCTGCTGCGAGTGCACGGATGATGCCCATAACGCGCTCGCCGTCGAGGCCGGATTCCGTGAGCTCGGCAACAACGCCGTCGTCACCGATCTTGTCGAGCTTGTCGACCGTGATGAGCGCGCGCTCCTGCTGCTCTGCAGGCACGGATGCGGCATCCAGCACGGCGAACAGCAAACGCCGGTCGTTCACCCTGATGAACGCATCTGTCAGGCCGAGTCGGCGCAGCGCGTCGCCGGTTGCCGTCAGGAGCTCGAGTTCGGCGACGATGCCGGCTTCGCCCGAGATGTCGATGTCGCACTGGATGAACTGGCGGTAGCGCCCCTTCTGCGGCCGCTCGGCACGCCACACGGGCGCGATCTGAATCGATCGAAACACGGGCGGCAGCGAGCCCCGATTCGTCGCGATGAATCTTGCGAGCGGCACGGTGAGATCGAAGCGGAGTCCGAGATCGGCGAGGTCCAGCGGGTTCTCGGCAGTGCGCAGATCATCGGGACCAAGACCGCGTCGCATAACGGCGAAGGCGAGCTTCTCATTGTCGCCACCGAGGCCCGCGTGCAGGCGGGCGGCATCCTCCATGACAGGCGTCTCGATTTCGCTGAACCCGTGGTCGCTGAAGGCCTCGCGAATCGTCTGCAGAACGCGCTCGCGCTGACGCTTCTGGGCGGGCAGGAAGTCGCGCATGCCGCGCGGGGGAACAACGTTCTGAGCCATGGCTGCCATTCTTCCACTCGCGAGTGGATGCCGTTGTCACCTACCGTGCGCGAGCAACGGCCCGTGCAGATAGGGGTGTCTGATAGGCCCGCAGCGGATGGGAAATTGCGGTGGCGCATCGGCCCGAGATGGTTTTCGCGGGTTCGGACGCCGTCTCGACCAATAAAATCCGTGTGGAACCGCAGACACCCGCTACAAGCTCAACACCAATCCTCGCGATCCAAGCAGCCCCGACGGCGAGGCGGTTTCTATGACATCTACGCCCTCTCGGTCAGGCTCGGCCCCAGCACGGCCCCGGATGATCGCGTACGGGTCCGAGCCCGGCGTCCGGCGAGGTGCCGGGGATCCGTGCGCACCCGGGTAAGAATAAGGAGGTGTTCTTCACTGAGGGCCGTATCGGCGTCACCGTGTGGCGCGTTGTCGCCGTCATGCTCGCGCTCGGTGCCGAAACATGGAATCTCGTCAACCTCACGTTCTCCGGCGAACGACTGAGCGAGCACTTCGGTTACTTCACGGTGCAGTCGAACGTCTTGTTCGCCGCTGTGCTGATCTGGATGCTGTCGGGCGCGCCGCGACCGGCCTGGTTTCCGCAATTTCGGGGTGCAGCGACGGCGTACATCGTCCTGACCGGCATCATTTACGCCGTGCTGCTGGCGGAGCCCCATGAAGTCTGGTCGTGGGACATTTCGTTCACCAACCTGGCACACCACCGCATCGTGCCGATCATGGCCGCACTCGACTGGATTCTCGTCACCTCCCCTCGTGCGCTGCGCATCCGTTCGGCCTGGACGTGGATGCTGTACCCGATTGCCTACCTCGCCTGCTGCTGGCTGCGCTGGGGCGTCGACGGCTGGGTTCCGTATCCGTTCCTCGACCCGGCGATCCACGGTGTTGCAGGGTTGGTGCCGTCGACCGGCCAGGTGCTGATCGCATTCGTCGTCGGCATCTATGCGGTTGCGTTCACGTCGAAACTGTCGCATCCGCCGCCCGAAGAATTCGAGGATGCGGATGCTGCGGACGATCATGCGACCGCAGTGACGCGGTAGGCTCCGGGCATGCCTGAGAGTTCCATCGGCGCATCCCGAATCGGGCGCGCACCCGTTGCGGTGGCTTTCGGTCTGGATGCCGTGCTCGTCATCGCGTTCGCCGCGTTCGGTCGCGTCAGCCACTACGGCGGTATTTTCGGGGAGTACGGGCTGGGGCTCGCGACAACCGCGTGGCCGTTTCTGGCCGCGCTCGCTCTCGCTTGGCTCGTGACGCTCGCGTGGCGGGCCCCTCTCGCGCCGCTCCGCACGGGTGCGCCCGTCTGGGTCGTGACCGTTGTCGGCGGGATGCTGCTGCGTGCGCTGTCAGGGCAGGGAACGGCCCTGCCGTTCATCATCGTGGCAACGCTGACGCTGCTTCTGCTGCTGGTCGGCTGGCGGCTGCTTACCGCCCTGATCAGGTACTTCCGACGCGCGGAGTCGGAGGCACAGCGCTGAAAAGTGCACGTGAGCGGGTGGCGAACTGGATTATCCAATTCAGCACGCGCTCACGCGTAAGTTTCAGCGCATCAGCACCGTCTGCAGGAAGGCAAGCAGGGCATCCGGCACACGTAAGCAAGCGGCGAAGGCCAACTGGATGATGCCTACTCTGCTTTAGCCTCGTCGATCTTCGAACAGCTCACGTGCCTTGCGACCAAAGTGCGGCGCTCCACTCCGCGAAAGCTTCTTCAGCAAGCCGTCGATGGATTGGGGAGGGTTCACCATCGCTTCCGCCTGATCCGTGAGCAGATTTTGCACGCGCAGCGGATCAAGGTCGAGTTGATCCAGCAGGAAGTCGTCAACTCGCACCGCTTCGAGCCCAAGTGGGCGCAGCGCTGATTCCGGAAAGTCCTTTATGTTCTCAGTGATGATCAGGTCGGCACGACCACGCAAAGCCGCGGCGACGACATGACGGTCGTTTGCGTCGGGTAGCTGCACCCCTTGTTCAAGTGACTCCCACCCATCGACGCGAGCGTCATCGAAGGCTTCGTCCATAGAGCGGAATCTACTCTGAAACCTGCTCGGATCAACATTGGGATGGATGCGCTGCAGCGCCCGAAGCGCCTCGTCCACTACAGATTGCGACCACAACGGTCGGAAGAACCCGGAATCAGCCATTCGCAGCAATGTGTCGCACGGAGCAATCGGGACAAGCGCACAAGCGTCGAGAAATGCCGCGAACCGCACGGTTGGCTACCGCTTCCTAGCCTCGTCGAGTGCCTCCCGATAGAGATCGACGTCGGTATCGTACAGCCCGTCTTCTGACGCTTGGCGCGTCATGTCGCCAAGTCGTCCGTGTCGATCCGCCCGCTTTCGCTCACGATACGCGAGAACATCGTTGAGGCGCAGCCTTCTATGGCGAGACTCTCCCAGACGCTCGAAGGGCAGTTCATGCTCTTCGAGCAGGCGAATCAACGTGTTTCGGCTGACGCCGAGGATACTTGCCGCCTGCTGCGTCGTGAGCTGTCGGTCAATCGGTTCCACGCTCACCGAATCGCCACGCTGCATCGCGTTTACCACCTGACGGAGCACGTCATAAGCAGCCATGGGCAGCGGAATCTGCTCTCCATCCGGCCCAAGCAAGACCGCGGGAGCGGCGTGGCTCTCCATAAACCGAGCAAGCTCCAGCATCTCGTCGAGGTCCTCCGGCGGATCCACGACGTTCACGCGCTTAGCCGGCGGAAGTATGTGCCTACTCATGTGATCAACATTATCAGCCAATTCGGGCAAATCGACCAAATCAGTCACGTTCAAATGCACTGAACGACCTCAATTGCGCATTCCTCGCACGCGAGCAATGCCGAAGCAATCTGCCGCACAACAGCGCCGCATCATGCGAACCGAACCACCTTGGTGTTCACCAGAGCACCCCAGAAGACAAGCGCTGCAGGTCACCACCGCGAAAACCAAGCTCTACAGCAGGGTTCGCGCGCAACCGGAGTCCGGCTTCGCGCTCGTCTCCAGACGGTTTTTACGGGTCTGGACGCCGTCTCGACCAATAAAATCCGTCTGGAACCGCAGACCCCCTCCTCCGAGCTGAATTCCTATCCGCGCGATCGATGAACTAGAAATCCCCATCGGCGAGGCGACGGACGGCGTCTCGCAACGCTCGCTCGGCATCCCAGCCCTCTTCGCGCGCCGCCTGCACCTGCGCGAGCAGCGCATCCCCGAACTCGGCTTCCGAGGCAACCGAGACCCGTGCAGCATCCGGCAGCGACAGCGACCTGCGCTCCATCCTTCCGAGCACTTTCTGCGCACGCTGCAGCGCGGGCAGAGCAGTCGGCACACCGTCGTCGACACGTTTGCGCTCGCGTTTGCCTGCCTCGTCAGCCTTGAGACGCTCCCAGTTCGATTTCACCGAATCGATGTCTCGCGGCGCATCGCCGAACACGTGCGGATGCCGCGCCCGCATCTTGTCTGCGACGGCTCCCGCGACCCGGTCGAAGTCGAAGCGGCCCTCCGCACGCGCAATCTCGGCATGGAACACGACCTGGAAGAGCACGTCTCCGAGCTCCTCGACCAATTCGTCGTCAGCGGCTCCGCTCTCGATTGCTTCTGCGAGTTCGTACGACTCCTCCAGCAGGTACTGCACGAGGGATGCGTGAGTCTGCTCACGGTCCCAGGGGCAGCCGTCGTCGGCGCGCATGACGCGCATCAGCTCAACGAGTCGTTCGATATTGCTCACCGGCGCCTCCCTTTACACAGCACTCCGATGACACGATACGCGGGAACGCCTCGCCCCAGGCCGACCCAGATCGTGGCGTGTGCCGAAAAACTGGGTTTTGCTGAAACACTGACCAACGGGCAGGTTTTCGGGCTCGGATGCCAGAAAGTCAGTTCCTTGGGCGTCCTCAACTGCGCGCGGGTCACTCCGGATGATCGAGATCAATCAGTCGCACATGATCTTCCGGGCCGGTGAAGTCAGCACCGTTGAGTGTCAACAATGCCTGACCATTCGACGCGGCAACCGCTGCGATCATCCGGTCGTTGACGTGCGCTTCGGGTCTTCCCTTCCGACGAACTACAGTCTGCAGAATGCGACCGTATTCCACGGCTGCACGATCGTCGCAGACCAACCCCTCACCGAACAGGGTCGCAACCTCCTCAAGAGCCGGCTAGCGCTCGGCCGCAGCTTCCGCTGTGCGGGCAGAGGCCACACCCAGTCGTAGTTCGGCATAGGTGATCGACGAGACGAAAAGCCGATCATACCGTCGCAGATCATACTCGCGCCCCTCCTGCGTTATTGCGATTACGACGGAGGTGTCGAGCAAAGCCGTGCCCGTCATTCCCAGGGGTCCGCACCGGTCTCGGCCTCACGATCTGCACGCAATTCATCGAGCCATGCAGTGTCCCTGTGCGCCTTCCGGAGGCGATCCATGAGTTCCGCACCCGTGATCCCACCTGCGCCGCGGTGGGGAACGAGGTCGGCGACAGGCCGGCGATGGCTCGTTATGACGAAGCTCTCCCCTTCCGTCACGGCACGAAGATAATCCGTGGGGTTCTGGCGTAGTTTGCCGATCGGTAGCGATTGGCTCATGCTTCATGACTTAACAGAAAAGTAGATAAACGTCTACAAATTTCACGCGGCTGACGGGATGCTCGGATCAGTACACGCACGTCGGGCCAAGCCAGCTGCGCGCCCCTGAACTGCGGGCCGAAAACTGGATTTTCCCGAAAGACTGCCCAACGGGCAATGTTTCAGGCGCCAACGTCAATACGTCAGCACCGACCACGTGTGCACGAAATACGGACGAATCGACCGGAGGTCACGAACAACTGACCAGACAGTCAGTTCTTCGCAACCGATCAGTATTTCGTGCACCTGCCAAGCCAGGAATGGTTGAAAACCCGGCACGCGGCAGCACCCGAAGGGCGGTTCTGCGGCTATTTCGGCCGCGGCCGATAACGTTTCCGATCCTCTGCCTGAACCACTAGTCCGCGGCAGAAGCGGTGCCCGGCTCCGGCGGGAACATGTCGCTCAGCAGCTGCGACACCCACGCGATCAATTCAGCGTCCGGCAACGGTTCCGGGCGCGTGCCCGCGAGTCGCCCATCCCCCCGCGTCGGCATCGGTACGACCAGCACTTTCATGGCGGTCTGCAGTTTGGCGTCCGGGTACAGCCGCTTGAGCCGCAGCTGCAATGAGTCAGTGAATTCGGCGGGGCCGACGCGCAGGTTGGGGCCGACGACGAACACTTCCGACAGCCGAGCCTCCTGCGCCTGTCTGCGCAGCCGTGCCATCGCGGCGAGATTCTGCACCTGCTCCGGCAGCTCGCCGTAGCGGTCGCGAAGCTCGTCGACGACGCGTTCGATGGCATCCGAGTCGGGATGCCCGGCAGCGCTGGCGAGCTTCTGGTACGCCTCGAGGCGCAAGCGTTCCGAGTCGATGTAGCTGTCGGGCACGACGGCATCGACGGGGATTTCGAGTCGCAGTTCGCGCGGCCCCTCGTCGACATCCCCCCGGAAGGTCGCGACCGCTTCGCCGATCATCCTGATGTACAGATCGAAGCCGACGCCCGCGATGTGCCCCGACTGCTCACCGCCGAGGAGGTTGCCGGCGCCGCGAATCTCGAGGTCCTTCATCGCGACCTGCATACCCGCGCCGAGTTCGTTGTGCACCGCGATCGTCTCGAGACGGTCGTGCGCGGTCTCCGACAGCGGTTTGTCGGCGTCGTAGAGGAAGTACGCGTAAGCACGTTCACGCCCACGGCCGACGCGACCGCGCAGCTGATGCAGCTGCGAGAGCCCGTAGCGATCGGCTCGATCGACGATGAGAGTGTTGGCGTTCGGGATGTCGAGGCCGGTTTCCACGATCGTCGTGCAGACGAGCACGTCGTAGTTCTTCTCCCAGAAGTCGTCGATGACCTGCTCGAGCGCGTTCTCGCCCATCTTGCCGTGCGCGACACCGATGCGTGCCTCGGGCACGAGTTCAGCGAGCTTCGCGGCCGTGCGAGCGATGGACGAGACGCGGTTGTGCACGAAGAACACCTGGCCCTCGCGCAGCAGTTCACGCCTGATCGCGGCCGCCGCCTGCTGGTCGCTGTAGGCGCCCACGAACGTCAGAATCGGATGCCGGGATTCAGGCGCGGTCGCGAGCGTGGACATTTCGCGGATGCCCGTCACGGCCATCTCGAGCGTCCGCGGGATGGGCGTCGCGCTCATCGACAGCAGGTCGACGTTGGTCTTCAGCTTCTTCAGCGCGTCTTTGTGCTCCACGCCGAAGCGCTGCTCCTCGTCGATGATGACGAGGCCGACGTCTTTGAACTTCACCTTCTCGGTCAATACCCGGTGCGTGCCGATGACCATGTCGACGCTGCCGTCGGCGAGCCCTGCGACGGTTTCGCGGACCTGCTTGTCGGTTTGGAAACGACTCAGGGCTTTCAGGTTGACGGGGAAACCGGCGAAACGCGACTGGAACGTCTCGAAGTGCTGCTTGACGAGCAGCGTGGTCGGCACGAGCATGACGACCTGCTTGTTGTCCTGTATCGCTTTGAATGCGGCGCGCACGGCGACCTCGGTCTTGCCGTAACCGACGTCGCCGGAGAGCAGTCGATCCATCGGAATCTGCGACTGCATGTCGCGTTTCACTTCGTCGATCGTGGTGAGCTGATCAGGGGTCTCGGCGTAGGGGAAGGCGTCTTCCAACTCGGACTGCCAGGGGGTGTCCCGGCCGAACGCGAAGCCTCGCGCCGCTTTACGCTCCGAGTACAGCTGCACGAGTTCCACGGCGATGTCGCGGACGGCTCTGCGCGCCTTTGTCTTCGTGGAAGCCCAGTCGCTGCCGCCCATCTTCGACAGCGACGGGTTCTCACCACCGACGTATCTGGTCAGCTGATCGAGCTGATCGGTGGGCACGGAGAGGCGGTCACCACGGTGCCCTCGTTTCGAGGGTGCGTACTCGATCACGAGATACTCGCGCATGGTCTTGACGGCGTTGCGGCCGCCCGTCGACACTTCGCGCTGCACGAGTTCGAGGAAGCGCCCCACGCCGTGCGTCTCGTGCACGACGTGGTCGCCGGTCTTCAGTTGCAGCGGGTCGACGACGGTGCCGCGCCTCGTGGCGAGCTTCCGTGCACGCCTCCCGTCGACGGCGACGGCCCTGCCGAAGAATTCCGCTTCGCTGATGACGGCGATGCGGTCTTGCTCCAGCAGGAACCCGTGGCTGAGCGCGGCCTGCGCGACGACGGCGACGTGTCCGGCCAGTTCGGCATCCGCCCCCTCTTCGACGGCACGTGCCGCGACCTCGTTCTCGGCCAGGACATCCGCGGCTCGCTGCACCATGCCGGCGCCGGCGGCCGTGACGAGCACGCGCCAGTCATCGGCGAGGTGATCGCGCACGAAGTCGATTGCGCCATCTGCGCTGCCGGCGAATGACGGCACGGCCTTCGCTTCGACGAGCGTCTGGTCGCCGAGATCGTTCGCGAGCGCCGTGACTTCGCACCACGGCCCGTCGGTTGTCGATTTCAGCGTCTCGAGCGGCAGGAATTCGCCGCCGGAGAGATCGATGGGAGCTTCTGCTCCTGCGGTCGCTGCGTTCCAGGCGGCTTCGAGGAATTCGCGGTTCGTGTCGTTGAGGCTCGTGATGCGGTCCCGCACTCGCTCGGGCCCCAGCACGATGACGCGCGCGCCCGGCAGCATGGTGGTGATCGGGACGAGTCCGTCGACGAGTGCCGGGGCGAGGGACTCCATGCCCTCGACGGGGATGCCCTCCGCCAGTTTCTCGAGCAGCTGCCCGATGGCGGGGAACTCGTACCGCATCTCGCGTGCTCGCTGACGCACGGCATCCGTCAGGAGCAGTTCCCGTGCCGGTGGCAGGACGAGTTCTTCGCAGTCGTCGCTGGAGCGCTGGTCGGCGACGCGGAACCAGCGCATCTGTTCGATCTCGTCACCGAAGAACTCCACGCGCACGGGATGTTCGGCAGCGGGCGAGAAGATGTCGAGGATGCCGCCGCGCACGGCGAATTCGCCACGTCGCGTGACCATGTCGACGCGGGTGTAGGCAAGTTGCACGAGTCGGCCCGCAAGTGCTGCGGTGTCGTAGCCGCGGCCGCCGGATGTCAGGGTGACGGGTTCGGCTTCTGCCATGTCGGGCACCATGGGCTGCACGGCAGCGCGAACGGATGCGACCACGATATTCCGGGTTCCCTCGGGCGCGTCGCGCACGGCGGCGAGGGCGGCGAATCGTTGCCCGACCGTTTCTGCCGAGGGGCTCAGTCGCTCGTGCGGCAGGGTCTCCCAGGCAGGGAAGTCGACGACGTTCGCGTCGGATGCCCAGCCCGCGAGGTCACTCGTGACGAGGTCGGCCTCGCGTCTGGTCGGCGCGATGACGAGTGTTGGACGATCCGTGTCCGCGAGCGCTGCGACGATCGGTGCACGGAGGGCATCCATGGCGGCGATCGTGCCGGGGGCACGACGCAGGTAGCCGATCTCGCCGAGGGAACCTTGTAGGAGCTGATCGAGAACCGGTTGCAGCGTCACCGCGTCCAGAGCTCTTCGCCGTCGGCGTCGTACCCGTAGAAGTTCCAGCGGAAGTCCTCGCCGTCGAAGGGAGGTGCCTGGCCCGCGAAGACCGGCGGGGTGTCGTCTTCGTTCTCGGGTTCGTCCATAAGCTCGAGCTCGACGTCTTCTCCGGCGAAATCGACGGTGACCGATTCGGTCTCTTCTGCTGCGATGACGAGGATGAGCTGCCCGCCCTCGCGATTGCTGTCATAGCAGATGAGCACGGGCTCGCCCAGGCATGAGACGAGGCGGTGGGTGCCGTCGGCGATGATGGCGTTGGAGAGGCCGGTTTCTGAGCCCCGGTCGTACCAGACGCCGTACTCCCCCACTTCGCCGACGCGTTCGAACCCGCGGAACGGCGTGGAATCCTGATTGTCGACTTCTCCCGTGCAGCCGGTGAGCAGCATCGCGGTTGCGCCGAACAGGGCCAGAGCGGCCCGACGATTCCTCTTCACGCGCTTTCCTCCATAGTTCTAGCGCACCATACTATCCGTGAGCGGCGACAGCGCCGGAACCGACGCGGCGACTTCCGCGGGGTCGGCTTCCGCCGCTGAGCTACGCCTTCGGGGCGTGCACCCGTTGCTGGGCCGCGAGCAGGCCATCCCTGATGATGAGTTCGACCGCATCTGCGGCGTCCGAGATGAAGTTCGGCAGGGTCGCTCGTTCTTCGGAATTGAAGCGACGCAACACGTAGTCGGCGGCATCCTGTCTGCCGATCGGGCGGCCGACACCGCAGCGGATGCGCACGAAGTCGGCACCACGAGCGGCAATGATGTCGCGGAGGCCGTTGTGACCGCCGTGGCCGCCACCGCTCTTCAACTTGACCGTGTCGAACGGCAGGTCGAGATCGTCATGAATCGCGAGGATGCGGTCGTTCGGAACATCGTAGTAGTCGGCGAGCGCCGAAACGGGGCCGCCGCTGCGATTCATGAATGTCTCGGGGAAGGCGAAGATGATCTTCGGGCCCCCGATGATGCGGGCTTCGGCGACGGATGCCGCGGCCCTGCGGTGTCTGCTGCGCTTGGCCCCGGCACGGGCGATCAGGTCGTCGAGTACATCGAGCCCGATATTGTGCCGGGTATGCGCGTAGTCGGGCCCGGGATTCCCGAGCCCGACTACGAGGTACGTGTCAGTCGACAACGATCGCCCGACTACTCGTTCTCTTCGTCGCCCTCTTCGGGAACGATGTCGCCCTCTGCTTCGGCGTCACCGTCAGCCTCGGACTCGGTCTCGAGCTGCGGCACGATGATGCCGAGAATGTACTGCTCGGGGTCGGTGACGAGGGTCGCGCCCTTCGGCAGGTCGATGTCGCCGGCGACGATGCTCGCGCCTTCTTCGAGACCCTCGATCGAAACGGTGACCGCTTCGGGAATGTTCAGAGCATCAACTTCCAGCAGCAGCGAAGGCGTCTCGAGGTTGTTGATCGTGCCGGGGGCACTCTCGCCCTCAAGCTGCACGGACACCTCGACCTCGACCTTCTCACCGCGCTTGACGATGATGAGGTCGATGTGCTCGATGGCGTCGGCGCCCATCATGATCGGGTTGCGCTGTACATCCTTCACGAGCGCGAGCTGCGAATCGCCTTCGATATTCAGGTCGATGATCGCGTTCGCATACCGCACGAGCAGGAATGTGTCGTGCGCGGGGAGCGCAAGGTGCTTGGGGTCGGTGCCGTGACCGTAGAGGACAGCCGGGATCTTGCCAGCTGCGCGGAGTCGGCGGGCTGCACCCTTGCCGAACTCGGAGCGAATCTCGGTAACGAGTTTGTCTTGGCTCATGGAGTGTTCCTTAACGTCAGGGGCCGATCGGGCCCGGGTGTTCTTGTCGACTCGAACGCATGCTGCGTGAGGATGGGTCTGGCCCTCAGAGACGTGCCCGTGGGCTACCCCTGACTCACCGCGTCGATCACGGGCCGGTATCAGGCCCCTCGCCGAAGTTCAGCGATCATCATAGCAGACACGATCCACTCGTACTGGGCTCGATGACCACGTGAGGAATCACGTCAACGAGCATTCGGTGCGAAGAATCTCGGGGGTGTGCCTTCTATGCGCGCGACGGCAATCTTGACTTCGGTCAGCTCGTTCTTGAGGCCGGCGAGTTCGCCGTTGATCGAATCGAACTTGCGGTCGACCTGCTCGAACTTCCGGTCTATATGTTCGAACCTGAGGTCTATGTGCTCGAACCGACGATCGACTTGCTCGAACCGACGGTCGACGCGTTCGAAACGACGGTTCATTTCCCGCAGAATCCAGCCCATGGAACCCCCGAGCGCGAGCAGCAGCGTCACCATGGCTCCCAGCGTGGTGATGATCTCGGCACTCACGTACATACCCCCAATTGTCCTCCGGCCCGCCGCGATCGGCAAGCGCTGACGCTGTGACGGTATGCCCATCCTGGTCCGTCTCGCAGCGTCGGTCCTTTCAGCTGTGGAGAAACCCGCCCTGTTGAGCGTGCACCTCGCGATGTTGAAGCGGCGAAGCTCCGGGCCCCTCCCTCGACGTCGGAGTCCGGCTCCCCTTTCAGCGACAGCCGTAGCGGCCCAACCCGCCACCCGTGGAAGCACTACTGTTGGTGATGATCACATCTATCCCGCGAGGAAGGTCATCATGGTGAATGCGGCAGCGAATATCGGTGTTGTGGGTTTAGCGGTCATGGGTTCGAATCTGGCACGGAATCTCGCCAGTCGCGAGGGCAACACCGTCGCCATCTACAACCGCACAGCATCCAAGACGGATGCACTTGCCGCGGATCACCCGGAAGCCGGCTTCGTCCCGACGCACACGATGCAGGACTTCGCAGCGTCCCTGCAACAGCCGCGCACCGCGATCATCATGGTGCAGGCCGGCCGCGCAACAGACGCAGTCATCGATGAGCTGGTATCGGTGTTCGAGCCGGGCGACATCATCGTCGACGGCGGCAACGCGCTCTTCACCGACACGCTGCGCCGCGAGCAGGCGGTTCGCGAGACGGGCATCCACTTCGTCGGATGCGGGATCTCCGGCGGCGAGGAGGGTGCGCTCAACGGGCCCTCGCTGATGCCCGGTGGCACCGTCGAGTCGTACGAGACGCTCGGGCCCATCCTGCGCACGATCGCTGCCCGCGCCGAGGACGGTGATCCCTGCGTGACCCACGTGGGCGCCGACGGCGCCGGCCACTTCGTGAAGATGGTGCACAACGGCATCGAGTACGCCGACATGCAGCTCA
>NZ_CAMEFJ010000058.1 GCF_945915485.1 uncultured Agrococcus sp.
GGGAACGTGCTCGTCGTCGGGCATCCCTACATCGACATCTGGCAGGCCATCAAGCCGATGCGCTTGGGCATCGGTGCCTGGCCGGATGTTCCGAGAGGCGAGGATTTCAAGAAGGGCACACTGGCACGGCTCGGACTCCCGCACCGCGAACAAGAGCACATCGCGAAAGCGTGGCGCGGCATGCTGCGGCGCGTCCGAGACTGGAACGATCTCGAGCCGGAGCTGTTGGGTCGAGTCGAGGAACTGATCGACTTCGTGACGACCGGCCGGAGCGGATAGTCGACTGCCGCGACGGTAGACTGAAAGAAGTCGTTCGCAAAGGAGCATCATGACCGAGACCCTCATCGCCGGATTCGCGCGCACACCCTTCGCCAAGTTCCTCGGGCAGCTGGCCAGAGTGCCCGCGACGCAGCTCGGCGGTCACGCAGCAAAGGCCGCGCTGGAAAAAGCGGGAGTCGACGTGAACGACGTGCAGCAGGTCGTCGTCGGGCAGGTACTGCAGGGCGGAGCGGGTCAGAACCCGGCCAGACAGAGCGCTGTCGCCGCCGGTATCGGCATGGATGTTCCTTCGCTCGCGGTCAACGGCGTGTGTCTCTCCGGCAGCGAAGCCGTCGTCGCCGCGCACCGTCTGATCCAGCTGGGCGAAGCGGATGTCGTCGTTGCGATCGGTCAGGAGTCGATGACGCTCGCACCGCATGCCGCGAGCATCCGTGCAGGAGCAAAGTTCGGCGATGCAGCAATGGTCGACACCATGCAGCACGACGGGCTGACGGACGCATTCGAGCGTCGTGCAATGGGTGCGAGCACGGAGTCCTTCAACGCGAGCCACGATCTGACTCGCGAAGAGCAGGACGAATTCGCCGCCAGCAGTTTCCAGCGCTTCGAGAAGGCGCAGGCTGCAGGCGCGTTCGATGACGAGATAGCGCCGATCGAAGTGGGTCGCGGCAAGCGAGCGACGACGGTCGGCTCCGATGACGGAGGCCGTAACGGTGTCACCGCCGAGTCGCTCGGTTCGCTGCGTCCCGCGTTCGACCCCGAAGGTACGATAACCGCCGGAAACGCGTCGCAGATCACCGATGGAGCAGCGGCGCTCGTGCTCGTCTCGGATCGATTCGCGGCCGAGCACGGGCTGCACCCGCTCGCGCGCATCCTGTCGACCTCACTCGTCGCCGGGCCGGATGTATCCCTCCACGAACAGCCTTCCAACGCGATCAAATCCGCGTTGGATCGCGCTGGAAAGACCGCCGAGGATCTTGGCGCGGTCGAGATCAATGAAGCATTCGCCGCCGTAGGCATCGTTTCGACGAAGGCGCTCGGCATCGACGCGGGAATCGTGAACGCAAACGGCGGCGCGATCGCAATGGGGCATCCCATCGGCGCTTCGGGCGCACGCATCGTCGGTCACCTCGCCAGACGCCTTGCGCAATTGGGAGCCGGCTCGGTCGGCGCAACGGGCATCTGCGGTGGCGGCGGTCAAGGAACCGCGCTCGTACTCGAAGCCGTGTAGAGGGTCGCAGTGCTCCGGGCGATTACCAGATGCCGCCCGGGCGTCGGCGCACACGCCACTCGATCGGCAGCCACGCCCTCATGAAGAGCCGGTAACGACGCTCGTCCAGCACGAGCAACTGGGCCGTCACGTGATCGACGAGCGGGCCGAAGCGCTTCTTCGTCTGCGTTATGGCGTGCAGGGGGTGCTCCTCGTTGTCGATCTCGCTCTCAGGCGTCGCGCCGAAGGCGTCGTACACGCTCGCTCCGGTGTTCTCCTTCGCCCACTGCATTGCGCGCCAGCGCATCATGTGGTGGCCGCCGCGAATGGCGCGATCGGGGCGTGAACCGCCGTCTTTCGCAACGAGATACTTCCCGAAGCTGATCATGAAGCTGATGGCCTGCGGGCCCTCTTCGCCGTCATACCCGAACCACCACAGGGCCTGGCCCGAACGATGGAATTCGCTCCAGTACTGCCGATACGCTTCGTATTCGCGGTATCGATCCGAGCCCTTGCCCCCGGCAACGGTTTGCATGAGCCCCCACATCGCCTCGTAGGTCTCTTCCGTGGGTTCCGTCACCTGCTCGACGACGTAACCGTTCTTCGTTGCGCTGCGAATGTGGTTGCGGAGCCGTTTGTGGAACGAGGAGAAGAGTTCGTCCTCGCTCTTGTCCATGTCGACGAGCACCGTGTACGTGTTGAGCATCCTCGGCAGCTCCGGTACGTAACCGGCGCCAGCAAGGATCGCACGGTGATCCTCCGTGTCGGTTATGAACGGCTGGATCAGCACCGCGATGAGCCGCCCCGCGATTACCGGGCCGTCGCGCTTGATGGCCGCGGTAACGCCCGGGATGTCCTCTGGTTCGCATCCAGGGCCCTGCAGCAGGTTCCACTGGACGCCCAGCGGGCTCCTGTGCTCCAGCACGAGCGAGTACACGGGGTACGGGCCCTCGAACACGAGGTAGCGAATACCGAGCCCATCCCACTGCTTATAACGGGCGTACGCGAGCGTCTGCGTCCAGAGTCCGCCATCGCGGTTCGTCAGTACGAGATCGTCCCAACCGGCGATCTCTCCCGGGGTCGCCTCTCGGACCCGCCACTCGTGCGTCATTCCCGGCCGCTCCTTAAAGGTCATTCACGTTACCTGCGAGTGTAATGACGCTACCCACCGGGAAGAGCGAGGCGCGCAGGCGACCCGTGTCGTGCGCTCCCGTCTTCGTTCCACAGCCCAGAGCAGCCACGTCGATGGCTATCAACGGGATGCGTGTCCACCAGCCCGATGGCCTCCATGAGGGCGAACATCGTTGTCGGCCCAACGTGCTTGAAGCCAAGCGACTTCAAGTGCTTCGCGAGTGCCACAGACTCGGGAGAGACCGTCGGCGCCTCCTGGGCATCGGTCGGAACGGGCGTGCTGCTCGGGATATACGACCATACGAGCGCTGCCAACCCGCCTTCCGACCGGAGAGCGGCGGTTGCTCGTGCGTTCGCGACCGTCGCCCTGATCTTCCTGTCGTTGCGGACGATACCGGCGTCCTGCATCGCCGCGGATATCTCCGGCTCGCCCCATACGGCTATGGCGTCCGGATCGAATCCCTGAAACCGCGTGCGAAACGCATCACGCTTCGCCAGGATCGTCGCCCACGACAGTCCCGATTGGAATGCTTCGAGGCTTATCCGTTCGAATACGCCACGTTCGTCCGTGACGGGAACACCCCACTCGTTGTCGTAGTACTCCCGAAGCAGGGGAGAAGCGTTCGCCCACGCCGGTCGGCTGAGTCCGTCGTCGAAATGCACTGCGTTCACGGCACTATTCTCGCACTGAACGCTCGTAGACTGAGCGGATGAATGCGTCTGTCGGAGCGTGGCGAAAAGGGCTGTCGGTGGCCATTGCCACGAGCCTCTACGGAGTCTCGTTCGGGGCGCTCTCGGTTGCCAGCGGGCTGTCCATTCTCGAGACGATGCTCCTGTCGGCCCTCATGTTCTCCGGCGGTTCGCAGTTCGCGCTCGTCGGTGTCGTTGCGGCCGGCGGCACGCCCGCGGCGGCGATCGCGACAGCCGGCGTGCTCGGCATACGCAACACGATCTACGCGATCTCGCTGCGGCGCCTCATTCCGCCGACGAAGCTGACGGTCGTGCCCGCCGCCTGGGTGACGATCGATGAGTCCACGGCTGTTTCGCTGGCGGGAAAGAGCGAACGTGAGAGCCGCATAGGATTCTGGGTCACGGGAGTCGGCATCTTCATAGGCTGGAATCTCTGCACGCTGATCGGTGCGATCGTCGGTGACATTCTTGGCGACGTCCGGGCGTACGGCCTCGATGCGGCGGCCGCTGCCGCCTTCCTTGCGCTGCTGTGGCCGCGGCTGCGGCATCGTCAGGCCGTCGCCGTCGGGATCGCGTCCGCAGTGCTCGCGGCCGTTGCCGTCCCTGTGCTGCCGGCGGGAATCCCCGTGCTCGCTGCCGTCGGCGTCGCCGTGGTCGTCGCTCTGACGAACTGGTTCGGTCGCGAACGCGCGGAAGGAGCTCGTGCATGACACTGCTGCACACGGTTCTGCTGGCGAGCATCGTCGTCTCGGGGTTGAAACTGCTCGGTTACGCGGTTCCGTCTCGCTGGTTCGTCGGCCCTAAACGAGAGCGATTGCTGGAGCTCTCCACGATCAGTCTGCTCGCGGCGCTCACGACGGTGCAGGCCTTTGGATCAGGACAGTCGCTCGAACTGGACGCTCGCGCTCCCGCCCTCGGCGTCGCGGCGCTGCTACTGGTGGTCAGAGCGCCATTCATCGTTGTCGTTTTCGTCGCAGCGGTCGTTGCGGCCGTGCTCAGACGCACAGGAATCATGGGGTAACGGTCCGTATGCTGGTGGAATCCCAACGACGGAACCTCACGTTGAGGTTAAGCGTGCGAGTTTCAGTCCTTTCGCGTAGGCTGTTCTTTCAGCATCGCCCAGTAGGAGAGACGTTCATGGCAGACAACACCCGGAACGGTCCGGAGACCACGCAGTCCTACAAGGACGACTACCGGGCGCAGCTATCGGCGATGATCTCGGGCGCGAGCCCGGAAGAGCTCGAGGCCGTCGCAGCACTGCCCAGCGGGTCGGCGCTTCTGATCGTCCGTCGCGGACCTAATGCCGGCGCTCGCTTCCTGCTCGACCGTGACGCCACGGTCGCGGGGCGGCACCCGGATGCAGAGATCTTCCTCGACGATGTCACCGTGAGTCGCAAGCACGCCGAGTTCTTGCGATCGGGGACGGTGTTCGAGGTACGCGATCTCGGCTCCCTGAACGGCACCTATTTCGGTGGCGAACGAATCGAACGGAAGCGTCTCGTAGACGGTGCTGAAGTTCAGGTCGGTAAGTACCGCTTGACTTTCTACGCATCACGAGCGGACGCGGTGCCTGACCAGTGAGCGCGCAGCCGGCTCGGGCGTCTTCCGGCCTGCTGTCCATCGGGCAGGTGCTCCAGCGCCTCAGTAGCGAGTTTCAAGATCTCTCGCCCTCGAAGCTCCGGTTTCTCGAGGACCAGGGGCTCGTAACCCCCGAGCGAACGCCGAGCGGCTACAGGAAGTTTTCGACAGAGCACGTCGATCGCATCCGCACGATTCTCACGCTGCAGCGCGACCACTATCTGCCGCTGAAAGTGATTCGCACCTACCTCGAAGACATCGACGCCGGGCGACGCCCGCAGCTGCCCGGCACGAATATCGATGTTCAGGGCCAGAGCATTCTCTCCTCCGAACGCCGCCTCAGCAGGTCCGAGCTGATGGATGAGACCGGAGCAACGCGCCAGCTGGTGCTCGACGCACAGCATGCGGGGGTCATCCCATCCGCTGAGCCCTTCAGCGAATCGGCGGTTGTCGTGACCGGGGCACTCGTCGAGCTCTCGCGCTTCGGTATCGAGCCACGACACCTGCGTGGGATGCGCGGTGTTGCTGAGCGGGAAGCTGCGCTCATAGAGCAGGCAGTGAAGCCGCTTCGTGGCAAGCGCGACACGTCCGCAAAGGCGCGCGCGGCTGAAGCCGCAACAGAGATGGCTTCGCAGATGCAGGTGATTCGCGACGCCCTGTCGAAATCCGCGCTGAGCCAGCTGATCTAGTGGCGGCAGCAGAAGCCGCACGCTGGTCCGTGTGGCGGATGATCTGCCTCGGCCTGTTCACGGGCATCTTCTCGGGGCTCTTCGGTGTCGGCGGCGGCATCATTCTCGTCCCGGCGCTGCTCGTCGTCCTGGGGATGGAACGCCGACAGGCGGCCGGAACCTCCCTTACCGCTATTGTGCCGATGGCCGCTGTGGGAGTCATCTCCTACGGCGTCGCCGGGCAGGTCGATCTCCTCGCAGCGCTCCTCATCGCAGCGGGCGCCGTCATAGGAGCCCAGATCGGCGCACTGCTGCTCGCGAAGCTTCCCGTGCCGGTGATCCGCTGGGTCTTCATCGCCTTCCTGGGATTCGTTGCCGTCGATCTCCTCGTGAGTGTTCCCAGTCGCGAGTCCGCTCTGGAGATCGGGTGGTGGTCCGCTGCCGGGCTCGCTGCGCTGGGGCTCGTCACGGGCATCCTCTCGAGCATCCTCGGTGTCGGAGGGGGCGCCGTCGTTGTTCCAGCGCTCATGCTCTTCTTCGGTTCGAGCGACCTCGTCGCGAAGGGCACGTCGCTGGCGATGATGATTCCGACCGCACTGTCAGGCACGATCGCGAATCTGCGTCGCGGCAACGTCGATCTGCGTGCAGGTCTCGTCATCGGGTTTACCGCAAGCCTCACAACCGTGCTGGGAACACTCATCGCGCAGTGGATATCCCCGCTAGCCGGCAACATACTCTTCGCCTGTTTCATCCTCGTCATCCTCGTCCGAATGCTGCTGGAGGAGATCAGAGGGTGGCGACGCAAATGAAGACGGTGCGCGAATTCTTCACCGGCGTCGGCTTCGTGTTTCGCGGCTTCAGGTTCTGGGCACAGCACCCCGGGCTCGCGGCGATAGGGGCGATTCCGCCGCTTATCGTCGGTGCCGTGATCATGACGCTCATGATCCTGTTGATCGCCAACGTCGGCACGTTCGTCGCGTGGGCGACACCCTTCGCGGACGGCTGGGACACGCTGTGGCGGGATCTCATGCGCTTCACAGCGGCCGCGCTCCTTGCGGTCGGCACCGGTGTCCTGTTCGTCCTGACGTTCTCAGCCGTATCGCTCGCAGTCGGAACCCCCGTGTACGATCGCATTTCGAAGGCGGTCGACGAAGAACTCGGCGCACCCGAGCAGCGGCGGCAGCTCGGTTTCTGGGCGTCGGTCGGCAAATCACTCACCGACGCGCTGATTCTCGTACTCGTCGCGGTACTGGTTGCCCTGCTGGTGTTCGCCGTCGGGCTGATACCGGGTATCGGCTCCTTCTTCGGCTTTCTGCTCGGTGTGATTCTCGGCGGCAGAGCACTCGCTGTCGATATGACCGGGACACCTATGGACGCACGCGGCTTGACGCTCGGCGAACGCCGGGCGCGACTGCGCACTAATTGGCCGAGGACGATGGGCTTCGGCATCGCCTGCTACCTGTTGTTCATGATTCCCCTCGTCGCGGTGTTCGCGATGCCGGCGGCGACGGCCGGTGCGACCCTCCTCACGCGATCCCTGTTCGATGAGCGACTGGACCGGGCAGGCTAGGGTTCACTGCTTCCTGACGGAGCTGCTGTCGCCCATCCCGCCGGGCACGGTCGAGACATCCCGGCGCCGCACGAGTGAATCGAGCTCAGGAGAGCGCTTCCGGATCGCATGGAGCGTTGTTCCCAGTAGCTCGGCGGTGTCGCGATACTTGGACATCATCTGATCCCGTGTTTCCGGGTCCATGCGACTCGTGCGCCACTTCTGGGAGTTGTCGCGAATATCCGCGATCTTCACGCGCAGGGCGAGGGAGTTCGATCGGATGCGGGATACCTGTTCGCTCAGTGTCTCTCCTTCGCGATCGGTCATCGCGTCGATCGCTCCCATCACGCGAGATGAGAAACCGGCGGCGCGCAGCTCGCTCCAGGTCAGAGACCCCCACTCGAGCGTGTCGTGCAGCAGCGCCACGATCTTTGCATCATCGCCTTCGACATCGTGCATAACTCGGATCGCGTGCGCCACGTAGGGGTCGCCCTGTCTGTCCGTTTCGCCGTCGAACGCGCGTGCTGCGATAAGAATCGCGCGGGAAAGTGCAGGGTTCTCCACGGTGAAAGCCTATAGGCTGGCGCGTATGGCACGCGTCGCTGATCCCGCTGAACTCGCCCGAATTCTGCCCGGCGTCTGGAACATCCGCGCGTCGTCCGGCGGCTACTGGAAGAACGGGACGCGGGAAGACCCCCGGGTTCGCATTGAAATCACGCAGAAGAGTCCTCTGCAGCTTCGTGAGTTCTACGAGTACTTTCGTCGAGACAAAGGCGACCGCGAGTTCGAGGCCGTTGCCGAGTGGAAGGGCAGTCACTTCAGTTGGCGTATGGACGAACATCCCGAGGCGCAATCCGCTTTCGTCGTCAGCGATACCCCTGCGACTCCGGATGTTATTGCACTGCACATCTCGAACAGTGCAGAGACCGAGAGCTCGGTGACGATCTTCTCCCGCGCCCATCTCGCCGTCGAAGAGGTGCGGGCATTGATTTCGCGGGATACCTACAGTTTCGAACTCACGGCCGACGAATTCTGGCAGTTGTCGTGGCTTTCAGGTTCTAGCGACTCATGATCCCGGAGGCAGGGGGCCTCCTGCAGCGTTTCGCTTCCATGCGCGATGCGGAGGTATTCGAGTTCCACCAGCACGATATCGAGCCGACGGGCGACGGCTTCATCATCGGATTCGGCGTGACACTGGGCGTACAGGGCGCGTTCGAGAAGACCCACATCTACATCAACACGTCTTCCGACGCGGCCGTCGACGATCAATCCGTTCGCCTGCAGCGGCCGGGCGGCACCGACACGATCGTCTGGGAGTATCCCGCTGATCCCTCGCTTCCCGCTCTCACGGCTATGTCGTTTCCGGAAGCGGCAGGACAGACGCTTGCGAAATTCGGTATCGAGGCAAAGGGGGCGACGCTGACGCTGGAAGCGTACCGACCGGGCAAGCGAGCGGTTTTCCGAATCGATACGGACGGCGGCCGATTCTTCGCGAAGCTCGTGCATCCGAAACTGGCCGCATCCATCGACGCGCGTCACCACGCGTTCCTGGCAGCGGGCATGACCGTTCCCGTCAGTCTCGGCTACTCCGATTCCGGCTTGTTGTTGCTCGATCGGCTGCCCGGTGAGAGCGCGGTAGCGCACGTTCGTTCCATAGGCGGAGATCCCCGCTTCCTGCAGTCGCTCGATGCGCTTGCGGCACGTATCGCGGCGGTTCCCGTGCAGGAGCGTGCACGCGCGTCCCTGGCAGCGCGAGTGGGCTGGTACGGGGCGCGGATGCGCGAACAAGCGCCCATGTTCGCTGCCGCTGCGGATGCCCTGATTCCCGTCATCGAGGCGCAGTACAGAGCCTCGCCCCCCGCGTCGGCGGTGACGATCCACGGCGACATGCATCTTGGGCAGATCTTCGTCGACCCGGCAGAACCCTGGCGCATAACGGGCGTCCTGGATATCGACACGGCAGGTCTGGGGGAGCAGGCGGACGACGGGGGAGCGCTGTACGGCCACGTGTGCGTTTCGGCGGCAGAAGCGCGGGCGGCCGGCGACGAAGCCAGCGGAGCTTCATTCACCGCGCTCGCCGCCGCGATACGACAGCGGTTCCTCGCGCCCCGTGTGCGGGCGATCGCGGCGACGCACCTGTTGGGGCACGCGCTCGCTTCCGGATCTCGCGCGACCGAGCGCGGTCAGCAGGTCGCGAGCTGGCTGCTCGCCGATGCCAGGTCGCTCACGAGCATGACCGGCTGAAGCAGTCGCTACCGCTCTCCGCCGCTGAGATCTAGGCCGGGGAGCGATTCGAGTTGCCGCGAGAGGCCACGGCCGTTGGGAGCCCAGAACCACGGGATGCTGTTCTCGTGGCTGACGGCCTTTCTTCCTCCGGCCAGGACCGCCTCCTGCGGAGACAATCGACGGATCGCGATGGCTTCCACCCGATCGGGGTGATCGCTTGCGAAGTCTTCGTAGATCTGCTCATCGTGCTGCCCGTCGTCACCGATGAGAATCCATCGGATATGCGGGAACTCTCGAGCCAGGCGGTAGAGGTTCTCCACCTTGTGCGCCTGCCCGGATCGGAAGAAACGGTCGTGCGTCGGACCCCAATCGGTCAGCAGCATTGGGCCGGAAGGGTAGAGGTTCCTGCCGAGGAAACGGGTCAGCGTCGGCGCGATGTTCCAAGCGCCGGTCGACAGGTAGATGAAAGGTGCCTCCGGTCGGGCATTCTTGATGCGCTCGTACAGCACGGCCATCCCGGGAACGGGCCGCCGCGCGTGCTCGTCGAGAACAAAGGCGTTCCAGGCCGCCACCATCGGCCTCGGCAGTAACGTCACCATCACGGTGTCGTCGACATCGGAGATGACACCCGTCTTGCACTCGGGGTCGACGACGAACACCTGAGCGGTGACCGCCTCCGAGCCCGCGACTCGCAGTTGGAGCGTGTTCCAGCCTGCCGGGAGGGAGAACGGTACGACGGCATCCACGACGCCGCCCCTGTCGGCGGTGACGGTGTGCGATTCACCGTTGTGCGTGACGGTCACATCGACGTGGTTGAGCGGTATCGACGTGAAGCTCCTCCAGCCTCGAACGTTCTCGTAGAGGACGTCCTGCTCCTGACCGGGCTTCACGAGCAGAATGCGACAGAGGACGCGCACCCAGCCGTCGCCCCCGTATCCCGGATAGGAGATGATGGCCGGGACTCGACCGGAACGGAGTGCCCGTGCCTCCCGAAACTCCTGCACCCAGTTCTCCACCCGCGCGGCGCGATGCAGCAACGGCTTGGGCAGGTAGTCAAGGGGAGTTGTGTGTTCTTGCATGGTGTGTGCTGTTGATGTGATGGATCCAGCGTAGGGCACGTCGGCTGTGAGTCGCACGGACATTCCACGGCACCGGAAACTTGAACTGTTGTCCGAGTAATGTCTCAAGTTGAGGCGCTACACTTTCCCAGTTGCCCGTTCACAGACGTGCGGGAAACATGAGGGAGGGAAGCAAAGCCCTATGGCAAATGAAATCGATACCCAGGGATCGTTTAGGCATCAGCCCATTCAGGCACGCGCTGCGAATCGCATCGAGTCACTGCTTGACGCAGCCGCCGTGAAGATTGACGAGAGCGGCTACGAGACGCTCACAACCCAGTCCGTCGCAGACGGCGCTGGCGCGTCGATCGGCACCGTGTACAGGTACTTTCCGGACCGTCTTTCGGTCATCAGAAGTCTCGCAGAGCGAAACGTTGCGAAACTTCTCGTGGAACTCGATAAAGTATTCGCTGAGCAACGGGAGAGCTGGCGCGACTACCTTGCGAGTGCACAGGATGTTCTCGCGGCGCTGTACGCGGAAGAACCGGGATTCCGTCAGGTAAGGACGGGCGATCACGTCGAATACGGTGAGCATGTCGAGAAGTTCGGACTTCCCGACCAGCTCGCGGACCGGCTGTGGAACCGCTACGTCGAGCAGTTCGGTGTCCGGGACACTGTGGGAAACCGCGAGGCCGTGCGCCTCGGCGTACGCATTCTCGTCTCTTTGACGGACATGTCGTTCGCGATGTCGAAGCAGGGCGAACCAGACCTGCTCCGAGCCGCTCTGCGGCACGCGGAACAGGAAGTCGAACCGATCTTCTAAAGCACGTGCGCTTGCAGCGTCGCCGATCAGTGACGCTGCAAGCGACCGAGAACCTGCTTGGTCGCCCACATCAGCACCATGAAGACGATGATGATGGCGACGAAGATGAAGCCGGCGCCCTGCACCGTACTGCTCAGTTCGCGGAAGGTACCGCCCGCAGCCCACCCGGCGCTCGCGTAGAGCGTCGCCCAGACGAGGCATGCGGGCAGTGTCCACGCGATGAACCGTCGGTACGCATAGCCGCTCGCCCCGACGGCGAGCGGAACGAGCGAGTGCGCGACCGGAAGGAAGCGCGACAGGAAGATGAAGGGTCCTCCCTGTCGCTGCACGCGGCGTTCCATGGCCATCCATCGCCGAAACCATAGGGGTTTGCGAAGGAGAAGCCGGAGTATTCGGGGGCGAAAGAAGCGTCCGAGCGCGTAACCGAACGACTCGCCGGCGAGTGCTCCGACAACACAGGCGACGATGAGCGCCAACCACTGGGCCCATGTCTCCGTTCCCGTGGCCGCGACGAGCACGACAGTGTCACCGGGAACGATCAGGCCGATGAGCACGGAGGTCTCGAGCGCGATCGCGATGAACGCGATGAGGATTCGCTGCCAATCCGGCAGCTCGGTGACGAACTCGAGGAGCGTCGTGATCCAGTCGTCGATCGGCATCGCGCTCAGCGTACTCCGTCGCGCTCTCGAAGAGCTATGAGCCGTGCTTGCCACAGATCGCGTCGCTCCGGCGGTGCGACAGAAGGCCCATCGACCCACTGCTCGACACCGCGTATGCCGTGCAGAGCGCTCATGACCCAGACTTCGCTGCCTTCGAGATCCTGCGGAGCCGCCAGCGATGGAACAAGCTCGGTTCCCAGTGACGTGGCGAGCGTCCGCACGACACGCCACGTCACCGAGTCGACCCTGGGCAAAGCATCGTCGGGGTAGAAGAGCCGATCCCCTCGCCACCAGGCGATCGACGCGTGCGCGGCCTCGCTCACGACCCCGTCATCCAGGACGACCGCTTCATTGGCGCCGTGCTCGGCGGCGATCATGCGCAGACCCGCGAGCTCAGGAAGGTCAGGGCCCTTGACCGTGGGATGCTCCCTAGGGTCGACAGGAGCCGTCCAGAGCACGGCGCCGGGCAACCGTTCCGGTGCAGGACGGATATCGTGCGTAAAGCCGCCGGTGGCCGTGAACTCGATGCGCGGAAAGAAGTCACCGTCCGCGGGCGTTGCGGAACGTGCCGCAGCTATCGCCGCTGCCGCCTCGGCGGCATCGCCTCCTGTACGCTCGACGCTGCGTGCGAATCGATCGACATGGGCGGGAAATGCCAGCACCTGCCCCGCGACACTGAGCCAGGAATCAACTACGGCGACCGAGGAATCCATGAGAACGAGCCTATGGCAGGATCAAAGCGTGCACGTACGCCCACTGCTCGCTCCTGAGCTCAACGCCGGCTGGTTCGTCGACGTCGAACTCGACCCCCTGACCGCGTTTCAGCATCTCGAGGCAGCGTACGAAGACGTCGTGTGGCTGGAAGACGCCGTTGAGCGACGCCATGTCATCGCGGCAGGCGGCACGCGGCGCAGGGCAACGTCCTTCGATGAGATGCTCTTCGACGAGTGGCCGAGTTTCGGCTGGATCGATTTCGAAGTCGGCTTGCGTGAGCTGGGACTGCAAAGCGAGTCGGGGGAGTCTCGGTGGCTGCAGCCGGATCGATGGATCGTCTTTCAGCACGGTCGTGCGCAACTGCAGTCGACAGGGGATCCGTGGGAGCTTCCAGCAGCACCACCGGTCTCGGAAGAGCCGCTCAGCGGACTGTCGATACCTCCTGTCGCGCTCGATGACGATACCGAATACGCGGCGCGGATCGGCGAGTGTCTGACATGGATTTCGGAAGGCGACTCGTATCTCGCCTGTCTGACAACGGCGTACGCGGCCGAAGGGGTAGACCCGGTCGCAACCTATCTCGCCCTGCGAACGTTGAGCCCATCGCACAGGGGCGGCTTCCTGCGCATCGACGGCAGGAGCATCGCCTCGATCAGCCCCGAGCGTTTCGTCGAGGTTCGCGACGGCAGGGTACGAACGAGACCCATCAAGGGCACTCGGCCGCGCGGGACGACCAGCGAGCAGGATGCAGCATATGCGGCGTCCCTCGTCTCGAGCGAGAAGGAGCGCGCCGAGAACGTCATGATCGTCGACCTGTGCCGCAACGATCTGCATCTTGTGAGCGAACCGGGAAGCGTCTCTGTGCCCGCACTCCTGCAGATCGAGACCTACTCGGCCGTGCACCAGCTGGTATCGACGGTGGAGGGGCGCGTCCGCGCCGGCCTCGGCACGGTCGACGTCATCCGCTCGCTGTTTCCCGCCGGCTCGATGGTGGGAACACCGAAGCGGCGCACGGCAGAGCTGCTGCAGCGGCTCGAAGGACGCCCTCGCGGCACGTACTCGGGATGCTTCGGCGTCGTCACGGCAGAGTTCGCGCAACTCTCGATGACCATCCGGGCACTCGTCGAAGAGGGCGGAACAGCAACGATCGGCGTCGGCGGTGGCATAACGGCGCTGTCTGACACGGAGGAAGAGGTCGCCGAAGCGCGGCTGAAAGCCGATGCGCTATTGCGTTCGCTGAAAGGGTCGCGCCAATCGGCTTGACTTCGAAACCGAGCGTGTGTCCTCTGACTACTCGGACTCGACGAACCTGACGAGTTCGTCCAGCTCAAGGGTCCAGCCCTGAGCAAGCGAACGCAACGACCTCAACACCGACTCGCCGTCGGCCTGCGGGAACGCGAATCCCGATTCCTCAAGATGAATCTGGGTGCCGAGGTCGTCCTCCCGTATCGAGAGCGTCACGGTCGTCGCCGCATTGGACATGAAACCTTCCGCCCAGGAGAACGTCACCCGCTGCTCCGGCACGATCTCGAGTACCTCGACCGCGAGCACGATCTCACCGGTCCAGGCGAACCGGCCCTTTCCCCCCGCCACGAAGCCGCTCGGGAAGGTCGCGATATCGCCCAGCCAGCGGGAGAAGCCCTCGGGAGTCGAGATCGCTGCCCACACGCGCTGCGGTTCGGCTCTTGCGGTGACGATCCGGGTGATCCTGCGAGACGGGACGTCTGCTGTTGCCGGCGGATTGACGAACTCATCATCTGCAGAAACCGTCATGACTTCGATTGTGCACCACAATCATCACGATGTGGGGCAGGTACGATAGGGAGGTTCGCTTTCTCATGGAGGATCAGTGGCTGAGGATCAGTACAGTTTCGAGCACATTCAGCAAAAGTGGCTGCCGAGGTGGGACGCCCTGCGTCCCTTCGCGACCGACGACGATTCGGACCCGCGGCCGCGCAAGTACGTGCTCGACATGTTCCCGTACCCGTCCGGCGACCTGCACATGGGGCACGCAGAATCGTACGCGTACGGCGACGTGCTCGCGCGGTACTGGCGGCACCGCGGATTCAACGTGCTGCACCCCATCGGCTGGGACTCGTTCGGCCTGCCCGCCGAGAACGCCGCGATCAGGAACAACGTCGACCCCAAGGCCTGGACGTACGCGAACATCGAGCAGCATAAGCGCTCGATGCGCCTGTACGCGACGGCGTTCGACTGGGACCGCATCCTGCATACGAGCGACCCCGATTACTATCGCTGGAATCAGTGGCTGTTTCTCGAACTCTATAAGCACGGGCTCGCGTACCGTAAGGCTTCGCCGGTCAACTGGTGCCCGCAGGACCAGACGGTGCTGGCGAACGAGCAGGTCGTCGACGGGGCTTGCGAGCGCTGCGGCGCGCAGGTGGTGAAGAAGAAGCTCACCCAGTGGTACTTCAAGATCACGGACTACGCCGACCGGCTGTTGGACGACCTCGAGCGTTTGAAGGGCACGTGGCCCGAGAAAGTTCGCAGGATGCAGGCGAACTGGATCGGCAGGTCGCGCGGTGCTGAGGTCGAGTTCAGAATCGAAGGTCACGAGACCGTTGTGCCCGTGTTCACGACACGCCCAGACACGCTCTACGGCGTCACGTTCATGGCGGTTGCTCCCGACAGCGACCTCGCAGCCGAGCTCGCCGAAGGCGCGGATGAGGAACACCGTGCGCAGTTCCAGAACTATCTGAAGAGCACACAGCAACTCAGCGAGATCGAGCGGCAGAGCACTGAACGCGAGAAGACCGGCGTGTTCCTGGGGCGCTACGCAGCGCATCCGCTGACGGGGGAGCGACTGCCCGTGTGGGCCGCCGACTACGTGCTCGCCGACTATGGTCACGGCGCCGTCATGGGCGTTCCGGCTCACGACCAGCGCGACCTGGACTTCGCTCGCGTCAAGGGCCTCGACGTGCGTATCGTCGTGCAGCCCGAGAGCGACGAGGAAGCCGAAGCGGTTGCCGAGGGCGACGCGTACACGGGGGACGGCACGGTCGTGAACTCCGGCCCGCTGGACGGTCTGGCGAAGGATGCCGCCATTGAGAAGGCGATGGAGGTGCTCGAGGAGCGCGGCACCGGCAAGGCCGCAACGACGTATCGACTGCGCGACTGGTTGATCTCGCGACAGCGTTACTGGGGCACGCCCATCCCGATTCTGCACCGCGCGGACGGCACGATGGAGCCCGTCGAGGCTTCGCAGCTGCCCGTCGTGCTGCCGGAGGCGCAGGGGCTGAACCTGACGCCCAAGGGGCAGAGCCCGCTGGGGGCTGCGGAGAACTGGGTCAACACGACCGCGTCCGATGGCAGTCCCGCGAAGCGCGATGCCGACACGATGGACACCTTCGTGGACTCCTCCTGGTACTTCCTGCGCTTCCTGCGCGGGGACGACGACTCGGTGCCGTTCGAGCCCGAGCAGGTGAAGAACTGGGCTCCCGTCGACATGTACATCGGCGGCGTGGAGCACGCGATTCTGCACCTGCTGTACGCGCGCTTCATCACGAAGGTGCTCTACGACCTGGGGTACGTGCACTTCGAAGAGCCCTTCGAAGCACTGCTCAATCAGGGCATGGTGATCCTCGACGGCGCAAAGATGTCGAAGTCCAAGGGCAATCTGGTAACTCTCTCCGAGGAGCTGACGGAGCACGGGGTTGACGCCGTCCGGCTGACCATGTGCTTCGCGGGACCTCCCGAGGACGACATCGACTGGAAGGATGTCTCGCCCGCCGGCAGCGGCCGCTTCCTGGCGCGGGCCTGGCGTCT
>NZ_CAMEFJ010000059.1 GCF_945915485.1 uncultured Agrococcus sp.
GAGGAGAACCTCGAACTGCTCGCGGTCGCCGAAACCTGGGACAACGGCAAGGCGGTTCGTGAGACGCTCAACGCCGACATCCCGCTCGCGATCGACCACTTCAGGTACTTCGCCGCGACGATTCGCGCGCAGGAGGGCACGCTGTCGCAACTCGACGAAGACACCGTCGCCTACCACTACAAGGAGCCCCTGGGAGTCGTCGGGCAGATCATCCCCTGGAACTTCCCGATCCTGATGGCGACCTGGAAGATCGCGCCAGCGCTCGCCGCCGGTAACGCGATCGTTCTCAAGCCTGCCGAGCAGACACCGGCATCGATTCTCGTGCTCATGGAGCTGATAGGCGACCTGATCCCCGACGGTGTACTCAACATCGTCAACGGGTTCGGCCTCGAAGCGGGCAAGCCACTCGCCTCGAACAAGCGGGTTCGCAAGGTCGCCTTCACTGGCGAGACCACGACGGGTCGGCTCATCATGCAGTACGCGTCCGAGAACATCATCCCGATAACGCTCGAGCTCGGCGGCAAGTCGCCCAACATCTTCTTCGAAGACGTCATGGCGCACGACGATGCCTACTGGGACAAAGCGCAGGAGGGCTTCACGATGTTCGCCCTCAACCAGGGCGAGGTCTGCACGTGCCCGTCACGAGCACTGGTGCAAGAGTCGATCTCCGACGGATTCCTGGATGCCGTGGTCGCGCGCACGAAGGCGATCAAGCAGGGCAACCCGCTCGACACCGACACGATGATGGGCGCACAGGCATCCAACGACCAGTTCGAGAAGATCAAGTCGTACCTCGATATCGGCCGACAGGAAGGCGCCGAGATCCTCACCGGTGGCGACCCAGTCGACCTGGGAGGCGACCTCGCGGGCGGCTTCTACATCGCGCCGACGATCTTCAAGGGCGACAACTCCATGCGGATCTTCCAGGAGGAGATCTTCGGCCCCGTCGTTTCGGTGACCACGTTCAGCGACTACGACGACGCTATGCGCATCGCGAACGACACGCTGTACGGGCTGGGCGCGGGTGTGTGGTCGCGAACCGGAAACGTCGCCTACCGTGCGGGTCGTGAGATCCAGGCGGGTCGTGTCTGGGTGAACAACTACCACGCATACCCGGCGCACGCTGCCTTCGGTGGCTACAAGTCATCGGGTATCGGCCGTGAAAATCACCTGATGATGCTCGACCACTACCAGCAGACGAAGAACCTGCTCGTCTCGTACTCCGAGAGCAAGCTCGGCTTCTTCTAGGAAGCTCCGAAGGAGGCGGGATGCCCGACTCTTTCGGAACACAAGCGCTCCTCCATTCGAGCCGCGAGAGCCCCGTACCTCCAGGGTGCGGGGCTCTTTCGTGGACGTAGGTGCGGCCGCTCGCGACCGGCGCGACAAGCCCCGCGTTCGCCTTGAGTTTCGTGCTCTACCTCGTGCCGACACTGCCGTGGAACCGACGAGACGCGGCGCCCGGTCGGCATTATGCAGAGAGCGACTGAGCGCGGGATACCGCGTGAGTCGGAAGAGCCTCCTAGCATGGGTTTATGAGCGACTCGCAGAAGCCAGGCAAGTCGAACGAAGACGAGTTCGAAGACCTCGACGTGCTCTCTGAGCAATTCGCTGATGACAGCGGCGAGGTAGAACCGATCGCTCGCCCCGATGACGGCAGCCCCGACTATCGTCAGGACGACACCGCCCACGAGGACGATCCCGCGCCCGAGGATACTGACCGGGAACCCTCCGCTGCCGAAGCCGCCACGAGCGCGGCTGGTGACGATGCCGAGACACCTGAGGTCGAAGCAGTTCCAGAGGCAGGAGAGGACGAGGTCGCCGAAGACGCTGCAGCAGAGGCCGCTCCAACCGAGCAGTCCGCAGAGCAGGCCGATGAGGGCGGGGATGCCGAGCCCCCTTCGCGGGGATGGTCGCTCTCGGAAGACTTCGGCGCCGACGAGGTGCCGGTTGCGACCGAGGGGGAGCCGTTCTGGCTCGATGACGACGGCGAAGTACCCGAGGGGGAACGCCACGACACCGCAATCCTCGATTCCGAGGCGCTGACCGCGCAGGACACCGCCGAACAACCCGTGATCGGTGGGGCCTCCGAGTTCAGCGATACTGCCATGATCAGAGACATCACCGGCGATTACGAGGTCGTCGGCGTCGAATCGGCAGAGGAGACGGGCATCGTCGACCTTCCCGCAGCCGATCCGCAGGCGGACGAAGCGGATGCCGAGCCGCCGATAGCCTCGCCCGCTTACGAACAGCCGACGCCGCAGGAGACAGCCGGGCTCGAGGCTGCGGGAACCGAACCCGACGAATCGACAGCCGCCGACGACGAGACTAAACGAAACGCAGAGTTCGATGCGCTGATCGCCGAACCGCAGACGACGGGCGAGGACGCGACAGCGGATGACGCCGACAGCGCATCCTGGAATCAGCTCGAGACCGGGGCGATCGAAATCGACCCGGCAGCGCTCGGAGCAGCACGAGCCGAGTTCGAGTCGCTCCAACAGAACGTGACGGCGGAGCATCAGCGTTTGCGGGACACGGGGCGCATCCCGTCTCCTCCCGCGCATCCTTCAGCCCCCGTCGAGTTCATCGATTCGAACACACCGCAGCCGGGCCCTCCGGCGCTGCCGTATTCGAGCCCTCCTCGTGAACATGGCGCTGAGCAAGTCGATCCAGAGGAGCAACAGCGGGCCGAACCGGTGCCGTCGGAGACGGTTGCCGGAGCACCGCACGCAGGGGAGATCGTCGTTGCGAGCCCGAGTGAAATCGAGCGTGCACAGCAACCACCGCCCGCGCCAACGCAGCAGGAACTCGACGAGGCGGAGCGCGAACGGCAAGCGATTCTGCATCCCGCCGAGCCGGACACCGAGGACGAACTCGCGCAGGCGGCCATCAACAGGGTGCGGTCCTGGATAGGGCAGCGCAACCCGAATGTGAAGCGCGACCCTGCCGCCGAGCGTCTCGCAGGCCTTCTGCAGGATCCCGACGGGCTGCAGTTCGCGATGCGGTTCATCGATCGCGTCGTGCGTGTCGAAGACAAGCAAGTGGCAGCGCGGGAGTTCGAGCGGCTCAGCCGCAGAGTTCCCGGCTTCCTGGAGTGGTACCTGAAGTTCGCGATTTCGATGGGCGGCGGGTTCGGGCTGTTGTTCCCGAGTCTCGTGATCCCCATGGCGAAGAAGGCGCTTCGTCGCCTCGTGTCGCACCTCGTCATCGACGCGAGCAGCGAACGGCTCGGCAAGAAGCTGACGAAACTGCGAGCGGATGGCAGCAGGCTCAACATCAACCTCCTCGGTGAGGCGGTGCTGGGCGAGCAGGAGGCCCAGCGACGACTCGATGGCACGCTGCAGCTGTTGTCACGCCCCGACGTCGACTACGTGTCGATCAAGGTGTCATCCTTGGCGCCGCAGTTGAATCTGTGGGGTTTCGAAGAGACGGCAGAGCGCGTTGCCGCGCGGCTCATGCCCCTGTATCGGGTTGCCGCAGAAGCTGCTCCCGCGAAGTTCATCAACCTCGACATGGAGGAGTACCACGATCTCGATCTCACGATCGAGGTGTTCAAGCGGATCCTTGCGAACCCTGAACTTCAGCGCCTGGAGGCCGGCATCGTGCTCCAGGCGTACCTGCCGGATGCGCTTCCGGCGCTCGAGCACCTGACCGAGTGGGCAAGGGCGCGCGTTGCCGCCGGTGGCGCGGGTATCAAGGTGCGGGTCGTCAAGGGCGCGAACCTCGCCATGGAACGCGTGGATGCGGTGCTGCACGGATGGCCGCAGGCGACAGTAGGGTCGAAAACGGCGGCGGACGCGAACTACAAACGCGTGCTGGAGCATGCGCTCAGGCCAGAGAACGCCGGGATCGTGCGTATCGGAGTCGGCGGCCACAACCTCTTCGACCTCGCATACGCGATCGAACTCGCGAGCCGCAACGGCGTCAGCGATCACATCGATATCGAGATGCTGCTGGGCATGGCGTCCGAATACGTCGAAGCGATTCGCAGCGACATCCCCCGTGTTGTCGTATACACGCCTGTCGTCCATCCGAGAGATTTCGACGCTGCCGTCGCCTACCTCGTTCGTCGCCTTGAGGAAAACGCGGACAACGAGAACTTCATGCGCCGAGCGTTCGAAGTCGGATCACAACTTGCGGCATTCGAGCTGGAGCGCGATCGGTTCCTCTCCTCACTCAAGCTACTGCGCGAGATCGAGACACAGGGGCCGCCGGCAACGAACCGTCAGCAGAATCGCGGCGGCGACCTCACCGTCGCGGTCGCCGATGCAGCTGCGCATACCGAGTTCTTCAACGAACCCGATACCGATGCGTCCCTTGCGGCGAACCGCCGTTGGGGAACACGCATTCTTGAGCGGGCATCCGACAGTGAACTCGGGCTCGGCACCCTGAAGCGCAATCTCATCGACGATGTTCCGACGATGGAGCGACGGATTCGCAAGATCGTCGACGCCGCACCCGGATGGCGTGCACGCGGTGCTGAAGGGCGACGCGGCATCCTGCTCGATGCCGCCGTCACGCTCGGTGCGTACCGCGGTCGTCTCATCGAGGTCATGGCCGCGGAGACGGGCAAGACCATCGCGCAGGGCGACACCGAGGTTTCGGAAGCCATCGATTTCTGCCGGTACTACGGCGACGCCGCAGTCGCTCTCGAAGGCTTCGAGCACGCGAAGCCGAAACCCGTCGATATGACCGTGGTCGTCCCTCCCTGGAACTTCCCGACGGCGATTCCCTGCGGTGGTGTCGTCTCGGCGCTCGCGACAGGCTCGACCGTCGTCATCAAGCCCGCCCGAAACTCGCGCCGGACTGCCGCAGTGCTCTGCGAGGCACTCTGGGAGGCCGGTGTGCCGCGGGACGTCCTCGTCTTCTGCGACATCGAGGACCGTGAGGTTGCTCGCCACCTCATTGCGCACGAATCGGTCGGGCGGCTGATCCTGACAGGCTCCAGCGAGACCGCCGAGCTGTTCTCCTCGTGGCGGCCCGGCCTCCCCATCCTCGCCGAGACCAGCGGCAAGAACGGCATCGTCATAACGCCCGCTGCCGATTTCGATCTCGCCGTCGAGGATCTCGTGCAGAGCGCCTTCGGGCATGCCGGCCAGAAGTGTTCCGCGGCGTCACTTGCGATCCTGGTCGGGTCGGTCGCCTCCAGCGAACGATTCCGGCGCCAGCTGATCGACGCCGTGCAGTCGATGCGCGTCGGCTACCCGACGGACGCGCAGGTGCACATGGGCCCCATCATCGAGCCTGCGCACGGCAAGCTCGAGCGTGCGCTGACAACGCTCGAGGATGGCGAGTCGTGGCTTATCGAACCGAGACGGCTGAACGAAGAGGGTACGCTCTGGAGCCCCGGTGTTCGCATCGGAGTCCGGCCGGGGTCCTACACGCACCTGACCGAATTCTTCGGCCCGCACCTGTCGATCATCGAAGTGCCGACGCTTGCGGCCGCAATCGAGGTGCAGAACGGCACCGACTTCGGGCTGACAGCCGGCATTCATTCGCTCGATGTCGGGCAGGTGGCCGAATGGCTGGAAGGCGTCGAAGCCGGCAACCTGTACGTGAACAGGGGCATCACCGGCGCTATCGTGCGCAGACAGCCGTTCGGTGGCTGGAAGCTTTCGCAGGTGGGGCCGGGAGCGAAGGCCGGCGGCCCGAACTACCTGACCACGCTCGTCGACTGGGAGCCCGTGTTCGAACGTCCGCGCGATCACGTGCGACTCGTAGGGCTGTCGAAATCGGTTGCGACGGTCATAGAAGCGGCAACGCCGCAGCTCGACTTCCTCGAATTCGATCGTGTTCGGGCGGGGGCGAACAGCGACCAGCGTGCGTGGGAGCACGAGTACGGAGTATCCCGCGACGTTTCGAAGCTGGCTGTGGAGCGCAATGTCTTCCGGTACCGTCCCACGAACGAAGTGCTCGTGCGGCTGTCGGAGCGCGGCACGGTAGGGCAGTTGATCCGTGTGCTTGCCGCGGCGACGCGAGCCGGCGCCGCGATTCGTGTCTCGTCCGCGAAGGAGCTGCCGCCGCACGTCGTATCGATCGTGCACATGGAGGACCCGCCGCTGCTCATCGAGCAGGTCGTCATCGAGTCGGATGCGGACTTCCGGGCGCGCATCGACAGCGGGGATGCGCTGGCGCCGATCACGAGCACGGACGATGCAGGAGCAGAGCGGGCAGGGGCGCCCGTGCGCCGCATCCGCCTCATCGGCGGCGATGACCAGCTGGTGGAGCAACTGGCCGGTAACGTCCGGGTCGCGCTCTACGACGCGCAGATCACGACGGAGGGCCGCCTCGAGCTGCTCCCGTTCCTGCGCGAGCAGGCGGTTTCGGTCACCTGCCACCGGTACGGAACTCCCGACCGGGAGATGCTGACACTCGACGTGTGATTGCCGCCGCGATCGCGAGCGAGGGGCGACGCGGGGCGGGTGCGCAGTTACACTGTTGGGCATGACGACGACGTCCCGCACGGCCAGGATCGACCGTGCCCGAGTATTGACCGCGTCGATCCTCTTGCTCGCCGCGGGTGCAGTCGGATCGATGTTGCTGTTCAGCGATTTCGCGTTCTTGTCGGAGAACGATGAGTTCGCGGCGCTCGACCGAGTGAGCAATCGGCCGCTCTACACCTTCGTGGTCGTGAATTCGATCACGATTGCGGTTGCCGCGGCCGGTGTCGGCGCAGTCGGCTTCGCCGCCGGTCGTGGCAGCGCTGTCGCGGCGACGTTCGGGCGCGCATCGGGGATTGCGGCCGCTGTCGGTGCTGCGACACTCGTGACCGGGCAGGTGCTGCTCTCAGCACTCGCCAACCAGTGGATGCGCGACGAAACTCTGCAAGGGTCGGGGAACGTCATGAACGTGTTCACCAGCCTGCAGTTCGGTACCTCGCAAATGGGGTATGGCGTATTCGCGATAGGGCTCGTGCTGCTGTGCATCGCGATCGCATGTTCGCGATCGATGCATCGATACGCAGCGATCGCTCCCGGTGCACTGGCGATCATCATGCTCGTAGTCGTCTCCGACGGGCAGAGCACTGCCGCTGCGCTGCTGCCCATCTGCACACTCCTGCTCGGTGCCGCCGTGCTCGTAGCAGGATTGATTCGCCACAATCCCGTCGGCGACACTGTAACTCCCCCGCAGCAAGACGGCTCTCCCGATTCGCCACCGCCCGCACCGTAGAGTAGAGCGGCTTGCACCTGCAGCGCGCGGGCTCCGCAGGTAGGGTGCTGAGCGAAGGAGGGCGAAGTATGAAGTGGAAGCGCTGGGCGGCCGCTGGGCTTGCGCTGGCGCTCGTGGTGACGTTGACGGTCGTACTTGTCCCGCGCACCGACTGGTGGCACTGTCGTTTCGGCGGCGGGTTGACCGAACCCGACCCGTTGGGGTTCCACACCGCTGGTCAGCTCGACATTCCAGACACATATGACGCAATCGTCGATGAGCTGCGTGCGGCCGGCTTCGGCGATCTGATCGGCGGAGTCACCGATCGCGGAGTCGGTGTTGTGCTGGACCAGGATCAGATCCTGCTGACAGGGTCGAACGAGCAGCCCTTGGAATGGCCGCGCTTCACGGGCACGTGGACCGTGCTGGAGCCGGAGTCCGGGGAATCATGGAGCCGGCGAGTGACCGGCGCACGAGCCAGCGTCGGGTTCTCCGGAGAGTTCATGATGGCCGGTGCCATCGAGTCGGACCGGCTCCCGCTCGTGACCGCCTACGATCGCGAGCGAGGCCGTGTCCAGTCCTGCTCGTGGCTCGGTGATCGCGATGACGTCGACGGGCGAATGGTTGCAGGGGTCATCGAAGAAGGCGAGTATGCCGGGCAGCAGGTGGTGAGCCACCCCACCCCTGACGACTCTGAGGGATACGCGCTGACCCGCATCGATCCCGCGAGCGGAGATCAGCATTGGACGGCTGAGACCTCGCTCGTCGATGTCAAAGGCGTCGACGTGACCGGGAGCGTGGCCATCGGGGGCAGGTTCTCGGAGTTCGACGTAGGCGCCAGCGGGACGGCAAATACATTCCATATGGATGCCGAGCGCGTGGTCTCGATCGAAGCGCTCGATCTCGCCAGCGGCGAGCTGCTGTGGCAATGGCCCGAGCAGATTCCAACCACTCCGACTATCGCAGCTGTGCTTGGCACGGTGCCGCATGACGACGCCGGTGACGGACTGGTGCTGGCGTCGGTACTCGAAGAGCACGATGCCGAGCATGCCGAGAGACGGATCATCGCGCTCGATGCGGTGACGGGCGAAGAAGTGTGGAGCCACGACGTCGCATACGCCGGGAATGCGACGCTGCACAACGGGCTGCTCGTCTTCAACGGCGGCGATGACTGGAAGGGATTGGTGGCGCTGGACGCTCGAACCGGAGTTCTCCAAT
The DNA here is from genome assembly GCF_945915485.1 of uncultured Agrococcus sp. Classification (GTDB taxonomy): domain Bacteria; phylum Actinomycetota; class Actinomycetes; order Actinomycetales; family Microbacteriaceae; genus Agrococcus. Next base: position 8,365 of record NZ_CAMEFJ010000059.1, read on the forward strand.
GGGAGGAGAGCCCCGGTGACGACGGCCCCGAGTTCGATGCGAGCACTGCGGAAGCCCTGCACGACGACAGCCTCCTCGTGCTCGACAGCGATCGAGTTCCGTGGGCGCTGAACCTTGTCACGGGTGATGCAGAACGCTACGACGTGGAAGAGCGTCGAATCGGTTCGGTCCAGCTGTCGGAGAGCCTGGCGGTCGTCAGGGTCGAGACGCCTAACGAATCCGATGTCGACCCGGTGACACTCGTGTTCGCGAGGTCATGAGGGTACGAGGACGCTGCCAGCACTGAGCCGGGCCGGCCGGGCACTGTTCCCGACCGGCCAGACCCGATGCGCTACGCGGTCGCTCGCGTGACGGCGGGCAGCAGCAGGGTCGAGATCCAGGTCGCGACGAAGATCAACGCGACCGCGGCGGCAACGATGCCCAGCCATACGAGAATCGGCAGCGCGCTCGCCTGCAGGAGTCCGAAGAACGGCATCATGAGCAGCACGGTACCCGCCACGGACGTGCCGATCAGGGTTGCGACGGGAATGATCGATCCCCGCATGGTGCTGGACACCAGCACACCCGTCTCCATACCCATCAGGTGCTGCGTGCGCAGCGCATCCCTGTTGTCCAAGATCCTGGCGGACTGCGAGACGCCCGCGAACACCGCGCCCAGCACGCCGGCGATACCGACCGTCAACATGGCACCCATCGTGAGGTCGACGAGCGACTGATCGGCGTCCATCCCCGAGAACATGGTTGCGAGGCTCGCGAGTCCGCCGGCCATGACTCCGAGGGCGAGCGGGCCGACAGCGTTGAAGGCGCTTCGAGGGTCGTCCATGATGTTGCGTGCCGCGATCAGGGTCTCGGCGCGACGTGCAGCCGAGGCGATGATGTAAGCGATCAACCACATCACGAGTGGCCCGACGAAGGCGATGCCGAGCCCGACGAGCGCCATCATGACGATCATGAAGACAATCCAGCCGGTGTCAGACACCATCTCAACTGGAGCTACTTCGGAGACGGTCGTGACGATGATCCACACGAGCGCCACCACGACGATGAGCGCGAGCCTGACCAGATGGGGCCGTGCCCCCTTGACTCGCTGTGCAACACCCAGCGGCGACAGCGAGACCGCAACGAGCGAGCTGAGCGCAGATGCGAGTGCGATCGAGATCACGGCGCCGGCCACGATTGCAATGAGCCCGGGGTGGAGGACCAGCTCACCGCTTGCGAACGGCCGCCCGCCGAAGGGCATGAGCGAGATGAGCGGAACCAGAGCGAAGTACAGCCCGATGCCGAGCACGATGCCCGCTACGGTCTGCACGAGCGTGTCGACAAGCGTCATACCCATGACCTGACCGCGCGTCGCACCCGTGAGCCGCAGCACGGCGAGCCGGGCATCCCGTCGCGTAATAGCCAACCGAACGGCCGACTGCGAGAGCGTCCAGATCGCCGGCAGCAGAAGAGCGCCCGCTATGAGCGACAGAACGGCGGTTGTCGAAGCGACCCAGTCCATGGGGTCGGCCTCGGTGCGCTGCCAGAATGCCAGGATGCCGGCTCCGACCATGAGGGCTGCCGCGCTCGCGAAGGCGAAGGCGACGACCGAGAGGATATCGGTGGCGCGGGGGCCGGTTGCACGGGTGAACCTGCCCCACAGCTGCAGCGTCGTCATCGGCGTTCTCCCTGATCTGCGGCCGGGTACGCCATCGGGTTCTGCACAGCGGGTCGGTGCGCCGAGGGGTGCTGTGCATACTGCGCAGGGTTCGGCACGTGCTGGGCGGGGCTTGCGTACTGCACGGGCCCGGCCTGTTGAGCGCCGGACTGTGCAGGGTTGGCCTGCGCGGGATGAGCCGGAGCAAAGCCGGTCTGGACCTGGTCAGCGGCTGCTGCGACGGCGGGCGCGGGAACCGGCTGCTGCTCCTGCACCGCAGTCGTCTGAGCGGACTGCTGCGGTGCCGTCGAACTGACGACGACACCGTCTTCGAGGTATACGGTGCGCGAGCAGACTCTCGCGACTTCCGGGTCGTGCGTGACGACCACGAGGGATGCGCCACGGGACAGCGTCTGCTGGATCAACAGCTGCAGCACAGCGGCTCCCGTCGTGCGATCGAGTGCGCCGGTCGGTTCGTCGGCGAAGACGAGACCGGGGCCCGTCACGAGCGCGCGTGCTATTGCGACGCGCTGGGCCTGCCCGCCGGAGAGCTGCCCGGGACGCTTGTCGAACATCCCGCCGAGCCCGAGCGCTGCGAGCATGCCGTTCGCTCTGCGCTGTGCCTCCGAGCGACTGGTCTTCGCCAGCAGGAGCGGAATCATCACGTTCTCGCTTGCGGAAAGCTCCGGCAGAAGCTGACCCGACTGGAACACGAAGCCGAAGTCGGTACGGCGAAGACGGGTTCGCTGTGCATCTTTCATGGCGGCGATGTCTTCACCTCGCCAGAGCACGGTGCCCGCGCTAGGGCTGAGGATGCCGGCGAGAACATGCAGCAGGGATGATTTGCCCGAGCCCGAGGGGCCCATGACCGCGACGGCTTCAGGCCCGCCGATACCGACGGAGAAGTCGACACCGCGCAGCGCACGAGTGGATGTCCCCGTGCCCTCGTATGAGAGTTCGAGGCGCTGAGCGTTCAGCGCGGCAGGGGTCACCCGCGGCATCTCGTTGGCTATCTCGGGGCCGGTGAGTGCGGGGTTCTGAATTACGGAGTTTTGCGTCATGACCCCAGCGTGACCCCGCTCCAGCGGGCGCGGCAACGAAAACGGCGCTATGTCAATCGCTGCGCCGAACGACATCATCCTGGAGATGTACGTCGCGGCCGAAACACTCACCATCCCGTGCGCGAGCTGCCGTGCAATGCGCTCGCGGTCTGACACGCGGAAGAGCTCGATGCACGGCCCGCAGCGCTGGCAGTCCCATACGTGCTGCTGATCGCGCCGGCCCGCGCACCCAGGAACCTCTGCAAAGCTTGTGACCATGACAGCGCGCCATCCGGCGGAAGGCCGGCAAGATCGCCAAGGCTCTATCGGAAACCCTCTGCCTCCGCACGGAGCGCAGCCATATCGCCAAGCTGCCGTTCCCGCTGGGAAACGATCGGTGTGGTTCGCATGCAGTTTGGTGACACTGATCTGGATGGGGCTGGCGACCCTTTTCGGTATCGGAGCCGTGCTCTACCTGGGGCTCGGAGTCGTCATGACTAACACGCTCGATGGCGTCTTCGGAAGCGAGCCGCAATACCTCTTCAACTGGGTCATACTCTGGATTGCGATCATCGGCCAGTTACTTGGGTTCGCAGCATCTCTAACAGTGGCACTGCTCGCGCTGCGAGACAAGAAGCGGCAAAGACGCCTTGCGAAAGCCGCAACGATCATGGGGTTCATCGGCGCCGGCGGATTCCTGATCCTCGGAGTGATGCAGGTGCCGCTGTGGAGCATCCTTCTGGATGCTCTTACTCTGTAGCCATCGCCGATGCTCGTCGCGCACCGAGCCCGCAAGCGATCAGTCGATCTTCGTCCGGTGGAAGCTCAGGTGCGAACGGCTCGCGGTCGGTCCACGCTGCCCCTGGTAGCGGTTGAGGTTGTTGCCGGTTCCGTACGGGTGTTCGGCTGGGCTCGACAACTGGATGTAGCAGACCTGGCCGATCTTCATACCCGGCCAGAGCTTGATCGGGAGCGTCGAGACGTTCGATAATTCGAGCGTTACGTGGCCCGAGAACCCGGGGTCGATGAACCCGGCGGTCGAGTGCGTGAGCAGGCCGAGCCTCCCGAGTGAAGATTTGCCCTCGAGGCGCGCGGCGACATCATGACCGAGCGTGATGACTTCATACGTTGCGGCGAGCGCGAACTCTCCCGGATGCAGAATGAACGGTTCGTCGTCCACGACATCGACAAGGCGCGTGAGCTCGGGCTGATCCGCGGCAGGATCGATGAACGGATACCGGTGATTGTCGAAGAGCCTGAAGCCTCGATCGAGTCGCACATCGACGCTCGACGGCTGCACCATCGAGGGGTCGAACGGATCGAGTGCAATGCTTCCAGCTTCAAGGCGGGCGCGGATGTCGCGGTCACTCAGCAGCATGCATCCAGATTACCCGTGAGCGGCGGGGATGGCGGCTCACGGGTCGAGCGCGCCCTATTGACGACAGCGTTGCCGGTCGCGAGACTCGAAACGGAGGCGAAGGAGTCGACATGGTCATCAGCAGTTCGAAAGACGCCCAGGTGCACTGGTACGGGCAGGAGGGCCGGCCGCTAGTCGTGCTGCTGCACGACTACATGGGTCGGCTGCCGTGGATCGATGCCTACGCGAGGCGACTGGCGGAGCAGGGCTACTGGGTCGGAGTTCCCGACTTCTTCGCCGGCCGCTCGACGACCGATCACGACGATGCGGTCTCGCTCATGCAGGAGCGCATGCGGGATCTGCCGAACGCGCTCCGCATAGTGCAAGAGGTGATCGGCGAGGGGCGTGCGCTCGGCAGCCGGTCCGTTGCCCTGATCGGCTTCTCGATGGGCACTCGACTCGGCCTCGCGTACGCGAGCGAGCATCCCGGTGTGGATGCGATGGTCGGATACTACGGGCGCCCGTATGACCCGCGTGCCCACGTGCGCATGCCGGTGCTGTTTCAGCTCGGGTACGACGACGATGACACCGATGCGAAGGCGTTGCAGTCGGAGATGGCGGCACAGGGATTCGAGGACATCGAGATCGTCGTCGAGCCGGATGCGCGTCACGGGTTCCAGAACGAGCAGAACACCGAGAAATACGATGCGGATGCTGCCGAGAGGTCCTGGCGAAGAACGCTGGAGTTTCTGCGCGCTCGCATCGGCGCGTGAATTCTCAAGGGTGAAGGCGGGGCGGCATGAGGGAACCGCCCCGCCTTCTTCAGGGACAGGTGATCAGCCTGCGTTGAACCTGCGTGCGCCAACCAGGAGCGCTCCGCCGAACATCGCGAGGGCAGCTAGGCCGAGGAGAGCGACGGATGCACCGTCGAGGCCCGTCTGCGGCAGCGTGTCGCTGTCGTCACTGTCCCGGTCGGTGGGCTCCGGGTCGGTCGTCGGCTCCGGTGCCGTTGGGTCGGGGTCGGTCGGTTCCGGATCGGTGGGCTCCGGGTCGGTGGGCTCGGGGTCGGTCGGCTCGGGGTCTTCCGTCACGGTGAGTGTGACGGAAGCGGATCCGGAGTCACCGCTCACGCTGACGATGTAGTCGCCGGCGGCCACGTTCTCGGCCGAGAGCGTTCCAGCGAACGCGCCCGCGTCATCCGAGGTCGCCGTGCCGACGAGGTCGCCGTCGAACGTGATCGTGAGTTCCTCATCCGCAGCGAACCCGCTGCCGCTGAGCTGGATGCCGTCGGCGAGCTCGTCGCCGGTGACCGTGCTCTTCTCGAGTTCGAGCGTCGGCTCGGTCGGCTCCTGGCCGTCTTCCGTGACCGTGATGGCGACCGAGACGGATCCCGATTCGCCCGTCACCGTGATCGTGTACTCGCCGGGTTCTACGCCGTCGATAGCGATCGTGTCGGAGAACGATCCCTCGTCATCAGCGGTCGGTGCGCTGACTTCGGTTCCGTCGAAACTGATCGTGAGCTCTTCGCCGGGCGCAAAGCCGTTGCCGTTGAGTTGGACACCGTCAGCGAGCTCGCTCGTGGTGACGGTGCCGGCCCCCAGTTCGATCTCCGGATCGGCCGGTGCCGGCTCGTCCTCGGTCACGGTGATCGTTACCGCCGTGTCGAGCGACTGCGGTGCGACGAGCCATCCGCCACCGCTGATCCAGTTCTGCAGGAATGCGACTTCATGCTCGCCCGGCGCGACGTCGTCCCGCGTGAGCGAAGCGGCAGCGGAGCCCTCGCTATCGGTCGTCAGCGTGTGCCAGAGCTCGCCGTCGAACGTGATCTCGAGTTCGGTATCCGGGCGGAAACCCGTCGCCGAGATGCTGATGCCGCTGTCTGCGAGCTCGCTCTGCGTCAGCTCGGTCGGGTCGAGCTGCACTCCTGGGTTCCAGTTGTCGGCGATGACTTCGAGGGTCGCCGTCGAACTCACGTCACCGCTCGTCGCAGTCACGGTGTGGCTGCCGGCGGATACGTTGGCGGTTACGGTTTCCGAGAAGGTTCCGCTCGTATCTGTCGTCGCCGTGCCGGCTTCTGTGTCGCCGATCGTGATGACGACATCGCTCTGCGCCGGGAAGTTCGTGCCCGAGACGGTTACCCCGTCCGTCAGGAGTTCGTCGACGGTCACTTCCTCGGGCTGTACTGCGACGACGGGGGGTGCGGCATCCGATTCCACCTCGAGCGATGCGGACGCTGTCACCCCGCCGCTCTCTGCGGTTACGGTGTAGTCGCCGGCCTCCACTGTGGCTGTGACGAGCTGCGTGAACGCACCGTCGGCATCCGTCGTTGTCGTGCCGACGGTATCGCCATCGATGGAGATCGTTACGTCGCCGTCACTCGGGAACCCGGTGCCGGAGACCGTGATGCCGTCTTCTTCAAGCTCACCAACGGTCACGCTGTCGGGGGTGACGGTGAGCTCGGGCTCCGTCGGATCCTCCGTGACGGTGAAAGAACCGCTGGCCGTTGCCGAACCGCTCGTCGCCGTCAGTGTGTAGGTTCCGGGAGCGAGGGTCGCAGCGACGTCCGTGGAGAATGCGCCACCGCTGTCGCTCGTCGTCGTGCCGACGGTTTCGCCGTCGACGCTGATGGTGACATCGCTGCTGGCGGGGAAATCGGCGCCTTCGACGGTGAGGCCGCCATCGGCCAGCTCGGCCGCGGTCAGCGTCTCGGGTGTCACGACGATCTCAGGTTCGGCAGGGTCTTCCGCGACGGAGATCGACTCGCTTGCCGAGATCGAGCCCGATGATGCGGTCACCGTGTGGCTTCCCGCACCGACGGATGCGGTCACCGTTGTGCTGAAGGCGCCGCTGGTGTCTGTCGACGCTTGTCCGGCATCCGTGCCCCCGATGTCGATCGTCACCGTGCTCGAGGGCGGGAAGTTCGCGCCGCTGACGGAGACTCCGTCGGCTTCGAGTTCGCTCACGGTGAGCGAGGTCGGAGAGACTTCGATGGCTGCCGGTTCAGGGTCCGGGTTCACGGTCAGGGATGTGGATGCGCTCACCGAGCCCGACGTCGCCGTCAGCGTGTAGGTGCCGGGGTCAAGGCCGGCGGTGGCGTTCGCAGCGAACGCTCCGCTGGAGTCGGTCGACGCCGAGCCTGCGTCGATGCCGTCAATGGTGATGGAGACGGAGCTGGAGGCCGGGAAGTCGACTCCTGTGACATCGACACCCTGGGAGGCCAGTTCGCTCTGCGTGACGCTGCTCGGTGAGACCGAGACCTCGGGCTCGTAGAAGGGTGTTTCGAGCGTCGCTGTGAACGGCTCGGTGCCCTCTGCGCAGCCCGGCAGGTTGGGGAGGTGTACTTTCAATTCACCCGTTGCGACGCCGTCACTGGTGATATTTCCGCTGATGCGGAATCTCGTATCGCTGGTGGGGTCGTCGAACGTGAACCAGTACTCGGCGTCGAACGACCCGTCGTCCGCGATGGGAATCGGCGGGTTTTCGCCCCAATAGATTGGGGCCGGCCATCCACCGCAATACATGTAGGTCTGCGCATCGATCTCGCCGATGTGACCGTTCGAGACCGGGAACGTTACCGTGCGTTCTGTGCTCTGGCCGATCGGGCCGGTGTAGATTCCGGCGGGCACGTCCGGTGCCGCGGCAGCCTGTGCGATGCCGAGGCTCGCGAGAACCATGGTGGTTGCTGTCAGCGCAGCTGCGATGAATGGTTTGCGCCTGCTGCGTCTTGCTGCTGGTGCGCGCTGGGACATTGGGTACCTCTCCTCATGTTTCCTCTGGCCGTGGTTCTCCGTTGCCCGGTATCGATGCGCCCCTGCTGCAGTGCTTGACGAATCGCCGTGGTTTGGCGGGAAACCATCCCTCCAAAGCTAGGAACGCGCGCGTGGGAGATCCAGCGCTCGGACTGTTTCCGGACGAATCCGGACAACGGCCCA
>NZ_CAMEFJ010000060.1 GCF_945915485.1 uncultured Agrococcus sp.
ATCGGGTTCCGCCAGGGCGGATGACTCGAACCCGCCGTCAGTCGAGCGCCCCGACCCCGAATCGCAAACCACCGAGACCGCAGACGCCGGTTTCGCACAGAAGGGAACCAAGTGATGACGACTTCAACCGACTCCGCGGTGCGACCCAACGTCGCCCGCGACACGTGGAACGTTCTGATCCGGGAGCTGCGGCCGGTAGTGCGCGACCCGTTCTCGCTCATCTTCAGCCTGCTCCAGCCGCTGGTCTTCCTGGGGCTGTTCGGACCGTTGCTGATCGGGATGTCCGATGCACCCGTAGGGGAGACGCTGCAGTGGTTCGTCCCCGGCGTTCTGGTCATGATCGTGCTGTTCGGCACCGGCGCCGTCGGGTCGAACCTGCAGTACGAAATGATGACGGGTTCGCACGAACGCACGCTCGTGGCACCGCTGTCGCGGTCATCCCTGCTGGTGGGCAGGGCGCTCAAGGAGATCGCGCCGATCGTCGTGCAGGCGATCGTGATCGTGCTCGTGGCCTGGCCGTTCGGGTTCACGGTCAATCCGATCGGAGTCGTGGCCGGGATCGCGCTCATCGCAGTGTTCGGCGTCGGGCTCGGCGCGCTGTCGTATGCGCTGGCACTCGGCACGAAAGAGCACGAGTGGCTCTTCTGGGGCGTGCAGCAGATGCTGATCTTCCCGCTCCTGATCCTCTCGGGGATGCTGATCCCGCTCGAGGAGGGCCCCGCCTGGATGCGCGTGATCGCGACCGTCAACCCGGTCAACTGGGTCGTGCAGGGTGAACGCGCGCTGCTCGCCGGCGACTTCACCGACCTCACCGTGCTGTGGGGTGCGCTCGCGGCACTCGCCGTCGCCGCAGTCGGGCTCGCGGTCGGCATCCGCGCCATGCAGCGCAGTCGCTAATCCCGACGTGAGATCAAAAAGTCGGTCTAAGAGGTCGCGCCAATAGGCAGCGTTGACTGCGGTGTGCGGTGTGGCTCTCGGGCTGCGTTGTCGTCGTCGAACGCAGCTCCACTGCGCCCTTCCTCCTCCGCCTTGCCCGAGAACCACACCGCGCATCCTCGCTACAACGCCCTATTGGCTTAACCTCTATACGAGCAGCCACGCGTCTCTACGGTGTGTCTACGCTGATGGCTCGCCGCATAGACCGACTTTTTGGCCCCTCGGCTTTGTCGGAGGGTCGGGATGGCCGGTGCCGGGATGCCCGGCTCAGTGGCCGGGGAAGGCCTCCAGGCCGTTCTGCACCGTGCGCTCTGCGGCTTCGGCGCCTTCCCACTCGCCGATCTTGGCCCACTTGCCGGGCTCGAGGTCCTTGTAGTGCAGGAAGAAGTGCTCGATCTCGTTCTTGACCTGCTCAGGGACATCGGCGAGGTCCTGGATGTGCTCCCACCGCGGGTCTTTGGCGGGCACGCAGATGACCTTCGTGTCGATGCCGCCGTCGTCCTCCATGTTGAGCTGTGCGACGGGGCGAACCTTCACGCCGACACCGGGGAACAACGGATACTCGAGCAGCACGAGCGCGTCGACCGGATCGTCGTCTTCTCCCAGGGTGTTTTCGAAGAAGCCGTAGTCGGTCGGGTAGGCGAAGCTCGTGAACAGTACGCGATCGAGGAAGACCCGTCCGGTCTCGTGATCGACCTCGTATTTGTTGCGGCTTCCCTTCGGGATTTCGATGACGACGTCGTATGCGCCCATGTGGCACTCCTTAGAATCTCGGACAGCGTTCGGTGTCTTGAGTGAAATCGTCATAAGGTTACTTCATGCCCGAAAATTCACGGCGACCTCGCCTGACACCCGCAATGGCCGACATCCGTCGCGCTGTCCGGGAGTCCCTGCAGGATCTCGTCGAGGGCGACCTCGTACTCGTAGCGCTCTCCGGCGGCCCCGATTCGCTTGCGCTTGCGGCGGGCACCGCGTTCGAAGCACCCCGCGCCGGACTGCGCGCCGGAGCCATCATCATCGATCACGGCCTGCAGGAGGGCTCCGACGGCATCGCCGAACGCGCTGCTGAGCAGGCGAAGGCGCTCGGTCTCGACCCCGTCATCGTTCGCCGCGTGACGGTCGGTGACACGGGAGGCCCGGAAGCGGCCGCGAGGCAGGCCCGCTACGCGGAGCTCATGCGAGTTCGCAAGGAGACCGGCGCGTCCGCGATCCTCCTGGGGCACACACTCGACGACCAAGCAGAGACCGTGCTGCTCGGGCTCGCACGCGGCTCGGGCGCGGAGAGCCTATGGGGCATGCACCCGATCATCGGCCCCATGCGTCGACCGCTGCTGCAGATCCGGCGCGACTCGACGCACTCCGCGTGCGAGGATCAGGGTCTTGAGCCCTGGTGCGATCCGCACAACATGGACGAGCGTTACACGCGAGTGCGCATCCGTCAGCGTGTGCTGCCCGTCCTGGACGAAGAGCTCGGGGGCGGCGTCGCCCTTGCACTCACCCGCACCGCCGACCAGCTCCGCGAGGACGCCGAGGCGCTCGCGCACTTCGCCCAGGAGCAGATCGGCGATCTTGTCGAACACGCCGAAGCCGGCCTCTCGCTGGAAGCCGAGGCGCTGCGAGCGAACCCGCCTGCACTCCGGCAGCGCATCATCCGACTCGCGGTCCAGAGCGAGTTCCACGTCTCGCTGACGCGCCAGCAAACGCTCGAGGTTTCGCGTCTCGTCACCGACTGGCACGGGCAGGGCCCGCTCGATCTACCCGGTCTCAAAGTGCATCGAGAGGGAAGGCGCATATACTTCACGGCAGCGTAGAGGGGAGACGCAAGTGCAAGACCGCATTCGCACGGCGATCGTTCTTGGCTCAGTCGCGCTCCTGGCGCTGTCCGGATGCGCCGGCAACGGCAACGACAGCGACTCCGACGCCAGCGACACTCCCACGATCACGGCCCCGCCGCCGACACCGATAGAGCCCGAGCCCGAGCAGCCCGAGTTCCCCGAGTTCGACGATGTCGACACGTCCGACTGGCGACTCGCGGAGGCGCAGGATGGCCGAGGCAGCCTGCGAGTGCCTCCCAACTGGGGGTGGTCGTGGTACTACGAGACTGGAGAGGGCGTTCCGGACGGCCAGTACGCCGACACCGTCACATTGAACTCGAATTCGCGCGACATGATCGCGCTGCAGGATCTCGTGAGCCCTCCAGAACAGTGCGAAGGCGATGGCGAGGCCGTTCTGCTCGACCTCGCTGAGCTCCCGGCAAATAGCGCGTATTCGTTGATCGCCATCGCGGTTCCCGACGGCGACACGGTGCAGTTCGCTGCCGGCATCGTCGAGACGGAGCGTGTCGACGCGCTCTCCTGCGGCGTTTCGTTCTTCATAACCGACCAGGACCTCCCCTATCGCGTCAGCACGGCTGCGACGTTGCCGGACGCAGATCTCGAAGACGACTGGGAGTTCGGCTCCGAGGATGCGGCGCGCGAGTACCTCGAGACCGACGAGTACCTCGACGTGCGTGCTTCGCTGCTGTCGTTCACGCCGCCTTCATAGTCACGGGCGCGCGGATCGGCGACCGGTATCCATCGATCGGTTGAGATGAAGTCCCATCCGCTTGGCGATGACCGAGAAGGGTGCCTCTTGGTGAGCTTGAGGCATGAAGGATTTCTCTGTTCTCCGCACGATCTCCGAGCGGCTCGTCTCCCGTCGCGGCGCCTGGATCGCGCTCGGCATCGCCCTTGTCCTCTTCGTCGCCCTCTTCGGACTGCTGCGCCAGGCGGATGCTCCGGGCAATGGCCCCGCCGCACCGGATGACTCCGAATCGACACAGGCGGCAGAACTGCTGCAGGAGTTCCCCGACGCCGATGAGCAATCGTTGCTCGTGGTCGCCACTCGCGATGACGGGGCCGCGATCACCGCAAGCGATGAGGAGGCGGTCGGATCGATGGCAGCCACGCTGGAGCAGGATGCTGAGGGCGAGTCCTCCGGCCCCATCCTGAGCGACGACGAACGGGCCGCAGTCATCGTCTTCGCGGTCGAGGCGGGAACCGACAACGTCGAGAACGCCGAGGTGCTCGGCGAGCTCAGGAGCACGGTCGCGAGCATTGCGCCGGCGGGGATGACCGTGCTGGTGACGGGAGGACCCGCATTCGGTGCCGACATCGCGGCAGCCTTCGACGGCGCGGACTTCACGTTGCTGATCGTCACGATCCTGATCGTCGCCGTCCTGCTCATCCTGACCTACCGTTCTCCCGTGCTGTGGCTGGTGCCGCTCGCGGTCGTCGGTGTTGCCGAGCAGGTCGCGAACAAGGCGACCGCTGCCCTCGGCGACAGTCTCGGCCTGTTCTTCGACGCCGGCATCATCAGCGTGCTCGTGTTCGGAGCGGGCACGAACTATGCGTTGCTGTTCATCTCCCGCTACCGCGAAGAGCTCCGCGTCCGGGATGATCACAGGGAGGCGCTCGCGACGGCGTGGCGGCGCACACTGCCGGCGATCGTCGCCTCGAACGTCACGGTCGTCGCTGCCCTGCTGACACTGGCCCTCGCGGTCATCCCCGGCACGCGGGGCCTCGGGATTTCCGCCGCTCTCGGGTTGCTCATCGCGCTCGCGGCGGTGGTCTTCGTGCTGCCTCCCGCGCTCGCAGTGTGCGGTCGGCGCGTGTTCTGGCCGTTCATTCCGCGGCCCGAAGCCCCGGTGCAGCGCCGCAGCGTGTGGCGCGCCGTCGCGACGCGCGTGAACCGCAAACCGATTGTCGCGCTGTCGGCCGGCATCGCCGTGCTCGCCATCATGGCGACCGGCCTGCTCGGAACATCGGTGGGTCTGACCCAGCTCGAGAAATTCCGGGTCCCTTCCGACTCCGCCGCGGGGCTCGAGGTGCTCTCGGAGCACTTCGATGCTGGCGAAGCGCAGCCCATCACGATCGTCGCGAACAGCGATGCCACGGACGCCGTGCTCGAGTCGATCGACGGCGTGGACGGTATCGTGCGTGCGCATCCCGCCGGCACGTCGAAGGACGGCGACCTCGTCAGCATCATGGTCACAGGGTCGTTCGCACCCGGCACGCCCGAGGGCCTCGACCTCGTGCGTGAGCTGCGAGAACTCGTGCACGAGGTGCCGGAAGCGGATGCGCTCGTCGGGGGTGCGATGGCGGCGGATGTGGATGCGCGAGACGGCAACGAACGCGACCTTCTTCTTATCGCGCCGCTCGTACTCGCGGTCAGCTTCATCGTGCTCCTGATACTGCTCCGTTCGCTCGTCGCTCCCGTGCTGCTCCTGCTGGTGAATCTGGCCAGCAGCGTTGCCGCCATCGGGGCGGGTGCGTGGCTGAGCGGCCTCGTGCTCGGTCAGACGGCGCTCGACCTGCAGGTGCCGCTGCTCGCGTTCCTCTTCCTGGTCGCGCTCGGCATCGATTACACGATCTTCCTCGTGCACAGGGCCAGAACCGAGACAGGCGCGCTCGGCACCCGGATGGGCATGGTCGAGTCGGTGACGAACACGGGCGCCGTCATCACCAGCGCCGGGATCGTGCTGGCAGGTGTGTTCGCGGCGCTCGGTGTGCTGCCGCTCGTGACGCTGGGGCAGCTCGGACTCATTGTGGGCGTCGGCGTCATCGTCGACACGCTGCTCGTTCGAACCGTTATCGTGCCGGCGCTGTTCGGGCTGATCGGCGACCGAATCTGGTGGCCGGGAAATCCCGAAAAGTCACGCAACGGGAAGCAAGCGAGACAATTGGTGCATGAAGACCGTGCACGCTGATCGAACGGGGGCTGCCCCGAGCGTCCCGAGCGACGCAAGGGGAGCAACCCGCGGCATGAAGCTCGGGCAACACGTCATCGCGGCCGTTCTCGTGATCGCGGGAGTGGCCAGAGCGCTCGGTGAAGGAACCGGCGTCCCCGTCGCAATCGGTGCCGGAGCAGCGCTCGGGGTGGGCTACGCCCTGGGAGTGCCGCTCTCGGCCGGACGCTTCGGTCGACTTCGATCGCGGTGGTGGCTGCTCGCACTCACGCTGGTGTGGGCGGGCGCCCTGCTTATCTCCTCCGAGTTCATCTGGTTCGGATTCCTGCTCTGGTTGCTGGCCGGCCGTTTGCTGCCCGGCTGGTGGGCCATCGCCTACGCCGTAGCCGTGTACTGCATGGCGATCGCGGCACCCGTGCTGCACCACGGTGTCGCGAGCTGGGCGAACGTGTTCGGCCCATTGATCGGCGGCGTCTTCGCCTTCGGGATCGCTCGCGGCTATCTCCGTCTGCTGCGCGATGCAGCCGAGCGCGAGCGGCTCCTGGCGTCGCTGTCGCAGGCGCAGCAGGAGACCGCGGACCTGCAGGACGAACTCGCTCTGACACAGCGCCATGCCGGCCGAGTCGACGAACGCACGCGGCTCGCGCGCGACATCCACGACACGGTTGCGCAGAACCTCTCGTCCATTCGGCTGCTCGCCCACGCGAAACACGACGGCCCCGCAGAATCGGAGACGACCCGCGCGTTCGAGCAGATCGAAGCACTCGCGGGCGACGGCATAACCGACATCCGTCGCATCATCGCGGCACTCACGCCGAGCGACCTCGACGACAATGCGCTCGCGGCCGCGCTTGCGCGGATGCTCGACCGGCTCGGCGAGCAGACCGACGTGCGCCCGGAGCTGCACGTCGACAAGACGCTCCCCGAGCTGTCGACCGGCACGGAGGTCGCGCTGATGCGGACGGCGCAGTCGGCGCTCGCCAACGTACGACTGCACTCGCGGGCATCCCGCGTCGACGTCAGCCTCATCGACGACCACGATCACGTGCGGCTCGACGTCAGGGACGATGGGATCGGCTTCGACGCGAGCGGATGGGAGCAAGCGTCGGCATCGTCCGACGGTGGCTACGGCCTGCTCTTCATGCGGTCGCGGCTGCGCGATCTCGGCGGCGGACTCGATATCGAGAGCAGGCCTGGCGACGGGACGGCGCTCTCTGCATACCTGCCGTTGCAGCCGGAGACGCAAGGAGCACTGACATGACCGTTTCCGTACTCATCGTCGACGACCACCCGGTCGTGCGGACGGGACTGCGCGCGGTCATCGACGCGAATGCGCGCACGGACGTCGTGGGGGAGGCCGCCACGGGAGAAGAGGCGGTCACGCTTGCCGAGCATCTGCGGCCGGATGTCGTGCTGTGCGATCTGCGGCTCGGCGAAGGCATGGACGGCATCGCGACCACCCGTGCCTTGCGGGCGCTCGAGGCGGCGCCCGCCGTGCTCATCCTCACGACGTTCGACCGGGACGCAGAAGTTATGGGCGCGCTCGAAGCCGGAGCGGGAGGCTACCTGCTGAAGGATGTTGCTCCCGAGGCGATCGTCGACGCGCTCGTCACGGTTGCCGCGGGAGGCACGTATCTGCCGCAGGAACTCGCGAGCCGCGTGATCACGGGCATCCGCAAACCCCTGCCGCGGCTGACGGAACGCGAGACCGATGTTCTGCGGCTGCTCGCAACCGGGATATCGAATCGGGAGATGGCAGGAAGGCTGTTCGTGAGCGAGGCGACGGTCAAGAGTCATCTCGTGCACATCTTCGCCAAACTCGGTGCGGACAACCGGGCGCACGCTGTTCACGTGGCGAGAGAGTCCGGCCTGCTCTGATTCGTGGAGTGAAAATCGGCTCACCGCCGCTTCGGTTTCGTGTGTTTTCCCGCTCAGGCGCTGTTACTAGTCCCTGCCCGGTAGGACTCCAGCACTTGCAATACAGTATCACTATTAGTACTATTCAAGCATGGCCGAGGTCGGCAAGCTGGAAGCGCAGATGCGGAACTCGCTCCAGGGGGCGAAGTTCGCAGATCTGGCCAAGGTGTGCGATCACTATTTCGGGGAGCCGCGCCAGCAGGGCACCTCACACCGTGTGTATCGGATGCCGTGGCAGGGCGACCCGCGCGTGAATATCCAGAACGTAAAAGGTGAAGCGAAGCCCTACCAGGTGCGCCAGGTGCTGGCGGCAATCGACAAACTGAGAGGAGCGGGCCATGACTGAATACGTAGACCACTACGCCTACCGGGTGCGATGGTCGGCCGAGGATGCAGCCTACGTCGGCACCGTGGCGGAACTCCCATCGCTCTCATGGATAGCCGACGATCGAGGAGCGGCTTTCGAGGGCATTCAAGCCCTTGTCGCCGACGTATTGGCCGACATGCACGATAGTGGCGAAACGCCACCCGAAGCGCTCAGCGACCGCAACTACTCCGGCAAGTTCGTCGTGCGCGTACCTCCGGAAGTGCACCGCCAGCTCGCGCTCGCAGCGGCCGAACAGAACGTGTCATTGAACCGCCTGGCGGCCAGCCGACTCGTCGGTCACTGACGCAGACGTGAACACCCACACCGAACTGATCAGTTGGAGATCGGCAGAGCGCAGCTTCGTTTCGGTGTGAGTTCCCATTGGTTGGGATTTCAAATGCTGACGTAATAGCGTTGCACTACCGACAACCCCAGCCAGGAGCACCGCATGGACCTCGCCGACATCCGCGACGACCTCAAAGAAGAGCTGTTGACAGAAGCCCAATTGCACGAGCGACTCGAGGAGATAGCGCGCGAGATCGAGCGAGACTACGACGGCCGCGAGATCCTGCTCGTCGGCGTACTCCGGGGCGCCGTCATGGTGATGGCGGACCTCGCTCGCACGCTCAAGAAGCACGTGGAGATGGACTGGATGGCTGTCTCCTCCTACGGGTCGGGCACGGTCTCGAGCGGCGTGGTGCGCATCCTGAAGGATCTCGACACCGACCTCACCGGCCGGCACGTGCTGATCGTCGAAGACATCATCGACTCCGGGCTGACGCTCTCGTGGCTGCGGCAGAACCTGGTCTCGCGCGGTGCCGCATCCGTGGAGATCTGCACAATGCTGCGTAAGCCGGACGCCCTGAAGGTCGAAGTCGACGTCAAGTACTGCGGCTTCGACATCCCCAACGAGTTCGTCATCGGCTACGGTCTCGACTACGCCGAGAAGTACCGCAACCTGCGCGGTGTTGGCATCCTCGCGCCGCACGTGTACCAGTAGCGGTACGCGCATTGGCAACGGTCGCTTTCAGCCCACTCCCGTGCGTAGGGTGCGAAAAACTTCGAAACGTGACGGTCACGTTTCGAAGTTTTTCGCACCCCGGAGAGGCTGGGGATCGGCGAGCGGCTACATGCCGCCTCGCGCCGTGAGCGAACGTACGCGCGCGGCGTAGCCCCGGGCGGTAGATTGGGTAGTCGCCGAGACCGAAGGTGTCCATGAAGTTCAAGAAAATTCTGCGCGGTCCACTTCCGTGGATCATTATTCCGGTCGTGCTGATCGGAACCGCAATGCTGTTCCTGTTCCAGCCGCAGTATCAGGCCGTCCCCACGAACGTCGGCATGCAGTTCATACAAGACGGCAACGTCGAGGAAGCGCTCATCGTCGACAACGAGCAGCGTGTCGATCTCGTGCTGAACAGCGCCGATGACGAGTACGGCGAGCGGGTGCAGTTCTACTACGTCGAGCAGCGCGGTGACGCCGTCGTCGAGGGCATCAACCAGGCGAATCCCTCCGAGGGCTTCACGGATGAAGTGCCGCAGGGCAACTGGTTCCTGTCGATGCTGGGCATCCTCATCCCGATCACGTTGCTTGCGCTACTGTTCTACTTCTTCATGACGCGGATGGCCGGTGGCGGCCGCGGCGCGATGCAGTTCGGCAAGTCCAAGGCTCAGATGCTGTCGAAGGACATGCCGCAGGTGAAGTTCGCCGACGTCGCCGGTGCCGACGAAGCCGTCGAAGAGCTGCACGAGATCAAGGAGTTCCTGCAGGACCCGGAGAAGTTCCAGGCCGTCGGCGCGCGCATCCCCAAGGGCGTACTGCTGTACGGACCTCCCGGAACCGGTAAGACCCTCCTTGCTCGAGCGGTTGCCGGTGAGGCGGGTGTTCCCTTCTACTCGATCTCGGGCTCCGACTTCGTCGAGATGTTCGTCGGTGTCGGCGCGAGCCGCGTTCGCGACCTGTTCGAGCAGGCGAAGCAGAACTCCCCGGCGATCATCTTCGTCGACGAGATCGATGCGGTCGGTCGCCAGCGCGGTGCCGGTCTCGGCGGTGGCCACGATGAGCGCGAGCAGACGCTCAACCAGCTGCTCGTCGAGATGGACGGCTTCGACGTCAAGACGAACATCATCCTGATCGCCGCGACGAACCGACCCGACATCCTCGACCCGGCCCTCCTGCGCCCAGGGCGCTTCGACCGTCAGATCGGTGTTGACGCACCCGATATGGCGGGCCGCCGCACGATCCTCGGCGTGCACGCGAAGGGCAAACCGGTTGAAGAGGACGTCGACTTCGATGTCCTCGCACGCAAGACCCCGGGCTTCACCGGTGCCGACCTTGCGAACGTGCTGAACGAAGCCGCACTGCTCACGGCGCGCGCGAACGAGAAGATCATCTCGAACGAGATGCTCGACGAAGCGGTCGACCGCGTTATGGCCGGGCCGCAGCGACGCACGCGCATCATGAACGACAAAGAGCGTCTCATCACCGCGTATCACGAGGGCGGTCACGCCCTGGCAGCAGCGGCGATGAACCACTCCGACCCCGTGACGAAGGTCACCATCCTGCCCCGCGGACGCGCGCTCGGCTACACGATGGTCATGCCGGTGAACGACAAGTACTCCGTGACCCGCAACGAACTGCTCGACCAGCTCACCTACGCGATGGGAGGCAGAGTCGCCGAGGAGATCGTCTTCCACGACCCGACCTCCGGCGCGGGCAACGACATCGAGAAGGCGACCGGCATCGCGAGGAAGATGGTGACCGAGTACGGCATGTCCTCGACCATCGGATCCGTCAAGCTCGGCAACAACCAGAACGAGATGTTCGGCCGCGACATGAGCGGCGGGCGCGACTACTCGGAGACCGTGTCGCAGCAGGTCGACAAGGAGGTTCGCTCGATCATCGAGCAGGCCCACGACGAGGCCTGGCAGGTGCTCAACGACAACCGTGACATCCTCGATCACCTCGCGAGCGAACTGCTGGAGAAGGAGACGCTCGACCACCTCGCGCTCGCGGAGATCTTCAAGGAAGTCCGGAAGCTGCCGCGTCGCCCGCAGTGGCTTTCGAGCCCCGAACGGCCCGTCAGCGACAAGCCACCCGTCGAGCTGCCCGTGTCGCAGGACGTCGGCGAGGCAGTCGGCCCGGACAACGTCGCACCCGCCGATGACAGCCCGAATCAGTCGCAGGCCGAAGGCTAGATCATCGTGGCGATCGATCGCGACCGCGTGCAGCGAGCGGTTCTGGAACTGCTCGAGGCCATCGGCGACGACCCGGCCCGCGAGGGGCTGGGAGATACGCCACGGCGCGTTGCGGATGCGTACGCGGAGTTCTTCGCGGGCGTCGGCGTCGATGCGGGTGAGCATCTGATCGATCAGCTCGACGTGGGCGACGACACGGGCGAACTCGTGCTGCTGCGAGACATAGCCTTCCGCTCGATCTGCGAGCACCATCTGCTGCCGTTCACGGGTATAGCGCACGTCGCGTACATCCCCGACGAGAAGATCGTCGGGCTGGGCCGTTTGCCGGCCGTCGTCACCACGACGGCAGCGAGACCACAGATCCAAGAACGACTGACGGAGGAGATCGCCGACACATTCGAGGCCGGCCTGCGCCCGAAAGGCGTCCTCATCGTCATCGACGCGACCCACGGTTGCGTTGCCGCGCGAGGCAGCAGGCAGGAACGATCTTCGACGGTAACCATGGCGAGCCGGGGTGTGTTAACCGAACCTTTGCAACGAGCTGAGATCATGGCCCTGATCGGGGAGAGGAGCGGCCGATGATCGAGGTGTGGGGCATCTTGAACGTGACGCCCGACTCCTTCAGCGACGGCGGCCTGTTCACGGATGCCGGCGCGGCAATCGCCCACGCACGAAGAATGCGCGCCCAGGGGGCCGATGTGATCGACATCGGCGGAGAATCCACGAGGCCCGGCGCTACACCCATCACGCCGGCGGAAGAGCAGGAGCGCATCCTGCCGGTCATAGAAGAGCTCGTACGCGAAGGGATGCGCGTCTCCGTCGACACCGTGCACGCGGCTACTGCGCGGGCCGCGGTCGCAGCAGGAGCCGAGATCGTCAACGACGTCACGGGCGGTCGGCACGACCCTGACATGCTGGCGACCGTCGCTGCGACCGACGCGAAGATCGTGCTCATGCACTCTCGCGGCATCGACGTGCTCGCCGACACCGAGTACGACGATGTCGCAGCCGACGTGCGCCGCCATCTCGCAGCCCGCCGCGAAGCGGCTCTTGCAGCGGGCATCCCGCTTGAGCGCATGATCTTCGATCCCGGCTTCGGCTTCTCGAAGGGCGCTGATGACAACTGGCGCCTGCTCGCCGGCCTGGGGCAGATCACGGGGCTCGGCGCTCCCGTCCTGGTGGGAACGAGCCGGAAACGGTTCCTGGGCGACCTGCTGCCCGAGGGAGCCGACGCGTCCGAACGGGAGGCCGCGACCGCGGCGACATCGCTCCTTGCGGCCCAGCACGGCGCAGCGGCGGTGCGAGTGCACGACGTCACGTCGACGGTTGCCGCACTACGGGCACTCGAGCGGACGAATCGGGCGATCGACGAATCCGTCGGCCCCGCGCACTGGGTCACCCGACTGGACGAGACAGGTGGCAGCATCACACCGGCGCCTGCTGTGCGCGTCGACGGCATCCGGGCACGGGGTTTTCACGGCGTACTGCCCGAAGAACGAAGGGACGGGCAGGAGTTCGTCATCGACGTCGAACTGCGCGGAAAGTTCGCGAACGCCGCGTACACCGACGACCTCGGTCACACCGTGAACTACGCCGCCGTCGCCGAGAGCGTCGTCCGGGTCGTCGAGGGAGACCCCGTCGATCTGATTGAAACGCTCGCACGGCGCATCGGTGACGCCTGCCTCGAGTTCCCACTTGTCGAAAACGCCTCCGTCACGGTGCACAAACCGAGCGCACCCATCCCGGTGCCCTTCACCGACGTCACCGTTACGCTCGACGTCAGCCGCGGTGGAACAGCATGAGACAGAACGATCTGCACATCGTCGTCGAACGCGAAGCGGTGCTGTCGTTCGGCGCGAACCTCGGCGATCGCGAACAGGCGATCGGCCGCGCGATGCTGCTCATCGAGCGCATGGACGGCATCCGGGTGCGTGTGAAGAGCAGCCTGTGGGAGTCGCCGGCCTGGAAGCCGGACGGGGGCGAGGGCTCGCCCGACTACCTCAACTCGATCGTCATCGTCGGCACGACGCTGAGCCCCGATGAACTGCTGGCTGCCGCCAACGCGCTCGAAGACGCCTTCGGCAGAGTCCGGAACGAGCGCTACGGCGACCGGACGCTCGATGTCGACCTCATAACCTACGAGGGCGTCGCGATGGATACCGCGAAACTCACGCTGCCGCACCCGCTCGCCCACACACGCCAGTTCGTGCTGCAGCCCTGGCTCGAGGTGCAGCCGGATGCCGTGCTGCCGGGGCACGGGAGCGTGCGAGAGCTGGCCGACTACCTCGACGGTGACGCATGGAGGCTCGGCGAATGAAGCGTACGAGCCCAGGGTTCATCGTCGGCTCCTGGTTGATCGCCACGACGGTCGGTCTCGTCGCGAACTTCACACTGGTGGGGTCAGGGCAGCTCGCGTGGCTGCCGCCGTTCACGTTCGGCATCTCGCAGGCTGTGCTCGGCGCCGCGGTTCTGGCGATCGCCTGGCCCGTACGCTCGGCGGCACAGGGGAAGCGCCGCATCGACTTCCGGTACGCGGTGTTCGTGCTCAGCATCGCGAAGGCCGGCATCATCGTCGGCTCGCTCGTCGGCGGCTACACGCTCGGCGCCTTCGTGTTCGTCCTGACCAGGCCCGTCACCCCCGGCGAGGTCGTCGTGCAATTGGCTCTCACCGCACTCGGAGGTGCTGCACTTATGGTCTGCAGTATCGTTGCGGAGGGCTGGTGCAAACTGCCACCGGATGAAGACGAACGGGCATCATTAGGGTTTCAATAGCCCGAAGGGGAAGGGACACCGTGGGAGAGCGAATCGAAGTCGACGGACCATGGGAGCGCGTCGAGAAGAAGTACCTCTACGTCGATCTCGTATCGTCACTCATCGGCGGGCTGATCCTTACGATTGCCGCCGGCGTCATCACGTACTTCGCGAGCAGCCAGAACTGGGTGATCATCGGCATCGTTGCCGGCATCACACTCGCCTGGATGGTGCTGCAGGCCGTGCTGAGCTTCTTCCGCACGCGCACAATCGGTTACCGCCTGCGTGACGACGACTTGCTCGTGCGCCGCGGAATGCTGTTCCGCCGCTTCGTCGCCGTGCCCTACGGGCGCATGCAGATCGTCGATATCGAGCAAGGACCGCTCGAGCGGATGTTCGGTCTCAAGAAACTGAAGTTCGTGACGGCGGCCGCGGCCTCCGCGGTCGTGCTGCCCGGGCTTTCCGACCAGCGAGCGGAAGAGCTGCGGGATGAGCTGGTCACGGTCGCAGAGTCGCGCAGGGCAGGTCTGTAGTGACCGACAACAACCAGCCCCACAGCCGGCCGGGGCACGCGAGTGCTCCGCAGGGCGGGCATCCCAGCGCGCCGGGGCAGCCGCCGCACTCCGATCGATGGCCGTCGGCTGCTCCGCAGCCGAACGCCGGCCACCGGGGTGAGCATCCCGGTCAGCCGCATCCGCAGCAGGGCTACTCCCAGCCCGGGCACCCGCAACAGGGTGCACCTCAGCAGTACCCGCAACAGGGCGGCGGTTTCCCGCAGCCCGGTCAGCCGTCGAATGAATCGCCGCGCGCCCAGCAGGTAGCCAAAGACCTCGCCGACGGCGACTGGCACCGCATGCATCCATTGACGCCCTTCCTGCGAGGTGGAATCGGCCTCATCGTCTTCGCGGGCATCATGCTGACCTGGGGGCGCGACCGCATCATCGGCCTGTTCATGCCCTCGGAGTACAACTACTACGACGGCGAGGGAGACCCGATCTCGTGGCTGCTCGACTCGGGGTACTTCTGGCTCGCGATAGTGGGTTTCATACTCGTCGTGCTGTTGTTCGTCGCCGGCTTCTACCTGTCGTGGCGGAAGCGTGAATTCAGAGTCACGGGCGATGTCGTCGAGCTGCGCGAAGGCATCCTCAGCCGCAGGCATCGCCGCGCCCCTCTGCAGCGTATTCAGGGCATCGAAGTGCAGAAGCCGTGGCTCGCCAGAATGCTCGGGTGCGCGAAGCTCGAGATCGAGCAGGCCGGGTCGGACAGCAAAGTCGAGCTCGCCTACATCGGCATCTCGGTCGCAACGGCGCTACGAGAGGAGATTCTCAATCAGGCCTCGGGGCGCGCCAGGCAGGCGGCCGGGAGCGGAGCTGACGCGAGTGGCAGCGCGCCGTCCGCGGATGCTCGACCCGGTCAGCAAGGTCGTGTCGGCGCGGTCGCACAGGAGTTCCTGCGCCCGGATGCTGAGCTCGAGCGATACGAGCACACGCTGTTCAAACTCAGCCCGGGTCGCCTCATCGGCTCGTCGGTGCTGTCGGTGTTGCCGTTCGCGTTCATCTTCCTCGCCGCTGCGATAACGACCGGAATCGTGCTCGGGGTGTTCTCGGACGAAGGGGCGCTTCTGGCTGTTGTGCTTCCGCTCCTGTCTTTCCTCCCTGCGCTGCTGGCCATGACGATCGCGGCGGTCAGCCGAGTCGTGTCTCTCATGCGATTCTCGGTCGCGAAAACGCAGGACGGCATCCGGCTCTCGCGCGGACTCGCGACGGTGACCACCCAGACCGTGCCTCCCGGCCGGGTCTTCTCGTTGAGTATCACGCAGCCGCTCATGTGGCGGCCCTTCGGCTGGTGGAAGGTCGCCTACGGGCGCGCGACGCAACAGGTTTCGAGCGGTAACGACAGCAACCAGACTGCACTGCGTACGACACTGTTGCCCGTCGGCAACAAGGCCGATCTCTTCCAGGTGCTCAGTCTCGTGCTGAGCGAGGAAGACTCCCGGTACATCATCGATCAGGGTCTGCTCGGCAAGGGCGAGCCCGGCGATG
>NZ_CAMEFJ010000061.1 GCF_945915485.1 uncultured Agrococcus sp.
CACACAGGTCATAGGGCGGGAGCATACGTATAGATGATCCCTGCCTCGCAAGAATCCGATCCGCAGGCGCGCTGGAGCACTGAAGCGAGAGCCATTTCTGGCTCTCGCGCGACGCCAGCGCCGGGCGCATCCTGCGCCCGGTTACCTGATGCCCACGAGGTCCAGACTAGCCTTTCTCCAGTACATCGCCGAGCCGCGTGGAGGCTCTGATCCATGGCCCGGCAACGGAAACTCGCACATCGTCTTCTCCAAGGAATCCCAGCCCGTCGAGCGCGACCGCTGCTCCCCTCGTCAGATGCGGCATCGCGTGCACCGGATCACTCCACACCTCGCGTCGAATGCGACGGATCAATGCCTCGCCAGGGCTGTCCGGCAGCAATCGGGCGACTTCCTTCTGCGTCGTTTCAGCAGCCGCGCGAACCACATCAGCGCTCGTTGCTCCTACCGGCTCCCATCCCCCTCGCGGCGGCGAAATGGATGCCCAGGCCGGCAGCGCGCCCGCATCCGGGATCTCGAGGTCGGCCCCCGCCCGCAGAGCCTCGACCGTCGCAGCAATGGGAGACACGGCGTCGAACCGAGCCGACTCGGCGAGCCGGACGACTCGAATACCCAGGATCGTCGAGCCGAGGTCCATGATGCCGGCTGACGCCGTCACGGGCACCGTCACGACGACGACCCCCGGATGCGTCGCGAATCGCACGCCCTGATCGCTGAACGTTGCAGCTCGTTGCAGGAAGGTGACCAGATCGTCGCGCGTTCGTGCATCCGAGAAAGTGAAAACGCTGCCCACCCTTCGAGCCTAACGCGAACGCGTAGGATGGTTGAGTGACCGA
This sequence comes from uncultured Agrococcus sp., assembly GCF_945915485.1. GTDB lineage: Bacteria > Actinomycetota > Actinomycetes > Actinomycetales > Microbacteriaceae > Agrococcus. The sequence continues at coordinate 834 of NZ_CAMEFJ010000061.1, forward strand.
TCTCCAGATTCCCGATGTCCCTGAAGACCCGGTGCAGCAGATGCTCGATGTGCTCGAGTTGTCCTCGACCGAGGCGCGCACAACGGAGGATATCTTCGTTGGTGAGAGCCACTGGATGGCGTACGGCAGAGTCTTCGGCGGCCAGGTCATGGCGCAAGCGGCTGTCGCGGCACAGCGAACCATCGACGACGGCCGCGGCATCCATTCGATGCACGGCTACTTCCTGCGGCCCGGTGACGTGCAGAAGACGATCACGTTCGCGGTCGACCGCATCCACGATGGCCGTTCCTTCGCCACCAGACGCACGCAGGCGTACCAGAACGGGCTGCCCATCCTGTCGATGATCGCGTCGTTTCAGTCCGAAGACGGCGGCCCCGAGGCACAGTCGCCCATGCCGGAGGGCATGCCGGATCCCGAGGACGTGCCGCCGGTCAGCGAGTTCCTCACGGGTTTCGATCACCCGATCGCGCGACACTGGGATGAGGGCCGTGCGTTCGACTTCCGACACGTCGAGGGCCCGCTCTGGGCTCCGAACGAGCGTTTCGACCCCGATAGCGGCATCATGCACGTTTGGGTGAAGGCGAAGCGAGCGCTACCGGATGACGACGCCCTGCACAGAGCGGCACTCGCATACATGAGCGACACCGTAATCCTCGAACCAACGCTGCGTCGACACAGGGTGCACTGGCTCACACCCGGCATCAAGGTCGCCAGCCTCGATCACGCGATTTGGTGGCACCGCAAAACGCGGGTCGACGAATGGCTCCTGCTGCGCATGCACACGACATCGTCGGGTGGCGGCCGAGGGTTGGCGCACTGCCGCGTGTTCAATCAGCAGGGCGTGCACGTGGCATCGTTCGCGCAGGAGGGCATGGTCCGCATTCCGGAGCGGTCGCAGTGAGCGCAGAGATCCTGCGCAGCACGGGGGCCGAGCGCGGTGCGATCACCCGCAGAGCCGCGATCGGTGCGTGCGTTGCCGGTGGAGTTCTCACGCTCGCGGCCTGCGCCGGTGGAGTGGAATTCGTCGAGTTGCCCTCCGGCGAGAACGGCAGCACCGCGATTCCGCTCGACGACATCCCCGTCGGTGGTGGCGGCTCCCTGCAGATCGATCAGGTCGCCGTCATCGTAACAAGACCCACGGAAACCGAGGTGCACGCCTTCAGCGGCCACTGCACGCATCAGGGATGCCTCGTACGCATGAACGACGAGAACATCCATTGCCCGTGCCACAACTCCGAGTTCGACACTTCAACCGGCGACGTCGTCACAGGGCCGGCGCTCGAAGCGCTGCCGGAGTATCGCGTGGACATCTCCGGCAGTGAGGTCACGGTGTATCTCGACCCAAGCGGCTGAGCTACTCGGCAGCGTGTTGTGAAGCATCCCACCAGCGCAGCACCCGCAGCGCCTGCAGCGTAATCCACTTCGATGGTTCGCCCTCCGAGACGTCGGTGACAGACCAGACGATCCCGTCGAGCGAATTGCCCTGCAGCCAGCGTCCGTCAGGCTGCCGCTTGGATCTGACTAGCTCGATCGCGTCCGCCAATCGCCCATCCGGTGTAGTTCCATCGCGCTCGCATGCGGCTCGGAAGTAGTCGAGCGATCGAAGCGCCGAGTACTGATGCCTGGGAGGAGAGATGAAGTCTTCGACCCATGAACCGACAGTTTCCCCTGTCGATTTGCGTCGCATCAGCCGACGCTCCAGGAAATACTGCTCTCCTCGATGCCGCGCATTGCGCGCGCCGGTATCTCCCGTCCGCTGCTCGTAATCCAGCAGGCCGATCAGCGCATTCAGAGTCGAGTGGAAGGAGCTCCGCACCGAGCCGTGCTCCCACTCGCAGTTCCAGCCGCCGTCATCGAGTTGATGTTCGCGAAACCACTGCACGAGCGAGGCCACGTCGACGCCCAGCCACGCCCCGTTGGCTAACGTGTAGGCGTTAATGCAGACGTCGACCTCGCCGCCCCAGTAGGGAAGGTCGTCATATTCCCAACGGGAGTTCGCTCGGATGCGCTCCGCGGTATCGCCGAGGACGCCGGCATCGACGCCCCACTCGCGCAACTCGTTGAGCGCCCAGGTCGTGGCCACCCACGGTTGCCCTTCAGGGCTCCCGACGACCTCGACTCCCAGTTCCCGGCGAGTCGGGAAGTAGGCACCGCCTGCCCACTGACCGTCGTCGTCCTGCTTCGACAGGACGCGGGATGCGAATCCCTCCTCCGGAACACGCGATCGCGTCGCCTGCCACTCCGGCTCGGGCAGGTCGAGCAGATCTCGCTCTACCTGCCATCGCAGAGCAGGGTCAGAATCGAGCAGCCAAGCCGCCACCTGGTCGACACCACCGTCGTCTTTCGTGATCATGCGGCAACCGTACGCCCTGTCCACTCTGCGGCGCTAGGCGCACAGCGCCTGTTCAGCACGCGTGCAGCAGACCACGTTCACCGATGACGAAAGTCGATGGGATCTTCCACGTACGGTTCCCAAGCGGCTCGCTCGGCTTCCGTCAGACGTCTCGGGCTACCGGATGCCGCGTCCACCATCACGACGGTGGTCGCCGCTTTCGCATACTGCTCAGAGCGATCCGGTGAAAACACCTCGTAGCAAACCTGCACGCTCGCACCACCAAGCCGGCCGATCCAGACATCGATCTGCAGTGGCCGCCGGTGATGCGGAATCTGCCCGAGATACTCCGCCTCCTGCCTGGCGATCACGGTCCAGCTCTCCGCGCGCGGGCTGCCGTCGACAATCGCCATCGGCCCGGCCTCAAGCTCGTCACTCGCCCACAGCGTCTGCACACGCGCATCCTCGAGCAGCGTGAACAGCGCGGCGTTGTTGACGTGCCCGTAGCCGTCCAGGTCCGCCCAGCGAACCTGGACATGCGCGGTCTCTCGCATCAGTCGCGCGTGAGCTTGCGGTAGACCGAGCTCTTCGGACGCGCCGCTTCAGGGCCAAGACGATCGATCTTGTTCGCCTCGTACGCCTCGAAGTTACCCTCGAACCAGTGCCAGTTCGCGGGGTTCTCATCGGTGCCCTCATACGCGAGGATGTGTGTTGCGATGCGGTCGAGGAACCACCGGTCGTGCGTGATGACCACGGCACAGCCGGGGAAGTTCAACAGTGCGTTCTCGAGGCTACCGAGCGTTTCGACGTCGAGGTCGTTCGTCGGCTCGTCCAGCAGCAGCAGGTTGCCGCCCTGCTTGAGCGTGAGCGCGAGGTTGAGACGGTTGCGCTCACCACCCGACAGCACGCCGGCCTTCTTCTGCTGGTCCGGCCCCTTGAAACCGAACTGCGAAACGTAGGCACGCGACGGGATCTCGACGTTGCCGACCTGAATGAAGTCGTGGCCCTCTGAGACGGTCTCCCACAGCGTCTTGTTGGGGTCGAGGTTCTCTCGCCCCTGATCCACGTAGCTGATCTTGACGGTCTCGCCGATCTTGAGGTCGCCGCCATCGAGCGGCTCGAGGCCGACGATCGTCTTGAAGAGCGTCGACTTGCCGACACCGTTGGGGCCGATGATGCCGACGATGCCGTTCCGAGGCAGGGTGAACGAGAGGCCCTCGATGAGCTTGCGGTCGTCGAAGCCCTTTTCGAGATCGCTCGCTTCCAGCACGATCGATCCGAGGCGCGGGCCCGGCGGGATCTGGATCTCTTCGAAATCGAGCTTCCGTGTCCGCTCCGCCTCGGCGGCCATCTCCTCGTAACGCGCGAGACGCGCTTTGGACTTCGCCTGGCGTCCCTTCGCATTCGAGCGAACCCACTCGAGTTCCTCGGAGAGTCGCTTTGCGAGCTTGGCGTCCTTCTTGCCCTGGACCTGGAGGCGTTCCTTCTTCTTCTCGAGATACGTCGAGTAATTGCCCTCGTACGGGTAGAGGCGCCCGCGGTCGACCTCGCAGATCCAGGTGGCGACGTGGTCGAGGAAGTAGCGGTCGTGCGTCACGGCCATGACCGCACCCGGATACTTCGCGAGGTGCTGTTCGAGCCACTGCACGCTTTCGGCATCGAGGTGGTTCGTCGGCTCGTCCAGGAGCAGCAGGTCGGGCTTCTCGAGCAGGAGCTTGCAGAGCGCGACTCGGCGGCGTTCACCTCCCGAGAGCGTCGTGACGGGCCAGTCCCCCGGTGGGCAGCGAAGAGCGTCCATAGCCTGCTCGAGCTGCGAATCGAGATCCCAGGCATCGGCAGCGTCGATCTGCTCCTGCAGCTTGCCCATTTCGGACATGAGCGCGTCGAAGTCGGCGTTCGGGTCTGCCATCTCGGCGGAGATCTCGTTGAAGCGATCGACCTTCGCCTTCAGCTCGCCGAACGCTTCCTGCACGTTCTCGAGCACCGTTTTCGACTCGTCGAGCTTCGGCTCCTGCATCAGAATGCCGACCGAGTATCCCGGCGCAAGCGTCGCTTCGCCGTTGGACGGCTGGTCGAGGCCCGCGATGATCTTCAGGATCGTCGACTTACCGGCACCGTTCGGTCCGACGACACCGATCTTCGCGCCCGGAAGGATCGCGGTCGTGACATCGTCGAGAATTACTTTGTCGCCCACCTTTTTGCGGGCGCGCACCATCGAAAAGACGTATTCGGCCATATCTCTTAGTCTATGGGAGGAGTGTTGCCGACGAGACACTCGCCGTTCTGGAGTGGCGGCGCCAACACCGAGTGCGTGCCTTCCTCTCCGGCCTGGCCCACGATGCAAGTGTCACCGAGACGTACGGAGATCTCGATTTGCGCGACCGTGCCGCCGAGGCTGTCGGTGTCGCTCGTCGCCTCCATGTCGTCCTTGTCGAAGCCTGCGTCGACGAGCGCTTCAATATATCCGTCTCGATCAACCGGAGAATTTTCATCCCAGGCGTCTTCCAGGGCCCGGTCGAACTCGATCTGACGCCCCTCCGGGCTGTCAGGGTCAATGGGCTCCTCCGAACTCGGCGTTGGCGAAGGAGTCGGCGTCGGCGTCTCTGGCGGCTCGGACTCGAAGAGCGAACAACCGGTGAGGGCGAGACCTAGAGCAAGCGTCAACGACGCGGCACGGAGAAGATGTCTGCGAGGCACATATTGCAGGATACCTGGCGACGGCCGGTCATCAGAATGGCGGGGACTCCTCGGCGCCGACAGGAACGGGATCACCCCGATCCTCTTCTCCCGCTTCATCCGGGCGAGCCCAGTCATTCTCACCGCTTGTCGCCGTTGTCGTGGCCGCTCGTTGAAAACTCGCTGTTCCGAACTGGAGTGAGACTCCGACGGTGTCGGCATCGATCGAGACGTTCGTGTAAGTAGTCCCGTTCTCGGCCTTATTGGTCTCGATCTTGAGTCGACCCTGCACGATGAGCTGCTGCCCCTTCTGAACACTCGCTTTCACGTGTTCGGCGAGCTTTCCCCACGCGCGCACTGTGAACCAGTTCGTTGACACTTCCTCCCACTGACTGCGCTCGGGGTTGAATCGGCGTTTCGGCGACGCGACACGCATACGCGTGAGCGCCTTATTCGTGGATGTCTGGATTGCTTCGGGCTGTGTGGCGACATTTCCGACCACTGTGATGATGTCTTTCATGACGACAGTGTGCAGAACGGAGTGCGCTTGCCAGGGGGCCAGGAGTCCCGGCTGTGGACAAAACCTGGATGTTAGGCGCGCTTACGCCTTGAGGTAGGGCCGGAATCCCTGCCGGATCTTCTGGATCTTCGGCCCGGCGACCGCAACGCAGTATCCCTGTGTCGGATTCTTCGCGAAGAAGTCCTGGTGGTACTCCTCCGCCTGGTAGAACTCGGTGAGGGGTTCGATCTTCGTGACAAGCCCTCCTCCCCATGTCTCATCGGCGCGAGCGATAGCGGCTTCGAACTCTTCGAGCTGTTCGGCTCCGCTGGGAAACATGGCCGATCGATACTGCGTGCCGACGTCATTGCCCTGTCGATTCAGCTGACGCGGGTCGTGCATCGTGAAGAACATGTCGAGCACGACATCGCCGGGTACTCGCTGCTCATCGAAGACGACCTTGACGACCTCGGCATGACCTGTCTGCCCAGTGCACACTTGCTCGTACGTGGGGTTCGGCGATGTGCCTCCCGTGTACCCGGAGACGATTTCCTCGACGCCGTCTACGACGCGGTAGGCGGCATCCAGGCACCAGAAGCATCCGCCGGCAAGTACGTACTCTTTCACGGTTGTCCTCCACTCGTGTCAGAGGTGCCGCATACCGTGTGCAACACCTAGAAAGGAGCGTAGCAATGCAACTGATGATCCCGAGACAACAGGCGGCGCTACCTGCGCACTTTGGGCTCCGGGCTGTTGAAGTACGCAATGGACTTTGGCGTGTTTCTTCCAAACGCGGCACCCTGCTCGGCCACATCACGGTCGAGCGCAACGGCACGGATGCGCGGTTCGTTGCATCCCGCATGCTCGGACGCACACCCCGGAAGGTGCCGATGGGCACGTTCTGGTCGCTCGACGAGGCGATCCAGGCGTTCGTCACCGTGTAGCCCTGCCACGCGAAAGGGAGGGACCACGACGACCCCTCCCCCGGCATTCGGCGCCTACTGCTTGACTGCGGAGATGTCGATCGTGATAGTGACATCCTCGCCCAGCATGACCCCACCGGTTTCGAGCGTCGTGTTGAAGGTGATGTCGAAGTCGCTTCGCTTGATGACGGTCGTGGCCGTCGCTCCGGCCCGAACAGCGCCGGCCACGTCGGCACCGATACCGCCGAATTCGAGCTTCATCTCGATCGACTTCGTGATGCCGCGGATCTGCATGTCACCCGTCACGACGTAGTCGTCTCCCTCTGCGCGCACACCGGTGGAGACGAACGTCCACTTCGGGAACTCGTCGGTTGCGAAGAAGTCGCCGGAGCGCAGGTGAGCGTCGCGATCGGCGTTCCTCGTGTCGATGCTCGAAGGATCGATCGTGGCTGACACGCTCGAGTCGGCCTGGTCGTCGGCGAGGACGATTTCGCCTTCGAAGTCGACGAACTGCCCCTTGACCTTCGCCACCATCATGTGGCGAATCGAGAACTCGATGCTCGAGTGCACGGGGTCGATGACGTATGTTCCAGGCTGGTAACCGGCGATGTTCTGCATGATTTCCTCCATTAAAGTCTCTGAAGAGCTGTTTCAAATTTAAACAACTAAGAGTCCGCCAGAACTATTCCCGATTCAGGGGAAAATTTCGCAGACTATCTCGCGGCTACGCATCGGCGGTGAAATCACATGCTGACATGGCTGCAGAACGCATGCGAATCGGGTGCATGAATCAATGTCTGACGTCGCAGCGAGCTTCGACCCTCGGCCACACTATTGTCGAAGCAGTGCGCGAAAACCTGCATCGAGTATGGCTTCTGCGGTGTCCGCCCTGTGCTCGACGTGGTTTTCGAGCGGCAGAGACTTCATCGGTCGCGGCCCAGACGGATGCCCGCAACGAGGCATCCGCTCGGCTTGCGCAGCGCATCGGCATGCAGCGTGGAGCGGTGAGCCAGCAACTGGCATACGCCGCGCGCAGCGACCCTCTGCGCCCTACTCTTCGGGCATAATGCGATAATGCCTCCCAGTCCCAATCAACGAGAACCAAACGACCTCGTCGAGTGGGGGCTCCACGCTTTCGCACTCGGAGCCCGCAGCACCCCGCACGGAGTCATTGCCATGGATAACAACGGCAGTATCCTCTATGCAGCAAGGCGCGGTATCACGCTGCCTCAGCTGAAGGAGAACGGGGTCATCCCCTCGCAGAGCCAACTGAAACTCCTGCAGCTGTATGACCTCATCAGGGTAGAGGATGACCGGATCACCACAGCTTTTCCGGTGGTGGGGCCCGAGGTCATGGGCCCGTTGCGCGAGAAAATTCAGTTGGCGGCCGCTGGCCTTGCGCACAGGATGATCGCTGAAGTCCGAGGGATCCGCGAGGAGCTGCAGCGCCGTGGACACCCCGGACATGACTACGCGGTGGTTTTCGGCCACGCTGTCGATGGACTGCTGTGGGAGCAGCTGCGCGCTGCTGACATGGTCCCGACGACCGAGCTAACGCTAAAGAGGCCTTTGTGGAACGGTGCATTTTGGGCGATCCATCCCCCAATCCCAGCCGGCGCGGGCGTGAATGAGCTCCCAGGCGAAGCCAGCACACTCATCATGATCTGGACTGAAAGCACCCGCGAGGCTCTATGGGAAGTCGCGCATTCCGAAGCAACCCAGAATCTGCTTAACAACCCCACGAGGCAGAGCAAGATTCCAGTTCTCGAGACCGACAGGAGCGACGCGCTCCATCTTCACAGTACGACCATCGCCGAGATCATCGCTGAGACCATCAGAGTTAGCCCACAGGCGCAGGAGCTCCTGGCAGACTTTCCGGATGCTACCCCTCAAGAGTGCACACTCATCGTGGCTCATGAACTCATCTGGGCCATCATGGAAGCCCTGGTCACAGCGGGGCATCTCGAGCCCCTGGCAGAACAGGGCAAGGCAGCGCGGAAAAATCTGAACGAGCATCTGCTGATCCGCGTCTCGGGTTGATACGGACTCGCAAATAGTGCAGGAAGTGCCCGCGCGCCAACGGCGGGACTCTCAGATGATGGCTGTGCCGGAAGCGCGGTGACGGAAGCCAGAGTGGAGCTCGAACCGGGAACGTCGCCGTTTTTGAACAAAGACGCTCTCGTGCTCTACACTCGTCCGCCCGTCGCGGTCACCCGCGTCGATATCGGTCCGCACCACCCACCGGTGCAGCGACTGCGCCCCGACGCCTTCCTGACGGGCAACAGCAGCGAGGGCTCTCGCATTTGAGAGATACTCGACACGGTGCTCGCGCACGAGACGGACAGCGCGCTCATACAACGCGAAATCAATCCAATTCGACATGATGACATTCAATAAACTCAAGAGCATGCGAAATTAAACTCGGGAGAGTTCAGGATGCAGATATGCATCAACCAGGGTCCTGCGATGGGCGTAGATCTGTGCGCTTGTTCCCCCAGCTGCCCAAGCATGCCTACTCCCCATGGAGAGGGGCCTCAGAGCGGCCCCGCGATGTTTTCTCTCGCGACGGTGTCGTGTGCCCAGTTGCGCCATTGGCCGAGCGTCCATCCTCGTTCGGTAACGAACAAGGTGTAGGATTCGACGCTCATGGTCGCGTAGATAACATCGGCGACACGGCCGGACGCTTCTCGGTCGCCTCCGGGCAGATCGAGCAGAATGCGGGCGAGGCCAAAGCTGAACAGATAACGCTGCTGCCGGAGATCTGTCAACAGGTCGGCAATGCCAGGGTCGGCCGCCGCTTGGTGACTCACCGCCAGGATAGGTGCGACGCGAGCAGTGGACTCGGCTAGCTTGTTCACTGCCTCTGCCCAGGCTTCTTGCGGTGATTCCGCTTTGGTGAGGGCTCGAACCCAAGGGTGTTCGAGCAACGGTATCGACTCTCCGCCTCCGGCGACGGCCCGGTCATGGGCAGCGGAGAGGACGCCGAGTTTGTTGCCATAGGCAGCGTAGATCGTTTTGACCGCGACTTGTGCCTGTTCTGCGATCGCGCCGATCGTGGTCGCCACATACCCGTCGCGCACGAACAGCGCCGTCGCCGCGGTGACGATGCGCTCCCGTGCCGCCTCGTCCCGGGGTCTACCCTTTGCTGCCACCGACCCTCACCTCCAGTTTCGCTTACTCTAACTTTACACCATGCTATAGTGCAATACCATTCTACTAATGCAGGAGGTTGCGCATGGCACGCATCGCCATCATCTACTACTCGTCCACCGGGGCGAACCACACCATCGCCGGGGCCTTCGCCGCCGGAGCATCTGAGGCCGGGGCTGAAGTGCGGCTGCGCCGCGTCGCGGAGATCGCGCCCGCGGAAGTCATCGAGCGCAACCCGGAATGGTCTGCGCACCTGAGAGCGACCGAGCACATCGAGACCGCCACCCCCGACGACCTCGTTTGGGCCGACGGGTTCGTGCTCGGCGCTCCGACACGGTTCGGCCAGCCCGCCGCGCAGTTGAAGCAGTTCATGGACACCACCAGCGGCGTCTGGGGTGAAGGGCATCTGGCGGGCAAGCCTGCAACCGGGTTCACCAGTAGCGATGAACGCCACGGGGGGCAGGAATCAACGCTCTTGGCGATGTATCACACGCTGTTCCACTGGGGAACGATCATCGTCCCCACAGGATACGTCGACTACGACCTCTCCCACGCCGCCGGAGGCAACCCCTATGGAGTCAGCGCCATCGTCGGCGATGGTCCGCCCAGCGACGACGTCCTGGCCCTCGCCCACTACCAGGCAGGCAGGATCGCCGCCCTCGCAGACGCACTCGCTGCGCCTTGAATCGCCCCGGTGATCCCGGTCACTTCGTTTGGTGTCTCTGCCCGACTGAGTGGAGACGGTTTCTTGTTTCATCGTAGACGCGTTCAGCCTCTACTGGTGTGAGGTCGTCGATCGATTCGTGGGGTCGCTTGGTATTGAACCAGTCGACCCACGCCAGCGAATCCAGATCGCGTGCTCGAGGGTATCGAGCACGAGTTCCGTGGCCGTCCGTGTCGCAGCTCTCCAGCCCACGATCCGGCGGGAGAACACATCCAGAATGAAGGCGACCTAGACCATACCTGACCAGGTCGGCACATAGGTGAAATCAGCAACCCAGAGCTGATTCGGCACCATAGCGGCGAAGACCCGGTCGACCAGATCGGTCGGTCGGTGGTCGGCCGGGTTTGGTGTCGTGGTGCGGACACACTTGCCCCTGGTGGTGCCCACCCAGCCATTGCACCGCATGAGCCGTTCGACCGTGCACCTGGCCACGTCGTGGCCAGCTGCGAGCGTCGTAATACGTCGACGGGGCAATACTGACCCCATGCTCGGTCAGCACACGACAGATTGACTCGACCCCGAACCCGTGACGATGCTCGTCAATAAACGCAATCAATACTTTGGTGGGCGATCTGGCTCCGCCGCGAAGACAGCCGACGCCGACTTCAAGATCTCATTCACCCGCCGTAGCTCAGCGACTTCCTTCTTCAACTCGCGAATCTCCGCCAACTCCTGCGTGGTGTTCCCGGGACGGCCACCGGCATCGATCTCCGCCCGACGCACCCATTTCCGCAACGTCTCCGGCGACCCAATACCGAGCTTGCCCGCGATCGTACGAATCGCCTCGAACTCACTCGGATACTCGTTCCTCTCCAACGACTCGGTCACCACCCTGACCGCCCGCTCCCACAACCCCCTCGGATACTTACTCGGCATACCCATACTCTTCATCCTTCCAACGAATGAAGCCCCCGGAAACCCCGCGGCGGTTCACAGTTCAGAGGCCGGAAATTCCGTCGTTCCTTGGCTCGTCATGGCCAGGTCGTGTCAATGGGGCGAGTCGCGTCCTGCGGTGACAACGCCGCGATGGGAAGCATTTCAGCCTGCTGCAGAAGAACGTCCTCAACCGGAGATCCTGGGCGGCCCGAAAAGAGCAGTGCGCCGCGATCGTGACCTGGATCGAGCGGACCTATCACCGGCGACGTCGGCAGCCTCGCCAGGGCCGTTTGACGCCCGTCGAATTCGAGAGCATCATGGACGAGAATCTGACCCTCGCGGCCTAAACCGAACTGCCACCTGTCCCTACAGCAGACCCGTTTGCTCAGTGAGCTCGTACCCTGCTCTATCGACGGCCTGGGCGATTGTCGGAAAATCGAGTCGTTGACTACTAGTCACAGTCACTGAGTCGCCTGCGACATCAACCACGACTGATTCAATGCCATCGAGGCTTTGCAGTTCCTCGGTGACGAACTTTTCGCAGTGACTACAGGCCATTCCGACTACGGTATATGACTGCTCTATCGTCATGACCCGCTCTCACCATCAGACGCGGATTCGGAAGGGGTTTCCATTCGTGTCAGCATGTCCGTCTGTCGCATTCTGCCGTCGGAGGTAAATCGGCCGAAGAGATTCACATGGATTGCCATGTGGTCCATCTGATCGCCACGGGGACGATTGACATGCATACAGAACCTAGCAGCGAGAAAATCGCCTTCTGCAATGGCCTCGAAGACCTCGACTCGGTTAGTTGGTTTCGTCTTACGAATCGGTCGGCAATGGGCCAGGAGTTTCTCCCGATCCATCACGTGCCCGTCAGCGCTTAGTCGAATATCAGGTGAGTGGAAACGGTCAATCACGGTCGCAAGGTCCTCATCATCTGCGACGACAGCGTGATGAAGGCCCTCCTGGAACTGGGCGATGAATCGTGCCGGGTCAATGTGGGTGTCATCGAACAGATGCATGTTGCTCCTTCGTGAAGTGTGGTCTGTCGAGGACAAGAAACTGGTATTTCCTGTCGTTTCGATTGTCTTTGCCTGCTTGCACCCCCGTCGATTACCCGGTGGGTAAGCATGTCGCGAGCACTTGATTCTGCGCTGATCATTCATGTGTTCGCGACTACTAAGGTCGCGCTGGAGCTCACTGTCCTACTGCCCCTGATGGCTTACTGGTGAGCGCTGGCAGATGTCCTAACGAGGGTTAGCGAATGCGCTACTTGAAACATGCTTCACGCAACCGTTGGCCTAACTTGCAGGTGTGATCCCACACAGTGGAGTTGGATAGAAGCGGAGAGATGAGGGAACGGTTCCCCCTGAAGACTCGGGCCTTTCGCCACGGCTGCTGTACTGCTCTCGTCTCGTGGCATCGATGCTGCCGCGACACTTTGCCGCACCGAGACGCTCACCGTCTTCGCGCGCACAGATCTGCAGGGTGGGTGAGCTTGACAGCCTCGAACTCGGTTTACAGACACTGTTGGCACGCATTAGAGCTGGGGTTCACCTTGGGCAAGATGAGTCAGCACCTGCCGTGTTGCGCTGTTTGCCGGGAAGAATGTCTCGATGGCTATCTCGTCTATTGTGACATCTCGCGGGGAGCCGAAGACTGTGACCGTATATAGGAGTGAGAGCTGCCCGAAGTCGGTGTTGAGTAGCATCGGGGTCGCAAGGTCGGTTTGTTGACCAGGTACATGCTCAGATGGTTCCGAAGGCACTGGATAACTCTCAAGTTCGCTGAGTAAGTCTTTCACCGAGGGGTCAGCTGTCCTTTCATACTGACGGCGAACCCTTCGCAGAGTTAACTCGCGCCACTGCGCATGGTTGGCCAGATGGCAGTGTGAATTTGACACTCCGTCAGGATGCATGGTGGCGCGGAACATATTCGTCTTCGGTTCACGAAGTGGTTCTGGCATGGCCGCGAGAATCCTCCACATGGCGTCATTAGCTGCCAGCAAGTCCCAACTGGCGTTGATCGCAACCGCCGGGTTGGGTTGGTGTCCGGCGAGCACTGCCTGAACCGCCTCAGTCGCCGCGCCGAGATCGTCGAGAGCGTGTTCGGAGTGGGCTGGGGCGAATCCGGCTGACAAATGGAAACTGTTGCGCTGCCGTAGAGGCACATCGAGCTCGTCACACAAGCGGTCAATCATCTTCCGACTGGGCTGGGCCCGTCCCGTTTCGATGAAACTCAGGTGTCTCGTTGAGACGTCAGCAGCAATGGACAACTCGAGCTGAGAACGACGACGGCGCTGACGCCACTGTCGAACCAGGCCTCCCACCGTGTAATGTTCGTTCATGTCTTCCAGACTATGAGTCGTGTCGATTACCTGTGAGGTAAGGCTCGTGCAGTGCCTGCATTCCGCGTTCGGACGCCCGTGAGTGTTCTCATCGGCGTGTCCTGTGTCCTGGCGCGATGAGATGGATGAGGAGTCCGAATAAAGCGATTGCGAATGCTGCGATGAGGAACGCGTCGGCGTAGCCGGTGGATCCGATGACCCACCCGAGGGTGATGGCTCCGAGTCCGAGTCCACCGTCGTAGGCCATGTTCCAGAGCGTGCTTGCCGTTGCTGATCTTTCTGGTCCTAGTCGCTGGACGATGACCACGAATGAGTCGTTTTGCCCGGCACCAAAACCTAGCCCCAGCAGGCAGGCACCAGTGATCAGCAGTGCTGACTGGTGTGGCAGTGCTTGTGAGATCAGCGCGAGACCGAGCCCTGTGATCAGCACTGTCGTGATGAGCACTCGCCCGCCACCGATGCGGTCTCCGAGCATGCCTGCCGCTAGGCGTCCGGCGATCAATGCGAGCGAGGCGGTCAACAGCACCCACGATGCTTCTACTGCGGTGGGGCCAGCAACCGGTAGGAACGTGGTCATTGCCCCGAACCCAGCGGCGGTGAGCAGGAAGATGCTTGCTGGGGCGGCGATGCGCCCAATCTCCGAGAGGCCGATCATGGTGAAGTTGCCTCGTGTACGAGCAGGTAACCAGATTGCCAGGAAAGCAGCTGCGATGCTAGCAAGACCCGTAGTCCAGAACACTGTCGAGAATCCCCACGTATCTGCTGCCCACACCCCGCCGGCCAAAGCCCCGATATTCGGTAACGCAGCGGCAGCTCCATAGAGTGATGCCGAAGAGGCCAACCTGCCACCTCGGGAAAGCACAACAACCAGTGTGGCGCCGGAGATCACCACCAGGGCGAAGCCCAATCCCCTGACGGCCGTAATGCTTAGAATCCAAGCTGCCCCATCAGAGAGGATGTATAACGGTGTGGGACCTCCCAGCAAGACGGCACCGATCATTGTCATCTGACGTAGTCCCAAGTACTTGAACAGGACTGGTGCTGCGCATTGGGCGAGCACAGTTGCGCCCATCATGACACCTGTGGTGCTGCCAACCACGGCACTGGCCGCACCACCGTGGGCAGCCCACAGGGGAACCACCGGCAACAGAGCCGCATAGCTCACGAAAGCCAGAAAGGTTACTACCAGCAGCATCACGAGACTCCCGCAGCGGGTCACCGTACCATCAACTGAGGCTCGACCCGGGGAGGGCTCCTTGCCCGTCGTTCTCGCTCCTCGGCCATGGGTTCGACCTGGTGTGTCATCAATATCCATGCTTCAACTCTGACTGGAACCACTCATCACGTCCAACGATGATCTACGATGTCCCCTATCGAGTATTCCGATAAGTGATGGAGGGTCAGGATGGACACCCGCCGGTTGCGCAGCTTCCTTGCGGTGGCGCGGTTCTCAAGTTT
>NZ_CAMEFJ010000062.1 GCF_945915485.1 uncultured Agrococcus sp.
GAGCTCGCGGCGCGCTACGCGGCCGAAGGGGCCGACGAGCTGACGTTTCTGGATGTGGCCGCGTCCGTCGAGGACGCCGAAACGCTGTACGACGTCGTTGAGCGGTGTGCGGAACGCGTCTTCATCCCCCTGACAGTCGGGGGAGGAGTGCGAACTCCCGACGATGTCAACACGTTGCTGCAACGTGGTGCCGATAAGTGCGGCGTGAACTCGGCGGCTGTCCGCCGACCGGAGCTCGTCTCCGACATCGCCGACCGCTTCGGCTCGCAGGTCCTGGTGCTCTCCCTCGATGTCGCCGCGTCCACGGCGACCGACAGCGGCTACGAGGTGACGGTCAAGGGTGGTCGCGAACGGACAGGAATCGATGCGCTCGACTGGGCCGTCCGTGGAGCAGCGCTAGGAGCAGGGGAGATTCTGCTCAATTCGATAGAAGCCGACGGAACAAAAGCGGGGTTCGACCTTCCGCTGATCATGGCGATTCGTGATGCGGTCAGCGTGCCCGTCATCGCGTCGGGAGGCGCCGGTACTGCGGAAGACTTCGCTCCTGCCGTGAGAGCGGGTGCCGATGCGGTTCTAGCGGCGAGTATCTTCCACACTGCGCAGGTGAGCATTCACGAAGTGAAGCACGCACTGTCAGAGGAAGGTGTGACAGTTCGATGAACCTGCAAAGCATCCCGGAGCTGAAACCGGGTCGTGACGGTCTTCTACCTGCGATAGTGCAATCCGCGGATACGGACGAGGTACTCATGCTGGGCTACATGGATCGGGAGGCGCTCCGTAGAACACTCACGGAAGGCCGCGTCACGTACTGGTCACGCTCTCGAAACGAATACTGGCGGAAGGGCGACACATCCGGCAACATTCAGGTGCCGGTTTCCGTGACGCTGGACTGCGACGCCGACACGCTGCTGGTTCGCGTGCACCAGCGGGGGCCCGCCTGCCACACGGGTAGCGAAACGTGCTTCTTCACTCCGCTGTCGCTGCAGGAGAGCGCGACATGAAGACCGAACGCGAGGAGTTCGACCGTCTCGTCGAGACGCACAGCGTGGTCCCGGTCGTCACGACGGTGTTCGCCGACGAAGAAACGCCAGTCAGCATCTACCGGAAGATCGGGGGAGGTCCCGGCTCGTTTCTGCTCGAGTCAGCGCACCAGGGCGTCTGGAACCGATACTCCTTCATCGGCGGTGAGGTGTACGGCCGTCTGATAGCAACGGGCGAACGAGTCGAATGGGTCGATAACGGCCTCGATCAAGCGCGTGCTTTCGGACCCGAGACTCCCTCCGACGGACTCGCAGCGCTCGAACTGCTGGCAGCGCGCTGGCACACGCCGCGCATCCCGCATTTGCCTCGGTTGGCCTCGGGGCTCGTCGGACACATCGGCTGGGATGCCGTGCGTCTCGTCGAGTCGCTGCCGAATCCTCCCGACCGTGAGCACAGGCTTCCCGACATCGCATTCGGATTCGTCAGGGACCTCGTCGTGCTGGACCACGCAACGGGCAACGCGCACTTGGTGACCGTCGTGCTTGCCGACGGCGCCGAGCCCGCCGAACAGCTGTGGAAGGCCGCTCAGCAGCGTCTGGGCGGGCTGACCGCCAGGCTCGCGACTCCGAGCGAATCGTCGGTAACCGAGGTCGACATGGATGCGGTGCCGGACGCGACCGCGAGAACCTCCGACGAAGCGTTCACCGCAACCGTCGAACGAAGCAGGAAACACATCGTCGACGGAGACATCTTCCAGGTGGTTCCTTCTATCCGCTTCGATATGGAAACGAATGCGGGCCCCCTCGACGTCTACCGCGTGCTGCGCCTGCTGAACCCGTCTCCGTATATGTATCTGATCGCCGCGGCGACGGAGAGCGGGGTTCCCTACGAAGTCGTCGGAGCCTCCCCTGAGGCACTCGTAACCGTCAGCCACGGCACCGCGACAATGCACCCGATCGCTGGCTCCCGGCCCCGCGGCGAGGATTCTGAAGAGGACGCCGCTCTCGCGTCCGAACTGCTGGCGGACCCGAAAGAGCGGAGCGAGCACATCATGCTCGTCGATCTCGCCCGCAACGACCTCTCGAAGGTCGCGATCGCCGGCAGCGTACGAGTCAGTGACTTCATGACCGTCGAACGCTTCCGGCACATCATGCACATCGTCTCGACCGTCGTGTGCGAACTCAGGGAAGACGCGACCGCAGTGGATGCGCTCCGCGCCACGTTCCCTGCGGGGACGCTGTCCGGCGCTCCGAAACCGAGGGCGCTGGAGATCATCGACACCCTTGAACCGTCTTCTAGGGGGATCTACGGAGGCGTTGTCGGATACTTCGATTTCCAAGGGGATGCCGACGTCGCAATTGCGATCAGGACCGTGACGATGAGCGATGGGAAGGCTTCCGTGCAGTCGGGAGCCGGGCTCGTCGCCGACTCGGTGGCCGAGACTGAGATCGCGGAGATCAAGAACAAGGCGCGCAGCCCCCTGACAGCGCTTGCGATCGCAGAGTCCATGCAGAGGATGGGGATGTCGTGATCGCCAAACGAGGAAAGACCATCGCCGTCCTGGCAGCCGTACTCGGCCTGCTACTCGCCGGAGCAGCCTCAACGCAGGACTGGGTGAGAGTTGCCGCCGAGGACACCGAGCCGTTCGCGCTGACAGGAGCCGACCTCAGCGGCACACTGCT
Source organism: uncultured Agrococcus sp. (assembly GCF_945915485.1). Classification (GTDB taxonomy): domain Bacteria; phylum Actinomycetota; class Actinomycetes; order Actinomycetales; family Microbacteriaceae; genus Agrococcus. The sequence continues at coordinate 2,664 of NZ_CAMEFJ010000062.1, forward strand.
TGCGCTCGCGCTTGCACTCGGCGCGCTCTCCCTCGCACTGCTGTTCGCGGGACGAACGCTGAGTGTCGTCTGCGGTGCTGTCATGGCGCTCATCGGCGTGGCCCTCATCTTCGCAACCCTAGGGGCGGCAAGTGCAGAGAATCGCGCCGTGGCAGACGAAGTTGCCGCGAGAACCGGCTTGACCGGTGAAGCAGCGCAAACCGTCGAGGTGCTCTGGGCCTTCCCGGCGATCACGCTGACGGGTGGCGCTCTAGCGATTCTCGGCGGGATCTGGACCATAGCGACGTTCAGGCTGTGGAGACGGCAACCGAAGTCGAAAGACAAGTACGAACTGCGAAGCGGCGCTCTCGCATGGGACGTACTGGATGAGGGTGAGGACCCGACGCTGGACGATGAACGGGACGGGCCTGTTCAGCAGCATTCGGCACGGGCCGAGCACGAAGCCGACGATGGGCCGGCGGCGGGGCGTGACGCCGACAACGGCTAGAAGTGCCCTAGACTGGTACCAGTCCCGATCGAACAAGGAGCATCGTGAGCGAACAGCTGGTGGAGCGCGCAGAAGGCGCTGAAGAGTTCACCGCGGAGATCCCGGACGAACACATCGACCCGGGTCACGGAAACACAGTAGCCGCGTGGACCGCAGTCCTCGTCATGCTGGTCAGTATCGGCGCCGGTACGGTGTTCTTCTACCTTGACCAACCCCTATACGTTTGGATCTGCGCAGCCGTTACGGCCGGAGGGCTCGTGCTGGGTGGCTTGCTGAAACTCGTCGGCCTCGGCAAGAAGCGCCCCGCCGCGAAGAGCGAGTGAGCTCGGCACCTTTGGATCTCCTGCGTGAACTGACAGAAGGAGCGGTAGAGGACGCGAAGAAGCGGGAACGCGACCTTCCCTTCGAATCCCTCCTGCGTAGGGCGAAAGCTGCTCGGCAGCCGATCGACGTCGTTCGTGCCCTGCGACCAGCGGAGCGCGTGCACGTCATCGCCGAAGTCAAGCGGGCGAGCCCATCGAAGGGACGCCTCTCGGATATCCCGGACCCTGCCGACCTCGCGGGCGAGTACGAGCGCGGGGGCGCATCCTGCATCAGCGTTCTCACCGAGTCACGGCGATTCATGGGGAGCTTGGACGACCTGCGTGCCGTAAGAGCCGAAGTCGATGTTCCCGTGCTTCGCAAGGACTTCATCGCAACCGAGTACCAGTTGCTGGAGGCTCGCGAAGCGGGAGCGGACATTGTTCTCCTGATCGCGTCCGTTCTGGAGGCCGCGCACCTGCGTCAGCTGCACGCGTACGCGGAGGATCTCGGCCTGTCCGTGCTCGTGGAGGTGCACGATGCGAGCGAAGTCGACCGCGCCCTTGGCGCGGGAGCCAAGATCCTGGGAGTGAACACGCGGGATCTCAAGACGTTCGAAATGCATCCGGAAAGATTCGCGGAACTCCGCTCCCGCATCCCCGACGGAGTCATCGCGGTTGCGGAATCCGGCGTCAACGACGTGAGCGATGTACGGCGTTACCGTAATGACGGAGCCCACGCAGTTCTCGTGGGCGAGACACTTGTACGCGATGGGGCCCCACGGGCCCGAGTCGCAGAGTTCGGAGGAGTGCGATGAACGATCGACTTCGTGAGGCCATCGGCCCCTGGTTCGGTGACTTCGGCGGCGTGTTCATGGCAGAACCGCTCATGGCGACCATAGACGAACTCTCGGCAGCCTACGACGAGCTTCGTGACGATCCGGGATTCTGGGACGAGTTTTCACGCCTCGGAAGGGAATACACGGGACGACCGTCGCTGCTCACCGAGGCGAAGCATCTTTCCGAAGCTGCCGGGGGAGCTCGCATCTTCCTGAAGCGCGAAGACCTCAACCACACGGGTAGTCACAAGATCAACAACGTGCTGGGCCAGGCGCTGCTCGCCAAGCGCCTGGGGAAGACCCGGCTGATCGCGGAGACCGGCGCCGGGCAGCACGGGGTCGCGACGGCCACAGCCGCCGCATACTTCGGGTTCGACTGCACCGTCTACATGGGCGAGGTGGATACGCAGCGACAAGCGCTCAATGTCGCGAGGATGCGAATGCTAGGAGCTGAGGTCGTGCCTGTTCGCTCCGGCTCGCGGACTCTGAAAGACGCGATCAACGAGGGCCTTCGCGACTGGGTCGCGAATACCGACACAACGCATTACCTCATGGGGACGGTTGCCGGGCCGCACCCGTTCCCGGCCATGGTGCGCGATTTCCACCGTCAGATCGGCGAAGAAGCGAAAGAGCAGATCGTGGCGGAAACCGGGTCGCTACCCGACGCGGTGCTCGCCTGCGTCGGAGGCGGCTCGAACGCGATCGGCATCTTCCACGCCTTCCTGGACGACCCGGATGTTCGCCTCATCGGTCTGGAAGCTGCCGGTGACGGTGCCGACACCGAGCGGCACGCGCTTTCGATAAGCAAGGGGACCCCCGGCCTTCTGCACGGTATGAAGACGTTCCTGCTGCAGGATGAGCAGGGGCAGACACGCGAATCGCATTCGATCTCGGCGGGGCTGGATTACCCTGGGGTCGGGCCGGAGCACGCCTGGCTGCACCGGATTGGCCGCGCCGATTATGAGCCGGTCAGCGACAAGGAAGCGATGGACGCGTTCCTGGAACTCACGCGTCGGGAGGGAATCATTCCGGCCATCGAATCGGCGCACGCCGTTGCTGGAGCACTTCGCGAAGGCAAACGACTCGGGTCGGAGGCGGTCCTGTTGGTGAACCTCTCCGGGCGCGGGGACAAGGACGTTGCGACCGCTGCGCAGTGGTTCGGATTCCTAGACGAGGATGGGTCGGATGAGTAGTAAGACTGCCGCGGCGATCGAAGCGGGAGGCGGCAGCGCGCTCGTCGCGTACCTGCCGGTAGGCTTCCCCGACCCTGACACCTGCGTCGAGGCCGTTGTCGCGGTTGCCGAAGCGGGCTTCCGTGTTATCGAACTCGGCATCCCGTATTCCGATCCCGGGATGGACGGACCCGTCATCCAGGCGGCAACGCAGGAAGTACTGGACACGGGGTTCGACTTGCAGACCGTCTTCGACACCGTGCAGGCGGTGACGGAGCGCACCGACGCCGCCGTTTTGACGATGACGTACTGGAACCCCATCCTCCAGTACGGTGTCGACCGGTTCGCTCGCAAATTCGCTGCCGCAGGAGGCGCAGGGCTGATAACACCCGATTTGACTCCCGAGAATGCGGGGGAGTGGCTCACGGCCGCCGAGCGCTACGACCTCGACCCGATCTTCCTGGCGGCTCCGAGCTCCACGGACGCACGCTTGGCAAGCGCAGTGCAGCATTCTCGAGGATTCGTGTACACGGTCTCGACGATGGGTACGACTGGCGCACGCGGCGATATGGATGCTGCGGCCCGCAGACTCGCGGGACGCATCGGCGAAGCCGGTCAGCGCCTCGGCAAACCGATAGCCCGCTGCGTAGGGCTCGGCATTTCGAAGCCCGACCACGTGCGTGACGTGCTGAGCTATGCTGAGGGCGCCATCGTCGGCTCCGCGCTTGTCACGGCGTTGAGAGAGGGTGGCGTCGCAGGCGTCGCCGAGAAGGCCGCAGAGCTCGTCTCTGGGCTGCCATCAGCATCCGATTCCGTCTCGTAAGGTAGATACGTGTTCACGAGCATTCCGAGCCCCGATCCCGAATGGCGCTACCTCGAGGTACCGCTCACATGGTTCCATGACATCGGCTTGACCTTCATGCCCGCCGCGTTTCAGATTCACGCGTACGCGGTGTTCATTCTTGCCGGCATCGTCGTCGCATGTCTGCTCACCGCCTACCGCTTGAAGCAGCGCGGCGCCGACGGCTGGTACGTCGTCGACATCGCACTCTGGGGTGTTGTGCTCGGCATCATCGGCGCCCGAACCTTCCACGTCCTCACGCACCCGGCCGATTACTTCGGTGCCGGAGCCGACCCGTGGGAAGTCATCAGAATCTGGAATGGCGGCATCGCGATCTTCGGCGCCTTGATCGGGGGCGCAATCGGTGTCGTCGTCGGCTGCAGGAGCACGGGGCTGCGGTTCACAACCGTCGCCGATGCAATCGCGCCAGGATTGCTCATCGCGCAGGCGATGGGGCGGCTTGGCAACTACTTCAACCACGAGCTTTTCGGTGCACCGACAACGTTGCCCTGGGGGCTCGAGATAGAAGCCAGCAATCCTGCCTTCCCTATCGGCCTTCCGGAGACGACGCTGTTCCACCCGACCTTCCTCTACGAGGCCATTTGGAATCTGGTCGGCGCTGCGCTGATCCTCTTCCTCGACCGATACCGGCACCTGCAGTGGGGGAAGGCACTCTCCCTGTACCTCATCTGGTACGGGGCCGGTCGCAGCGTCTGGGAGACGATTCGCGTCGATCCGTCCGAGATGCTCTGGGGCATCCGCGTCAATGTCTGGATGGCGTTCATCGCGATCGCGATCGGCATCGTGATCTGGATCATGCAGTCACGCGCTCACAAGGGGCTCGAACCTTCGCCGTTCAGAGTTGGCGAAGAGGATGGCCCGAGTCGTGTAAAGTCTGATACCTACAGTGAAGCTGAGTTGGCCAGCACCCCGGCCACGAAAGCGAAGGCGTCCGAACCCGTACGCGCTGAGTAACTACTCCGTCGCTGGTCAACGGTGACCGTGGCAATTGTCCGTCAGCAGTTGGGAACATGCCATGCGCCCATCGACCCTGCCCGAACGGGAAGGTCTTTACGACCCTCGATTCGAACGCGATTCCTGTGGACTCGCGATGGTCGCAACACTGAAGCGCGCTCCGACACACCGGGTTGTCGAACAAGCGCTCGATGCACTTCGCCACCTCGAGCACCGAGGGGCGGTCGGCTCCGATGCCGGGACAGGCGACGGCGCCGGCATCCTCACGCAGATCCCCGACGCGTTCTTCCGCGACGTCGTGGACTTCGAGCTCCCCGAGCAGGGCGGCTATGCAGCCGGTCTCGTGTTCTTGCCGCAAAGTGAGACGCAGCGTGTCAGCACCAAACGCGAGATCGAACGAACAGCTCGTCAGGAGCGACTTCGCGTGCTCGGGTGGCGTGACGTTCCCGTCGACGCCGAACAGCTCGGTGCATTGGCCCGCAATTCGAAACCGCACATCGAGCAGATCTTCGTCGCTTCTGCAACGCTTCCCGTAACAGGGATAGGCCTCGACCGGCTCACGTTCAGGATGCGGAAGCGTGTCGAGCGCGAGCTCGGCGACTACCTGCCGTCACTGTCGAGCAGGACGATCACGTACAAGGGCATGGTCACGACGCTGCAGCTCGAGCCGTTCTATCCTGACCTTTCGGACGACCGTTTTGCGAGTGCACTCGCAATCGTCCACTCCCGATACTCCACGAATACCTTCCCGAGCTGGCCGCTCGCGCAGCCGCTGCGCATGATCGCGCACAACGGCGAGATCAACACGGTCGCCGGAAACCGCAACTGGATGCTCGCCCGCCAGTCGCAGCTCGAAAGCGAGTTCCTGGGCGACCTGCGGCCGCTGCTGCCGATCGTCAGCGAGGGCAGGAGCGACTCTGCCTCCTTCGACGAAGTCCTGGAGCTGCTGTCGCTCTCGGGCCGAAGCCTGCCGCACGCTGTGCTCATGATGGTGCCGGAGGCGTGGCAGTCAAGTGACGACCTCCCGCAGGCGCTGAAAGACTTCTACGAGTATCACGAGCTCTTGATGGAGCCGTGGGATGGCCCGGCGGCCATCTCGTTCACCGACGGGTCGCTTGTCGGTTCGACGCTCGACCGCAATGGGCTGCGTCCTGGGCGTTGGCTCGTCACAACGGACGGCCTGGTCGTTGTCGCGAGCGAAACGGGTGTCGTACCGGGCATCGATCCGGCCCGCGTCGAGCGCCGCGGACGACTGAAGCCGGGCGAGATGTTCCTCATCGATACGGCAGCGGGACGCATTGTCCCGAGCGACGAAGTCAAGCGCAACCTCGCTGAGCTGGAACCCTGGGGGGAGTGGCTCGAGTCCAGCCGCATCAGCCTGACCGAACTGCCCGAGCGCGAGCACGTCATGCACACGCCCGCATCCGTCATTCGCAGGCAGCGCACGTTCGGGTACACGGACGAGGAGGTCGGTCGACTCATCGAGCCGATGGCTCGTACGGGTGCTGAACCGCTGGGTGCCATGGGGTCGGACACACCGATCGCCGTGCTCTCGAGCAGGCCGCGTCTGCTGTTCGACTACTTCACGCAGTCGTTCGCACAGGTGACGAATCCGCCCCTGGACTCGATCAGGGAGTCCATCGTCACGAGTATGCGTTCAGGGTTGGGCCCCGTGCGCAATCTGCTGGACGCGACCCCGCTGCACGCGAGTCAGGTCATCCTGGACTTCCCCGTACTGCTGAACTCCGAGATCTCGAAGATCCGCAACATCGATCGCACCCCCGGTTCTCGGCGCACCGTCACGGTTTCGGCGTTATACCCGGTTGCTGACGGCGAGAATGCCATGGAGCATCGTCTCGACGCCATGTGCCTCGAGGTCGATTCAGCGATCGAGGATGGTGCGCAGTACATCATCCTCTCCGATCGCGACTCGGATGAGCAGCACGCGCCCATCCCCAGTCTGCTCTCGTCGAGCGCAGTGCACCAGCACCTCATCCGCGCAGGCAGCAGGATGCGAGCGGGGCTGATCATCGAGGCCGGTGACGTTCGCGAAGTGCACCACGTCGCAACGCTCCTGGGATACGGAGCGAGCGCCGTCAACCCATACCTCGCGATGGAGTCGGCGGAGCAGCTCGTGCAGCAGGGTCGCCTGAACGGGGTCAGCGAGACGGAAGCTGTCAAGAATCTCGTGAAAGCGCTCGGCAAGGGCGTCACGAAGATCATGTCGAAGATGGGGATATCGACGGTCGGCTCCTACGTCGCAGCACAGGCGTTCGAAGCCGTCGGCCTGTCCCGAGCACTCGTCGATCGGTACTTCACGGGCACCTCGACCCGACTCGGGGGCGTCGGTATCGACGTCATCGCCGAAGAGACGAGACTGCGGCACAGCTCGGCCTACGCATCCGAGCGCGCCGCACTCGTGCACGAACGACTCGACACCGGCGGCGAGTACCAGTGGCGCCGTGACGGTGCACCGCACCTGTTCAGCCCGGAGGTCATCTGGCGATTGCAGCACGCGACCCGCGAGGAGCGCTTCGACGTTTTCCGCGAGTACACCGATCTCGTCAATACGCAGGCACAGGAGCTGAAAACTCTGCGTGGCCTGTTCTCGTTCAACGAGGGACAACGGAGCCCGATCCCGATTGAGGAGGTCGAACCGGTCTCGGAGATCGTGAAGCGCTTCCACACGGGAGCGATGTCCTACGGCTCGATTTCGCGAGAAGCGCACGAGACGCTCGCGATCGCCATGAATCGCCTCGGCGGGAAGTCCAACACGGGTGAGGGCGGCGAAAGCAACGAACGCCTCCTGGACCCGGAGCGCCGTTCGGCCATCAAGCAGGTCGCTTCAGGTCGCTTCGGTGTCACGAGCATGTACCTCACGCACGCAGACGACCTGCAGATCAAGATGGCGCAGGGTGCTAAGCCCGGCGAGGGCGGTCAGTTGCCGGGCGCCAAGGTGTATCCGTGGGTCGCGGAGACGAGGCACGCGACACCGGGAGTCGGGCTCATTTCACCGCCTCCTCACCACGACATCTACTCGATCGAAGACCTCAAGCAGCTGATCTTCGATCTCAAGCGAGCGAACCGCGATGCGCGCGTGCACGTGAAGCTCGCATCCCAGTCCGGTATCGGTGCTGTTGCTGCCGGAGTTGCCAAAGCGAAGGCGGATGTCGTGCTCGTAGCCGGCCACGACGGCGGCACCGGCGCCAGCCCGCTGAACTCGTTGAAGCACGCGGGCATCCCGTGGGAGATAGGGCTCGCCGAGACGCAGCAGACGCTCAGGAAGAATGCGTTGCGTGGCCGTGTGGCCCTGCAGGTGGACGGCCAGTTGAAGACGGGCCGTGACGTCGTGATCGCCGCGCTGCTCGGCGCGGAGGAGTTCGGTTTCGCGACCGCGCCGCTCGTGGTCTCCGGCTGCATCATGATGCGCGTTTGCCATCTCGACACGTGCCCCGTGGGTGTCGCGACACAGAGCCCTGTTCTGCGCGAGCGTTTCTCGGGAAGACCCGAGTTCATCGTGACGTTCTTCCAGTACATCGCTCAGGAGATTCGCGAGATTCTCGCATCGCTCGGGTTCAGGACGCTGGAAGAGGCCATCGGGCACGTCGAGTTCCTCGACGTCGACCGCGCCATCGAGCACTGGAAGGCCGACGGTCTCGACCTCGCGCCCATCCTGCATCGCGTCCAGGCGGACGATCCCGCCCTGCGCAATGTCACGTCGCAGGATCATGAATTGGAGCAGCAGCTCGACATCCGAATCCTTGATGAAGCGTTGCAGAGTGTCGAGGAGGGCAAGAAGATTCGCTTCGATCTTGACGTCGCGAACACGGACCGTGCTGTCGGAACCGTACTCGGAAACGAGATCACGAAGCGATTCGGCGCGCAGGGGGCCGAGCCGGGCACGATAGAACTCGTCCTGTCCGGCTCAGCGGGTCAATCGCTCGGCGCATTCATTCCGCGCGGCATCACGATCGAGCTGCTGGGAGACGCCAACGACTACGTCGGCAAGGGACTCTCAGGCGGTCAGGTCGTCGTTCGCCCCGATCGGGATGCGACCCTGACGGCGGAAGAGAACGTCGTTGCCGGAAACGTGATCGGGTACGGTGCTACGGGCGGCGTGCTTGCGCTGCGCGGCATCGTCGGCGAACGCTTCCTCGTGCGGAACTCCGGCGCGACGGCTATCTGCGAAGGCGTCGGCGATCACGCGCTCGAGTACATGACCGGCGGCCTTGCCGTCATTCTCGGTGAGACGGGCCGCAACATCGGCGCCGGAATGTCGGGTGGTGTCGCATACCTGCGCAACCTCGACAGGGCCAAACTCAACCGCGACGCCATCGCGAGCGGCGAACTGCAGATGCGCAGCCTGAGCGACGAAGACGTGACCGAGTTGCGGGCGCTGTTGGAACTGCACCTGCAGCTCACGGATTCCGATCTCGCGAAGCGCATCCTCGCGGACGCCGACTGGTCAGAATTCACGAAGATCGTGCCGAGGGATTGGGCGGCGGTCAGAGCGATTCGCGAACGCGCCGCCGAATCGGGTGACGACCCCGACGGACCGAAGACCTGGGACCGCATCCTGGAGGTGACCCGTGGCTGATCCCCGTGGCTTCCTGAACGTAACCCAGCGCGAGGAACCGCAGAAGCGGCCAGTGCCCGTACGAATTCTCGACTACCGTGAAGTAGGCGAGAAGGGCGACCGGGCCGTGCTGGATCGGCAGGCAGGTCGCTGCATGGACTGCGGAGTGCCTTTCTGCCATCAAGGATGCCCGCTCGGGAACCTCATTCCCGAATTCAACGACTTCACGTGGCGTCACCAGAGCCGCCTCGCAGCCGAGAACCTGCTGTCGACGAACAACTTCCCGGAGTTCACGGGCCTGCTGTGTCCTGCGCCCTGCGAGTCGGCGTGCGTTCTCGGGATCAATCAGCCGGCCGTCACGATCAAAGCGGTCGAGCAGTTCATCGCTGACGAGATCTTCGATAACGACTGGTTGGAGCCTCACCCGCCCGCGCGCCTCACCGGTCAGACCGTGGCGGTCATCGGCTCCGGCCCAGCGGGACTCGCAGCTGCGCAGCAGCTGACGCGTGCCGGCCACACGGTTGCAGTGTACGAGCGGGACCAGGAGGTCGGGGGACTGCTGCGCTACGGCATCCCCGACTTCAAGCTGGAGAAGCGCCGCATCGACGCTCGCGTCAACCAGATGCGTGCCGAGGGGACCCGGTTCAGAACCGGCATCGACGTCGGTAACGATCTCGCGTGGAGCGAACTGCGCGACAGGTTCGACGCGGTTGTCGTCGCGATCGGTGCGCAGGTGCCACGAGACCTTCCCATCCCCGGACGTGAACTGCACGGCGTGCATCCGGCAATGGACTATCTGGTTCGACAAAACCGTCTTGTTGCCGGTGAAGAGGTCGGTGACCCCATCGACGCGCACGGCAAGCACGTCGTCGTGCTCGGCGGCGGCGACACGGGCTCGGACTGCATCGGAACTGCGCACAGGCAACGCGCTGCGAGTGTCACGAATCTGGCTATCGGTATCAAACCGCCGAGGGTTCGGCCGGACGGGCAGCCGTGGCCGATGCATCCCAACGTGTTCGAGGTGCAGTCGAGCCATGAAGAGGGCGGGGAGCGCAAGTTCCTGGTATCGACCGTGGAGTTCGTCGACGATGGAGAGGGGCGTGTGCGAGCGCTTCGTATCGCGGATACGGAGATCATCGATGGCGTCCGCAGACCCGAGGAGGGCACCGAGCGGGAGATTCCCGCCGACCTCGTGCTGCTGGCGCTGGGTTTCACCGGGGTCGAAACGGATGACGCTCTGCCGATTTCACTCGATCGCGGAGCGTTCAGCAGGGAAGACGACTTCTCGACCAGTGAAGAGGGCGTCTTCGTCGCTGGCGACGCTGGAAGAGGCTCGAGCCTCATCGTCTGGGCGATCGCGGAGGGACGTGCCGCAGCAGCTGCCGTCGACGAGTACCTGACGGGGTCGACGATTCTGCCGGCCCCCGTTCGCGCGAGCGACAAGCCGATCGGAGCTCGCTGATCCGCTTCTCCGAGTTCGCCCAGATTGCAATCACATACCGCATAGACCGCACAAAGGTGCTGCACCGCTAACATGGGTAGCCCGGCCTCGTGACCAACCGAGACGAGGCATTTCTGAGGGGACAGGAGAGATCATGAAGCGCGCGAAGATCGTCGCTACCTTCGGACCATCGCTTTCAACGTATGAACAGACCACGGACGCGATCAAGGCCGGCGTGAATATCGCGCGTCTGAACTTGAGCCACGGCAGTCACGAAGTTCACGAGAAGGTGTACGCGAACATTCGGCGGGCGAGCGACGCGCTCCGTACCCCTGTGGGCATCCTGGTCGACCTGCAGGGCCCGAAGATCAGACTCGGGAAGATCGCGGCGGGCCCGCAGGACCTCGCTGTCGGCGATGTCATCACCATCACAACCGAGGATGCTCCTGGCGATAAGGACATCGTCTCAACGACGTTCGCCGGGCTCGCGAAGGACGTCTCCGCAGGAGACAAGCTGCTCATCGACGATGGCCGTGTCGTTCTCCGGGCACTGGAGAGTGACGGCATCAGGGTCAGGGCAGAAGTCCTCGTCGCCGGTCGCATCAGCGACAACAAGGGCATCAACCTGCCCGGTGTTCCAGTCGATGTTCCCGCGCTGAGCGAAAAGGATGAGGAAGACCTTCGCTGGGCACTGCACCTCGGAGCTGACATCATCGCTCTCTCGTTCGTGCGAAGCGCGGACGACATTCAGCGTGTCCACGAGATCATGGACGAAGAGGATCGCAGGCTTCCCGTCGTCGCCAAGATCGAGAAGCCGCAGGCAGTCGACAATCTGAAGTCGATTATCGACGCGTTCGATGGCATCATGGTCGCCCGCGGTGACCTCGGCGTCGAACTTCCGCTCGAGGAAGTGCCGCTCGTGCAGAAACGCGCGATCGAGCACGCGAGACGCTGGGCCAAGCCAGTTATCGTCGCCACACAGGTGCTCGAGTCGATGATCGAGAACCCGATTCCGACGCGAGCAGAGGCGAGCGATTGCGCGAATGCCATCCTGGACGGTGCGGATGCCGTCATGCTGTCCGGTGAGACCAGCGTTGGCAAGTATGCGATCGAGACGGTGCAGACCATGGCCCGTATCATCGAGGCCGCCGAGCGCAAGGGCTTGAAGCGCATCCCGCCGCTGGGCACGAAGCCACGTACCCAAGGTGGCGCCATGACTCTGGCAGCGCTCGAAGTGTCGAGCTTCGTGGACGCCAAGGCGCTCATCGTGTTCACGGAGTCGGGAGATTCTGCGCGCCGAATGTCGCGTCTGCGCCCATCGTTGCCGGTATACGGCTTCACGCCGTCACCCGAGATCGAGTGCCGTATGCAGATGATCTGGGGCATCAACACGCGCTTGGTCGATCGCGTCGACCACACCGACGACATGGTTGCGCAGGTCGACGACATTCTCATCGGTGAACGTATCGCTGCGAAGGGCGACAAAGTCGTTGTCGTCTCGGGCATGCCTCCCGGCATCCCGGGCTCCACGAACGATATTCGCGTGCACACGGTCGGTGACGTACACGATGAGGCCGCGCCCGCCTATCACGGCAAGCGCCGCATCGAAATTCTGCACACGGGGTCGGTTGACCTGCCCGGTATGCGCGACGCCTGATCTCGCCGTCCCCTTCCGACCCTTTCCCCTGCGTCTTGGCCGTGCCAACTTCTCGGTCGCTGGACGACGACACGCCGTGAGAGCGCGTCGTCATCCTCAGGCGACCGAGAAGTTGACGTCAGATTTGGTTCCTGTGGGAAACGTGCATGCCCACGGTTTAGGCATACGT
>NZ_CAMEFJ010000063.1 GCF_945915485.1 uncultured Agrococcus sp.
TTACCGTTCCGGAAACCTCACCCGTCCGATTCGAAGTCGAGACGACGCTGCCGACACTGCACGGCACGTTCACGCTGCGCGCCTACCGCGACCGCAGTACGGGAGCCGATCACGTCGCCATCATGGCCGGCGACTCGCTGCCGGACGATGCGCTCGTGCGCGTGCACTCGGAGTGCCTCACGGGCGAAGCGCTCGGCTCGCTCAAGTGCGAGTGCGGGCCCCAATTGAGCGCGGCACTCGAAACAATTCAGCGCGAGGGCTCCGGCGCCGTGATCTACATGCGCGGTCACGAAGGGCGCGGAATAGGTCTCATCAACAAACTGCGTGCCTACCGACTACAAGAGGGGGGCCTCGACACGCTCGACGCGAACGTCGCGCTCGGCCTCCCGGGCGACGCTCGTGACTATCGAGCGGCTGCGGCCATCGTGCAGGATCTCGGTGCGACCAGCATCCGCCTCCTCACGAACAACCCGAACAAGGGCGCTCAACTCGAACAGCACGGCGTAACGGTCTCGCACACTGAGCCGCTCGTCGTCGGGCTCGGAGAGCACAATCGGCAATACATGGACGTGAAGCGAGACCGCATGGGGCACCGTCTGCCCGAGCATCTCGTGCTTCCGAAGGAGGACAGGTAATGGCAGGCGAGGGAGCCCCGACGGGGCAGTCGATAGACGGCAGCGACCTGACCGTCGCGATTTGCTACGGCCAGTGGCACGACGAGATCACGCAGGGGCTGCTCGCCGGCGCACGACGCACGCTCGAGGCCGCGGGCGCAACCGTGACCGAGCATCCCGTTCCCGGTTCGTTCGAGTTGCCCGTCGTGTCGCAGGCGATCCTCGAGCGCGGTGCGGATGCGGTTGTCGCGCTGGGCGTCATCATTCGAGGAGGCACGCCGCACTTCGAATACGTTTCGTCAGCGGCGACGCAGGGGCTCACCGATGTGGCTTTGCGCACCGGCAAGCCTGTCGGCTTCGGCGTCCTCACTCTTGACGACGAGCAACAGGGGCTCGACCGAGCCGGCCTTCCCGGCTCGAAAGAAGACAAGGGCGAGGAGGCCGCAGCAGCCGCGATGACCGCGGCGCTCGCGATTCGCAGCCTGGGTTGAGTGCGCTCAGCGAGCGATGCCCACCACGATCAAAACGACACCGATCAACGCTGCAACAACCGCCGCCCACTGCATCGGAATGAAGAACAGCGAGTGGTAGCCCGCTCGTTTGAACTCCGCCTGCCCGTCGGCGATGATGGCCTCGATCATCTGGTCTGACTCTGCCGCTGTCGTCGGGGTGACGTTGCGGTACGCGAGGCGTCCGCCTTCCGCAGCCTCCTGCAGCCGGGGCCGCTCCTGCAGCGCCCATGCTTCGTACTTCTTTCGCGGCGACAGTACATTGAGGTACCAGCCGTGCAGGAATCCGAGCGCCGCACCGATGATGATTCCGAACCCCACGAAGATGGTGGTGACTCCTCCTGCGGGGAACATGAGGCCCCCGAGCGTGCCGATCGCAATCGCGCCGACACCCGCGTAAATGAAAACCAGCACTCCCCAGCCACGCCAAACGATCACTGTGCATTCTCCTTTAATTTGCTCGCTTAGGACGGAGTGACTTTAACGCACAGACGTAGGGAGAAAGCTGGAAGCGGGCCGCGAATACTGCACACCGACCCGTGGCCGTCCTCGCACGAAGCTCGATCCCCGAGGCGCTTTACACCCAGAATCCGTTCAGCTGACACTGAGCCAACGGCCGGAAACCGCTCGGACCACCCTGTCAGACTGCCGCTATGCGCCGACGAGACCGAAACTCACATATCGCTGCCTTCGTGACAATCGGCATGGCACTCACGCTCACCGGCTGCATCGGCAACTCGGCGGACGACTCTCCTGAGGAACAACCGTCGATTACGTCGGCGAGCGTATGGCAGCACCAAGCGATCGAAGACTTCGACGACGCACGATACACCGCCGATGACGAGGCTTTGTATCAGCTCGAGGAGCTCCTCGTTGAACACGGGATCAACGGTAACTACAGCGGAACCGACATCGAGTGCAACGACGGCGGGCGTTCCACATTCATCGAGTACGCGTTAGAGAACGGCGACCAACATCAGATTTCAGTGTGCGATCCCGACCCGATTGCACGCGATTTCCACGACTGGGCTCAGTGGGTCCGAAACTAATGTCCGAAAGCTCCGGCTCATTTGCCGCCGTCGCAATCTTCGCAGTAGCAACAGTCATGCTCGCCGGCTGCATCACCACCGACGATTCGCCCCCGACACCTTATGCCTCCCGGTGCAGAGTTCGCACACGAGGCGCGCCGCTGGGTCGAGGAGCAGCTCGCCTGAGCCCGGTCACCGAAGGAAGAGCGCCTTCAGCCGCCTCGTGGCGAAGAACACCCCGACGACGATCATGATGACGAAGTACAGCAGGTGGTAGATCATGGCCTGCTCGAAGATGCCCGTCGTGAGCATGCGAATCATGTCGACGCCGTGCCACAGCGGCATCGCCATGATGACCCACTGCAACGGCTCCGGGTAGACATCGATCGGGAAGAACGTCGCCGACAGCAGGAACATGGGCATCATGATGAAGAAGACGAAGTCGAGATGCTGGAAGGTCTTCATAAAGCTCGTGATCGCCATGCCGAACGCCGCAAAACCAAATGCGATGATCAGTGCCGCGGGGATCGCGAAGATCGCGGTCCAGGCTAGGTTGAGCCCCATGAGTGTTGTCACGACCATGAATCCGCTCGCGTACAGCAACCCGCGGAAGAGCGCCAGGATGATCTCGCCGAGCGCTATGTCCAGCGGCCCGAGCGACGTCGAGAGCATGCCCTGGTAGAGCTTCGCGTAGTGCATCTTGAAGAAGACGTTCATCGTGGAGTCGTACACGGCGCCGTTCATGGCGCTGACCGCCATGAGCGCGGGAGCGATATAGGCGGCGTAGGGAACATCGACCCCGTGATACTGCACGGAGCCGATGAGCGCGCCCAGCCCGACCCCCATGGAGAACAGGTAGAAGACAGGCTCGAAGAAGCCCGTTACGATGATCAGCCAGTTGTTGCGAGCGATGACCCGCATGCCCCGTGCGACGACGCTGCGCGTGTTTCTCGCGTACAGGCCCGCGAGCATCCTGGGCCGTACATCCGTCATGATGTCAGCCGCTTCGTGAAGTGCCGCACCGAGAGGAACCAACCGGCTACCGCGAGGGCAACGGGATACAGGATGTGCACAACCGTGAGCCATAGCGTCTGTTCGGAGCCGTAGGTCGCGAGCCTGCCGAGCTCTGCGGTGTGCCAGAGCGGTGAGATCCAACCGACCCAGTGGAGCCCCTCGTGCAGCGTTTCGAGCGGGAAGTAGGTGCCGCTGAAGAGCGTCAGCGGAGTCATCACGAAGCGCTCGACGAAGGAGAGCTGCCCTCGATCGTTGCGCTGGGTCGACACCCACGCCATGACGGCCGTGGAAATCGCGGTACCCAGCAGCATCGCGATAGGAATCATCAGCAGGCCGCCCCACCCGTGGATGATGCCGAACGCATACATCGCGATCATGTAGAAGCAGGCGGCGGGCACGTACCTCGCCATGGTTCCGAGCGCGAACCCCGTCACGATCTGCGCGGGCGTGAGGGCGGTGTCGCGCATCCCGAGGAAGATCGGCGTCCACTTGAAGCCGCCGAAGACACCGAACGTCGACTCTTGCGCGGCCGTCACCATGACTCCTGCGAGCAGTAGCGCGGGGGCGATGAACTCCAGATAGCCGACGCCGTCGACCGCGTTGTCGCCCTGGTTTTGGTTCACGAGCACTCCGAGGCCCGCGCCGAGCCCGAGCAGATACATGATAGGGCTGCCGATACCGATAATGAAGAGCGAACCGACGTAGTTGCGCATCGAACGGATGCGGTGCTCCGCCACGTACCACCAACCCCAACGCCGCACGCGACGATACTCGGCGACCGCCTGTTCGCGATCGCGCTGGGGTTCGAGTAGCTCGGTCATTACTCGATCAAACTTCTGCCGGTCAGTCGCAGGAAGACGTCTTCAAGACTCGCACGACGCACGAGGCTCGTGACGGGATGCAGGCCCCGCTCCCCGACTGCTGTGAGCGCTTGCTCGCCGTTGTCGTCGTAGACCAGCAGTCGATCCGGCAGCACTTCGATGCGGTCGCCGATACCCGCAAGTCTGCCTGCGGCCTCCTCGTTCTTCGCGGTTCCGAATCTGACCTCGAGGACCTCGCGGGTGGAGTAAGTACGGATGAGCTCCTTCGGTGAACCCTCTGCGACGATCTTGCCTTCATCGACCACGACGAGTCTGTCGCACAGCTGTTCCGCCTCGTCCATATAGTGCGTCGTGAGCACGAGCGTCGTGCCGCTGTCCTTGAGTCTGAAGAGTCGGTCCCAGAGCACGTGTCGCGCCTGCGGGTCGAGCCCCGTCGTCGGTTCATCGAGCAGCATGATCTTCGGCTCGTTCATGAGCGCACGCGCGATCGTCAACCTGCGCTTCATCCCTCCCGATAGCGCATCGACCCTTGCCTGGCGCTTCTGCTGCAACTGCGCGAAGTCGAGCAGGGCATCCGCCCTCTGGCGCACGACTTTGCGCGGCAGGCCGAAGTATCGGCCGTAGACGAACAGGTTGTCCCACACTCGCAGTTCCTCATCGAGGTTGTCTGCCTGCGGGACGATGCCGAGCTGAGCGCGGATGGCAGGGCCGTTGTCGTTCGCGTCGAGCCCGAGAACATCGAGTGAACCGGAGCTGCGCAGGCTGGTCGCCGCAATCATCCTCATGGTCGTCGATTTCCCCGCCCCGTTGGGTCCGAGGAAACCGAAGGATTCACCGGGCGCGATCTCGAAGTCGATGCCGTCCACGGCGGTGAAGCTGCCGTATCGTTTCGTGAGCTGGTTCGCTTCGATATGTAGTTGCTGCACGCATAGAACAGTAGCCGATGGTCGGGCCGCGTCTCTCAGCCCAAGCGTGGCGCCGACAGGGTCAGGCTTGCGAGCGTTCTGCGAGCAACCCTATGAACTCATCGGCCATCGCCAGCTGGCTTACAAGCTTCGCACGACGCTCCTGCGCGTCGGTCCGGAAGTCGGCCAGCAGCTGCCCAGCGTCGGTTCCGGCGCCGCCGCCCGCAGCAGCCGCGTCAATCGCACGCAGCAGGTCGCCAGCCTGTTCGAGCGAATACCCTAGAGGCTTCATCCGCCGGATCAACATGAACCGTCCGTAGTCGTCTTCGGTGTAGAGACGGAACCCCCCTTCGGATCGGCCCGAGGGCGCCAGCAGCCCGATCTCGTCGTAGTGGCGGATCGTCCGTAGCGACAGCCCCGTGCGCTCGGCGAGCTCTCCTATGTGCATCATCCCGGCCTCAGGCATGGCAACACTCCCTCAATACCAAATGCAGACCCAACCCTCACGTTGCGTTAGAGTTGGGGACTGTGCTTGCAGGATCTCAAGCGTAACCCCGTCACCACCACACCCTGGGTCGGCCAGCAAGGGCCGCACACAGCTGCGAATGCGCGTTCATCGATGCCGCCGCCACGCGCTCTCCCTGTTGCCCCGCACCGACCTTTGGCCGAGGAGGCCACACTATGACGACGACTACGTCATCCGACGACCGTAACCGGTACCGGCCCGAACCCTCTGTGCTGACCGCGCTGAGATCTCCCCGCATCCTCACCCGCGAATGCCTCGCGGGTCTGGTCGTCGCGCTCGCGCTCATCCCGGAGGCGATTTCGTTTTCCATCATCGCCGGCGTCGACCCCAAGGTGGGGCTCTTCTCCTCATTCATCATGGCGATCACCATCGCATTCGTGGGAGGGCGACCGGCCATGATCACGGCCGCCACCGGCGCCATCGCTCTCGTCATTGCTCCGGTAGCTCGCGAATACGGCATGGATTACTTCATCGCCACCGTACTGCTCGCCGGTCTATTGCAGATCGTGCTCGCGGTGCTCGGCGTCGCCAAGCTTATGCGCTTCATCCCCCGTAGCGTCATGGTCGGTTTCGTGAACGCACTCGCGATCCTCATCTTCACCGCGCAACTCCCGCAC
Source organism: uncultured Agrococcus sp. (assembly GCF_945915485.1). GTDB lineage: Bacteria > Actinomycetota > Actinomycetes > Actinomycetales > Microbacteriaceae > Agrococcus. Next base: position 6,035 of record NZ_CAMEFJ010000063.1, read on the forward strand.
CTTATTGACGTGCCCTGGCTCGTCTATCCCCTGGTCGGAGTAGGGCTTCTCATCATGGTCTTCATGCCCAAGATCATCAAGATCATCCCGGCCCCCCTGGTCTCAATCCTGGTCGTCACCGCCGCAGTCGTGGTGTTCTCTCTGCACGTACCCACCGTCGGTGATCAGGGCGAACTGCCCCGCAGCCTCCCCGAGCTCTTCGTACCTAGCGTTCCGCTGACCTGGGAAACGTTGACGATCATCGGCCCGTATGCACTCGCAATGGCGCTGGTCGGGCTCATGGAGTCGCTGATGACGGCGAAACTCGTCGACGACGTGACCGACACCCATTCGAACAAGACCCGCGAATCCTGGGGGCAGGGTGTCGCGAACATCATCTCGGGCTTCTTCGGGGGCATGGGCGGGTGCGCGATGATCGGACAAACGATGATCAACGTCAAGGTATCCGGCGCTCGCACCCGCATCTCGACGTTCCTGGCCGGCGTGTTCCTGCTGATCCTCATCGTCGTTCTCGGAGAGCTGGTCGCCGAGATCCCGATGGCCGCATTGGTTGCGGTCATGATCATGGTGTCAGTCGGCACCTTCGACTGGCACTCGATCAGGCCATCGACGCTCAAGCGGATGCCCAAGAGCGAAACAACCGTCATGGTTGTCACGGTCGCTGTTGTCGTCGTGACCCACAACCTTGCCATCGGTGTCATCGTGGGCGTATTCGTCGCGAGTCTGATGTTCGTGCGCCGCGTCGCCCACCTCTTCAAGGTGGACCGAGAGCTCACGGACCAAGAAGGAACGCTCACAGCAAAGTACACGGTGGAAGGCCAGCTGCTGTTCGCGTCGAGCAATGACCTCACCACGATATTCGAGTACGCCGATGACCCCGAACGAGTCATCATCGATTTCACGAAGTCGAACGTGTGGGATGCCTCGACCGTCGCTGCCCTCGACGCCATCAGTACAAAGTACAAACAGCACGGAAAGACCGTCGAATTCGTCGGCATGAACGAGTTCACAGCAGCATTTCACTCCCGACTGACCGGCGGGCTCGGCGACGGCCATTGAGTTGCGGCGGTCGGCCGCACGGCCACCCGCTCGACCAGCACAGTGCTGAAGCGGGCGCGAATCCGCTCAGCAGCAGGGATCAGGCGTACACTGTCCCGTGGCTCTTTGGACGACGCGATCGCCCTTGGCGCTGCGCGGAGCGACAGCTTCGATCCCATGCAAACACACAAGGGCGCAAGCCCAGTAAGAGGACCACTCCGATATGTCCGCATCCCGAACAGCAACGACCGACAAACCTCTGAATTCGCCGCGCAAAGTCATACTCGCGAGCCTCATCGGTACGTCGATCGAGTTCTACGACTTCTACGTGTATGCGACCGCCGCGGTACTCGTCTTCCCCGCGCTCTTCTTCGCAGCCGAGAACGAGACCACGAGCCTGCTCGCCTCCTTCGCCGTCTTCGGCGTCGCGTTCGTGGCTCGTCCACTCGGCTCGATCATCTTCGGCCACTTCGGCGACCGTGTCGGCCGGAAGGGAACGCTTGTCGCGTCGTTGCTCACGATGGGCATCGCGACCACGCTCATCGGCGTTCTTCCGACGGCGCACGTCGCGGGATGGGAGATCCTCGCACCGACGCTGCTCGTCATCATGCGCTTCGGCCAGGGCCTCGGTCTGGGAGGCGAGTGGTCGGGTGCCGCACTGCTTGCTACGGAAAACGCTCCCAAGGGCAAGCGCGCTATCTTCGGCACCTTCCCACAGCTGGGTGCGCCCATCGGATTCATCCTGGCGAACACCGTCTTCATCCTCATCAGCTACGCCATGACAGAAGAGCAGTTCTTCTCGTGGGGCTGGCGCATCCCGTTCCTCGCCAGCGCAGCGCTCGTGATCGTGGGCCTGTGGGTGAGGATCTCGCTGTTCGAGACGCCTTCGTTCACCAAGATGGTGGAGAAGGATGCCGTTGCGAAGGTGCCGCTCGCTCGCGTCTTCAAGACCGCATGGAAGCCGCTGATCCAGGGCACGTTCATCATGTTCGCAACCTACGTGCTGTTCTACCTGATGACCACGTTCACACTGACCTTCGGTACGGCATCGATCGACGCGGATGTCGCCGGGCTGGGGTACGAGCGCACGAACTTCCTGTGGATGCTGATCTTCGGCGTCGTATTCTTCGGTATCTTCACGCTGATTGCCGGGCCCCTCGCGGAAAAGCAGGGCCGCCGCAAGATGCTCATGTGGGTCACGGCACTCATCGCGGTGTTCGGCCTCCTCTGGGTGCCCCTCTTCGGCGGTGGGTTCATCGGAACGATGGCCATGCTGACCATCGGATTCACGCTCATGGGTCTCACGTTCGGCCCGATGGCCGCCTACCTGCCCGAGCTGTTCCCAGCGAACGTTCGCTACACGGGCAGCGCGATCTCGTACAACGTCTCCAGCATCATCGGTGCCGCGATCGCTCCGTTCATCGCCGTTGCGCTCTGGACCGTCGGAGAAGGCAGCACCTTCTGGGTGGGCGTGTACCTCGCGGGTGCGGCGCTGGTGACCCTGCTCGCACTCTTCTTGACGCACGACACGAAGGACATCGACTACGAAGGCAACCTCGAGTAGCCGATACCGCGACGGAAGTGGCCGTTCCCCTCCGGGAGCGGCCACTTTTCCATAGCTCCCCTGCCGGATGCTGCCGTGCGCAGGAAGGAGCGTGCGTCTCAGTCGCGCCCGTGCTGATACACGTCCGGGATACCGTCTTCGTTCGCGTCGATTTGCTCCCGTTCGGCGATCTTCTTGTAGCGCCGGTTTCTGACAGTCAACACAATGCTCGCCAGAAGCGCAGCCAGAACAGAAGCCTTGAGAACCGCGGCCTTAGCCCAGTCGTTCTCTTCCGTTCCCGCAGCAAAACTCAATTCCGTGACCAACAGCGACACCGTGAATCCGATGCCAGCGAGGAGCCCCACTCCGATAACGTCAATCCACGCGTACGACGCGTCGAGTTTCCGTCGAGAGATTTTCAGCGCCAACCACGTGACTGCCGTGATGCCAATCGGCTTGCCTATCACGAGCGCAGCGATAATGCCGACGGTCACAGGCTGGGTGAGAGAACCGACGAGACCTTCCCAGCCACCGACATCGACGCCGGCCGCGAAGAACGCGAACACGGGCACGGCCAACCCTGCCGAAAGCGGACGAAATCGGTGCTCGAAGGTTTCGGCGAGCCCCTTGGCTCGAAGCGTTCCCTTGTAGAAGACGGGCACCATGAAACCGAGCAGGACTCCCGCGATCGTCGCATGGATTCCGGAGGCGTGGATGAATGCCCAAGCGATCATCCCGATCGGCAGCAGGATGATCCAGGCAGAGAACATCTTGGTGCCGAAAAAACGTCTGAAAGCGTGCGCCAGATATCCGTAAGCACCGATGCAAGCGAGGCCGACGATGAGCGGCACTCCTTCGATCTGCTCGGTGTAGAAGATCGCGATGATGCCGATCGCGATGAGATCGTCGACGACCGCCAGTGTCAGTAGGAATATCCGCAACGGCGACGGCAGATGCGAACCGATGATGGCCAGCACGGCAACCGCGAACGCGATGTCGGTTGCGGTCGGAATCGCCCAACCGCGCCCGAGCCCTTCGTGCTGACCAGCAATCGACAGGTAGACCAGCGCGGGGACGATGACGCCGCCGGCCGCTGCTGCGATCGGAACGATCGCGGTTCTGAACTTGCGCAGATCTCCGGCGACGAATTCGCGCTTGAGCTCGAGACCGACGAGGAAGAAGAAGATCGCGAGCAGCCCATCCGCCGCCCAGTGTCCCACCGACAGCTTCAGATGGAGTGCTTCGATGCCGAACTCGAAATCACGGATCGCGAAATAGGTATCGGCCCAAGGCGTATTCGCCCAGACGATGGCTATCGCCGCGAATACGACGAGGAGAGCACCTCCAACGGTCTCCTTGCGAAGGATACCGCCGATGCGGCTCGCTTCGGCATGCGAACCGTACTCGGGGAAGGGCGCTATCTCATCGGGGAGCTTCGCCCGTTTTGTCGCCTCGACGAGCTCGTCGCGCGCACGCTGCTGTCGCTGAGCGTCACCTTTTCCTGTTGGCAAGGGAGCCTCCGTTCACTCATGATCGATTCCATGTCGACCAGACTTCCCGACGCACCGCGTCCAGCGTACAGGGATTCGCCACCAACCTCGGTGCGTCAACTCAAGTTGACAAGCGTCATGTATCGCGGGCAGAATCGAAGCGTGAAGAGCGTGACGGGTTCCCTGCCGAACGGCTCCGAGCATCCCATCGCGGACCTCCGTCGCATCGTCGAGCAACAACGCGAACTCGAGCGAGAAGCGAACGTGCTCGTTCGCACGGCTCGCAACCAGGGGCACTCGTGGGAATCGATCGCGAACGCGCTGGGCGTCTCGAAGCAGGCCGCCCACAAGAAATTCGGAAAGTGACCATTGCACAGAGCATCAGCGCGGAACACACCGCGCCCACATCAACCAGCGCAACCGCGAGAGGGGCGAACGCATGCCGCTACTGCGTAGACCGAAGCAGGAGGACGGGCCGAAGGCGAGCCTGAAGGAGCTGCTCCCCTACCTCTTCGTTCGGCGGGGGCTGTTCATCACCGCAATTGCGCTGTCGCTGGTGGGCGCGTTCACCTCGCTCATCCAGCCGCTCATCGTGCAGCACCTGATCGGCCGCGTCGAGGAGCAATCGCCGCTCGGGTGGCTACCGCTGTTTCTCGTCGCCTTCGTGCTGGCGGACGCGCTCGTGGCCGGCATCGAGCACTTCCTGTTGCAGGTCATCGGCGAGAACGTGGTGCGCCGCAGCCGCAAACGCCTCGTGCTGCGGATGCTGCACCTGCCGATTGCGGAGTTCGATGCGCGCCGCACCGGTGATCTCGTCTCGCGCGTCGGCAGCGACACGACACTGCTGCGCGCCGTGCTCACGCAGGGGCTCGTGGAGGCGATCGGCGGAACCCTCACCATGGTCGGCGCCATCGTCTTCATGGCGTTCCTCGACCTCACGCTGCTCGGCATCACGATCGGCGTCGTCGTGGTCGCATTCGTGCTGATCGGTGTCGTCATGCCGTTCCTGTCGCGCGCAACGCGGGCGGCGCAGGAGGAGGTCGGCAAACTGACGAGCGCACTCGAGCGGTCCATCAGCGGCGTTCGCACGATCCGTGCCGCGGGAGCGACGGATGAGGAGGTCGGCGAAATCGGCAACCGCACCGATGACGCATACCGGGCCGGCGTGCGTGTCGCGCGCATCTCCGCACTGTTCGTGCCGATCTCGGGCGTCGCCATCCAGGTGGCGTTCCTGGCCGTTGTCGGTGTCGGCGGCATTCGCGTCGCATCCGGCGACCTCGCGATCGGGTCGCTCGTCGCCTTCCTGATGTTCCTGTTCCTGATGATCATGCCGCTCGGTCAGCTCTTCGGGGCGATGTCGGCGGTCTCGCAGGCCCTCGGCGCGCTGGGGCGCATCCAGGAGATCGTCCGCATCCCGTCGGAAGCCGAAAGCGAGCCCGTGCGCGAAGGGATGCCTGCGACATCGGGGGACGCCGCTATCGAATTCGCGGGAGTCTCGTTCCGCTATCCGGATGCCGTGCTGGACGCCGCGGACACGGATGCCGGAACCGTGTCGAACGCCGTGCTCGATCGCGTGTCGTTCCGGGTGCCGGCCGGCAGCAAGGTCGCGCTCGTCGGACCCTCCGGTGCCGGGAAGTCGACAACCTTCGCTCTGATCGAGCGCTTCTACGAGCCGTCAGCCGGCACCATCTACGTCGGTGGCGAAGACACGGTCAGCGTGCCGCACGAGGAGCTGCGCGCACAGATCGGCTACGTGGAGCAGGACGCCAGGGTGCTCGCGGGTTCGATACGAGACAACTTGCGCATCGGATCCTACGATGCGAGCGACGCTGCCATGCACGGGGTGCTCGAACGCGTCAACCTCGCGGATGTCGTGAGCCGTACCGCAGAAGGGCTCGACGCGCAGGTCGGCGAAGGCGGCGTCAAACTCTCGGGCGGCCAGCGTCAGCGGCTCGCGATCGCACGCGCCCTGCTGGCGGCACCGCCCATCCTGCTGCTCGACGAGTCGACATCGAGCCTCGACTCGCTGAACGAGGTGCGCATGAAGGAAGCGATCGACGAGGTGTCACGCGGGCGCACGCTGCTCGTCATCGCGCACCGCTTGTCGACCGTCGTGGACTCCGACATGATCGTCGTGCTCGATGACGGCCGCGTGGAGGCCACGGGAACCCACGCGGAACTGCTCGAGTCGTCGTCGCTGTACCGCTCGATCGCCGATCACCAGCTCCTCGCCTCCTAAGGCGCGGAGCCATCCGCACCGGGCACCCCCCTCCAAAGGGAACACTTCTCGGTCTATGGATGGCGACGCGCCCGTATAGCGCGTTCATTCCAGCTATAGACCGAGAAGTGTTGCACGCTAGTCGAACTCGACGACGGCGTCCGGATTGGTGAGCACGACGACCGGTGTCACCATCGAGTAGCCGGCAGCGTCGACAGCGCTGCGATCGATGTGCAGAAGCGGAGTTCCCGCGCTCACCTCATCGCCCTGACTCACGAGCGGGGTGAATCCAGCGCCCTCGAGCTTCACCGTGTCGATGCCGACATGGATCAGCAGCTCCGTGCCGTCGGCAAGTGCGAGGCCGATCGCATGGCCCGCTCCCGCGAAGGTCACGACCGTCGCATCGGCGGGCGCAACCACGGTGTCGCCCGTCGGCGCAACCGCAAGACCCGGCCCGAGCGCCCCTGAGGAGAACGCTTCGTCTGGCACGTCCGCGAGCGGCAGCACCTGTCCCTCGATGGGCTGCTTCAGTCGAATCACGGCGGATGCTGCGGATGACGCTTCCACGTTCGCCGCAGGAGGAGCTTCGACCGGTTCGGCCGCTCCCGAGAGGATGTCCTCCATAGCGTCCTTCACGAACTGCACATTGAGCCCGTAGATCACCTGCAGCGACTTTCCGCCGGGCTTCACCGTCGACACGGCGCCGGCGCGCTTGAGCGCCCCTTCATCGACGACGGCCGGATCGTTGACCTCGAGCCGCAGCCTGGTTGCGCAGTTCTCGAGGCTCGTGATGTTGCTGCGGCCACCGAGTGCCGTGAGGAATGCGGATGCAGTGCCCGCGAATCCGTCCGCTCCCGTTGTGACGCTGCCAGTGTCGGGCGCATCGTCCTCTCGCCCCGGCGTCGGCAGGTTGAACTTCAGAATCGCGAAGCGGAACACGAGGAAGTAGATCAGGAACCAGCCGACTCCGAGCAGGAGCAGCATCCACGGGTTCTGCGCCATCGGGTTCGCCCATCCGAGCGCCATGTCGATGAACCCGGCAGAGAACCCGAAGCCCATGCGCGTCGGCAGAATCGTCGCGATGAGCAGCGAGAGCCCTGTGAAGACACCGTGAATCAGGAACAGGGCCGGAGCAAGGAACATGAACGCGAACTCGAGCGGCTCGGTGACACCGGTGAGGAACGAGGCGAACGCCGCGGAGAGCAGAATACCCGCCGCCGCTTTCTTCCTGCCCGACTTCGCCGTGACATACATCGCCAATGCCGCACCGGGCAGCCCGAACATCATGATCGGGAAGAAGCCGGCCATGTACTGTCCGGTCTCACCGAAAGTTCCGGTGCCGTTCAGGAAGTTGCTCAGGTCATTGATGCCCGCGACATCGAACCAGAACACCGAGTTGAGCGCGTGGTGGAGGCCCAGCGGAATCAGCAGACGGTTGAAGAAGCCGTAGAGGCCGGCCCCTACCGGCCCGAGTGTCAGCATCCACTCTCCGAACATGACCAGCCCGCTGTACACGAACGGCCAGATGAAGAAGAGCGCGGCCGCGACCAGAATCGACAGCCCGGCGCTGACGATGGCGACGGATCGTTTACCGGAGAAGAACGAAAGGTAGTCGGGCAGCTTCGTCGATTTGAATCGGTTGTAACTGAATGCACCGATCAGACCGCTCAGAATACCCACGAAGACGTTCTGCACGTTCTCGAAGGCGGGGTTGACCGCTTCGACCTCGGCTGCTCCTATGAGCATCTGCACCGTGTCGGGACGCAGCAGCGTGGTGATCGTCAGCCACGACACGAGGCCGGCGAGCGCCGACGTCCCATCGGTTTTCGTGGCCATCCCGATCGAGACTCCGATCGCGAACAGCAGCGCCATGTTGTCGAGCAGCGCACCGCCCGCAGCGCCGAGGAACGCGGAAACGATGTTCTCGCCCGCGATTCCGTCGATCCAGTAGCCGACGCCGACGAGGATCGCGGCGACCGGCAGCACTGCAACGGGCAGCATAAGGGATCTGGCGAGGTTCTGGAAGAACTTCATTTGGACTCCTTTGTCGAAAGGAACCGGTCGTTCCAGGCGTCGGAACAAGCCGGTCTCGCGCCTCACCGCATGTGCGATCTCCGTTGCAGATTCGAGCCCGGGTGCGGTGAGGCTATTAGTTAACTTTCTTGCGTTATTATGCTTAGAGTACCTGAACAACGGCGAAAGTACACCCCGAATGAGCAGTCAGCCCTCCCCGATCGCTGCAGCGAGCGCAGTGTCAGCGAGGGGTGTGCGCCCGCAGGACGCCCGTCTGCACCACCGCGCGCTGGTCCTCAGCCTCGTGCGCCGGCATCCGGACTCCTCTCGTGCGGATCTCGCCCGACTGACGGGCCTCTCGCGGGTCGCGATCTCGGAGGTCGTCGCGAAACTCATCGATGAGGGCATCGTCGGCGAGCACGGGCAGAGCCGTAAGCGCGGCCCGGGTGCGCCAGCGCGGGCACTGCACATCAACGGCGACGCACGCCACGTCGTCACCGTGGCGATCTCCAGCGCCGACACC
>NZ_CAMEFJ010000064.1 GCF_945915485.1 uncultured Agrococcus sp.
CTTCCAGTACTGGAAGGCGTTCGACAGCACGGGCTCCCTGACTCCTCCGAGGAGACCGCCGGCAACGGTTTCGACGAGGCGGCCGCGCTCCTCCTCGCTCATGACGTCACGCACGAGCGTGTGCGCCTGGCCGAAGTCGTCGTCCTCGGCGTGCAGGCTGTATGCGGCGCGAACGAGTTCGCCGTCGGCCTCCCAGCCGTTGTCGACCGGCCCCTGCGGCTCCTGCCACGAGCGACCGTACGAGTTCGGTGCGTAGACCGGTGCGTCGCCCGAGTGGTGGTACTGCATGGCGCCTTCCTTGTCGTACGAGTTGGTCTCGACGACGGGGCGGTTGACGGGCAGCTGGTTGAAGTTCGTGCCGAGTCGGTTCCGCTGTGCGTCCGGGTACGAGAAGATGCGGCCGAGCAGCATCTTGTCGGGCGAGACGCCGGTGCCGGGCACGGTGTTCGAGGGGCTGAAGGCGGCCTGCTCGATCTGCGCGAAGTGGTTGACCGGGTTCCGGTTCAGCGTGAAGCGGCCGACCGGGATGCGCGGGTAGTCCTTCTTCGACCAGGTCTTGGTGAGGTCGAACGGGTTGAAGCGGTAGGTCTTGGCATCCTCGTAGGGCATGATCTGCACTTCGACCTTCCACGACGGGAAGTCGCCCTCGTTGATCGCCGCGAACAGGTCGCGACGGTGGAAGTCGGCGTCGTCTCCCGCGAGCTTGCCGGCCTCCTCGTTCGTAAGGAACTCGAGGCCCTGGTCGGTCAGGAAGTGGTACTTTACCCAGAACTTCTCGCCTGCCTCGTTCACCCACATGTAGGTGTGCGACGAGTAGCCGTTCATGTGGCGCCAGGTGCGCGGCAGACCGCGATCACCCATGAGGTAGGCGACCTGGTGGGCCGTCTCGGGCGAGAGGGTCCAGAAATCCCACTGCATGTTGTTGTCGCGCAGACCGGATGCCGGGAGGCGCTTCTGCGAGTGGATGAAGTCGGGGAACTTCATCGGGTCGCGAACGAAGAACGTGGGGGTGTTGTTGCCGACGATGTCGAAGTTGCCGTCCTCCGTGTAGAACTTCAGCGCGAAACCACGAACGTCACGCCAGGTGTCGGGCGAGCCGAGTTCGCCGGCGACGGTCGAGAAACGCGCGAGCATCTCGGTCTTCGTGCCCTTCTGGAAGAGCTTGGCCTTCGTGTACTTGGAGACGTCCTCGGTGATCTCAAGTTCGCCGAACGCGCCGGAGCCCTTCGCGTGCGGGCTGCGCTCCGGGATGCGCTCGCGGTCGAAACGCGCGAGCTTCTCGACGAGAGCGACGTCGTGGAGCAGTAGCGGCCCGTTCGTGCCGACGCTGAGCGAATGCGCGTCGCTCTCGCGGGGCGCACCGGATTCGGTGGTCGTGGGGATCGCCGAGTTGTGCGCGGCGGTGGGGTCGGTTGTAGTCATTGGGGACTCTCCTCCTGTTTCGACGTGTATTCGTGCTGGGTACTCAGACATGCTGGGCTTAGGATGCGGTGGCGCGGCACTGCGAGCACACGCCCCGGAAGAGCACCTCGGCGACCTCAATTTCGAAGCCGTGATTGTGCTCCGGAATAAGGCACGGTGCATTGCCTACCGCACAGGGGACGTCTTCGAGACGACCGCACTCGCGGCAGAGCATGTGGTGGTGATTGTCGTGCGACTGCAGTTCGTAGCGAGCTGCCGCGCGCGCACCGGTGTCGACGCGACGCAGCAGACCGGCATCCGTCAGTGCGTGGAGCACGCCGTAGACGGCCTGAGTCGAGACGGACCCGAGGCGCTCACGAACCGCGCCCGCGATCTCGTCAGTGCCTGCGTGCGGCTGCTCGGCAACCACGCGCAGCACGCTGAGACGCGGTGCAGTGACACGCAACCCTGCGCCACGGAGGTCGGCTTGCAGCCGTTCCTCGCTGGCAGGGTCGGTTACGGTCATGTTTCCAGCATAGCTCCTAAAGTGGAATTACTCAATAAAGTGACAAGACCCATCTAAAGTGCTTGCCAAATGGGTTGTGTGCCTCATTTGGGTTTTGCTCGCGAAACGTTGGTCATCGTACGAGCGCTGCGGTGTGCTGGCGAAATGGGTTCAGTGCTGTCGATGGCGGCCGGGCGTGAGATTCCCTAGGGATGCGCTCCTAGGATCGCCTCGAGTTCTCGCGCCATCGCGAGCAGCTGGAAATCACCGCCCGGCCGGCCAATGACCTGGAGGCCGAACGCAAGTCCCGACTCATCGTCCCCGGCCGGCAGCGTGATCGACGGGAATCCAGTGATGTTCGCCATATTCGCGAAGTGGCCGAGCAGATGATCGTAGTCATCGGTCGTACCGTCCGGCCACGTGTGTGTCGCCATGCCGTACGGCGGCGCCGAAACGGGTGCGATCGGCGTGATCACTGCGTCGACACCCTGGAGCGCATCCAGCCACTTCTCCTTCACCTGCGAACGCAGCTGCAGGGCGAAGTCGTAGTCGGCCTGCGGAAATCGCTCGCCCACGTCGATCCACATGCGCGTGATCTCACGATACGCCTCGGGGCGTGCCCGCACTCGATCGCCGTGGGCCCGCGCGAACTCGGGCACGCAGATATTCGTCTCGATTTCGAGATAGCGATCCGGCATTGGAGTCGCGAACGGAACCGTTTCGACACCGGCTTCACGAAGGAGTCGCAACACCTCCTCGTAACGACGTGAGACACCGGGGGCGATCCCGCTCGCCGGGAGTGCTTCGGGGATGCCGAGAACGAAGTTCGTGCGCCCGCGGAGGCGCTCTTGTTCGGGGACGAGTGCCGTGAACAGCAGTTGCGCGTCCTCGACGCTGCGTGTGAGCGTACCGATGTGATCGAGAGTAGGGCTCAACGGTGTCAGCCCCTCGGTACTGAGGACGCCATGCCCGGGCTTGAACCCGACGACGCCGCACAACCCGGCCGGCACCTGCACGGAGCCGCCTGTGTCGGATCCGAGTGCGAACGGCACAGCGTAACCGGCAACCGCGGAAGCGCTGCCGCCGCTGGACCCACCCGGCGAACGTTCCGGATCGCGCGCGTTCCGTGCGGGCCACGACCGCATGCCGTAAGCGAGCTCGTCCATGACCGTGCGCCCGACCAGCACGGCCCCGGCTGAACGAAGCGCCGACACGACGGCGGCATCCGAAGTAGCCGCGGCGAGCGCATCATTCGAACCGGAATACGTGCGCTGCCCGGTGACGTCGAAATTGTCTTTCACAGCGAAGGGAACACCATCGAGGGGGCCGCGGCTGTCTTGGCTGCGACGACGCTGATCCGAGTCCTGAGCATCTCTTCGGGCACGCGCAAGCGCTGTTCCTCTGAAAACGCGGTGCGTCAGATCGATCCTCTGGATGCGCTCCGCGTGGGCATCAAGAACCTCAACAGCAGACACCTCTTCGGTGCTGAGCATGCTCACGAGGGATGCAATCGTTTGATGGATGAGAGTCACCCGGCAACCATATCGGGGTTCAGTGCATCGAAACTCGGCTGACCAATCTTCCAAAGTCGCTCAGTTTTTCTGCAGCTTGAGAACCGGGCCCGGCTAATCCGTCGCCTTGCTATCCCAACTCACTTTGCTATGCTGATCAGCGGCGCTGTGGCCGACTCATGAGACAGAGGGCTTCCTTAGTGAGGTTCGTTCCACCGGCGCTGCTCCGCCGCATCGAGTCAGGATCCTGGCGCCCAATACGAGCGCGCCTCTTGCAGGTGGTGGTCCGCAGTCCAAAAGACGCCATAGGCGGCCCGCTCCTTCGAGACGACCTGCGCGTTCGCTAACTTGAGGAGCTGGTTGGGCCTGAATCTATTCGAGTATTTTCTCCGCAACGCGGATGACCTTCTCGAGTTGACGTTAACGCACGCTGTCGTCGTAATCGTTTCGGTTGCCATCGCGGTTACCCTCGGCGTCGCGGCAGCGATATTCTCGCGCCGGAAGACGAGAGTTCGTGCCGTTTGTCTCAACGTAACGAGCACGTTCATGACCATCCCGGCAATGGCGCTGTTCGGACTGCTCATCCCGCTGCTCGGCCTCGGCTGGGGTCCCACCATTACAGCCCTGGTCATGTACGCACTGCTGCCGATCCTGCACAATACGATCGCGGGTCTTGACGGCGTCGACCCTCGAGTCAAACGCGCTGCCGAAGGCATCGGACTCACCCCGGTTCAGGTGTTCCGCCGTGTCGAGCTGCCTCTCGCTTGGCCGGTGATGCTCATCGGCATTCGCGTGACCACGCTCATGACGGTCTCCAGCGCTGCCATCGCGGCCTACGTCAACGGTCCGGGACTGGGAGGAGACATCTTTACCGGCCTGTCCCGCATCGGCGGCGCCGGCGCAATCAATCAAGTGCTCGCGGCGGTCATACTCGTCGTGCTGCTCGGAATCATTCTCGATCTGCTGCTTCAGGTGCTCGGCCTGCTCACAGGCGCGCGCCGGCAGCGTTTCTCACGGAGGGGAGCTGCATCGTGACGACGATGATCACGCTGGACGACATTAGCAAGAAGTACCCGGGTAGTGCCCGACCGGCCGTGCAGAACCTGAACCTCGAGGTAGAGAAGGGGGAGACCCTCGTCCTGCTGGGACCTTCTGGCTGCGGCAAGACCACGACGCTGGAGATGATCAACCGGCTCGTGACCCCGACCAGCGGCAACATCTTCATCAACGGCCGGAACACATCGACACTGAAGACGACCGAGCTGCGGCGCGAAATCGGCTACGTGATTCAAGATGCCGGTCTCTTCCCGCACCGGACCGTCGCTCAGAACATCGCTACCGTGCCCCAGCTGTTGAAATGGCAGTCGGAACGCATCGAAGAGCGAGTCGACGAACTTCTCGAGATGGTCCATCTGGCCCCTGACGAATACCGCAACCGGATGCCCTCCGAACTTTCGGGAGGCCAACGGCAGCGAGTCGGCGTCGCCAGAGCGCTCGCCGCAGATCCGGATGTCATTCTCATGGACGAGCCCTTCGGCGCGCTTGATCCGATCACGCGCGGCCATCTGCAGTCCGAATTCTTGCGACTGCAGGATGAGATCCACAAGACCATCGTGTTCGTGACGCACGATATCGATGAGGCATTGCGCATGGGCGACAGGATCGCGGTGTTCGGGCCCGACTCCACCATCGAACAGCTGGATACCCCGATGCGTCTGATCACCGCGCCCGCGAGCCCCTACGTGGAAAACTTCGTCGGCGGCGATACGACGATGCGGGTCCTCGGTCTCATGGAGGTGAGGGCAGACGAGCAGTCGCCTTCGTCGGCTGAAATCGAAACCGTAGAGTCGGGGACCCCGACGAACGAAATCCGGATTGCCGGCTCCGAAGTCCGGGACATCCTCGTGACGGACGATCGTGGTCGTCCGCAGAGATGGGTCCTCGCTGACGCGCTTGACGACTTGAGCGGGACGGTGAGCGATCTACCCGGGTCAGTACCCGTGGAAATCGAAGCTGGTTCATCGATGCGGGAGGCCGCCGGCGCGCTGCTCTCGATGCCAGGCGAGAATCCACGCGCGGTGATCGTGGACGAGGATGGTCGCGTCATCGGTGCGCTCACGCTCGCCGATGTGCAGCGAGCCATTGCCGAGAGCGGTGTGCCGCCAAGCGAACAGGTCGGTGAGCGCGTATGACGTCACTCGCGGCCGCCAGCGAGGCCGGCACCTCCGCATCACGGCGTACTCGCTTCCCGATCCTCGTTCCGATCCTCGTGGTTCTCATACTGCTGGGTGTCGCCTGGTACATCTCGGCCGCTCAGCTTGATTCGGTGACGGCGCGCATGCTCGAGCCGAGCAACGTCCTCAGACGAGCGGGCGAGCACGCATGGATCGTCTTCGCGTCCACCGTGCTCGGTGTCCTCTTCGCGCTTCCCATGGGAATTCTGCTCAGTCGGAGATGGGCCAAATATCTTCGCACACCGTTGCTCGCGATCGGGAGCGCTGCCCAGGCACTGCCGTCGATCGGAATCATCGTGCTGCTAGCGCTCCTGGTCGGAACCGGAACGAACACCGCCATCGTCGCGATACTGCTCTTCTCACTCCTGCCGCTGCTGCGGAACACTTTGGTCGCCATCGTTTCGTGCCCTCCATCGGTTACGAAGGCGGCGGCCGGCATGGGGATGTCCGGCACGCAGATCCTGATGCGCGTGGAATTGCCCCTCGGCGTACCCGTCATCCTGGCAGGCTGGCGCACCATGCTGGTCCTCAACGTCGGCACGGCCGCGTTGGCCACGCTCATCGGCGCCGGCGGTCTGGGAAGCCTTATCGACTCGGGCATGCAGCTCGGCCGAATGGACGTCGTGATCATCGGAAGCCTACTGACCGCCTCGTTCGCCTTGCTTATCGATTGGGGTGCCTCGCTGCTGCAAAGAGCTCTTACGCCGCGCACATGATGGCGACGCCTATCCATCCCGCCCGTATCCCGTTCACCAACCGTTAGGAAGTCTCGATGACAACCAAAACCCGTTTCGCACTTGCCGGAGCCGCTACTCTGGCGCTCGCCCCATCCGCCTGTTCGAGCGCATCCTCATACGAAGGAGGCTCGATCGCAGACGACTACGACCTCTCGGAGCTGAGCGTGACCGCGGGCTCGGACAACTACACCGAGCAGCTCGTCCTGGGCCAGCTGACCATCATCGCGCTGGAGGCCGCCGGGGCCGAGGTGGCCGACCAGACGGGGCTCGGGGGAACGCAGGCGGTGCGCACCGCGATTACGTCCGGGGAGATCGACCTCGAATGGGACTACACCGGCACGGCATGGATGGGGTTCCTCGGGCAGACGACTCCCATCGCCGATCCGATGGAGCAGTATGAGGCCGTTGCGGAAGCCGACCAAGAAAACGGCTTGATCTGGGGTGCTCCCACACCGGCGAACAATACCTACCAGCTCGTCTACAGTGGCGACACATACCCGGACACTTCCTTCGAAACCGTCAGCGAGATCGCCGACGCCGTGAACGGCGGCGAGCAGGTCCGGATCTGCGTCGGGCCCGAATTCAGCGTTCGCGAAGACGGGCTTCCCGGCATGGAGGACCACTACGGCTTCTCGTTCCCCAGCTCCGACGTCACGGTGCTGGAGGACGGCGTCATCTACAACGAACTCGTCACCGAGGGCGGCGCTTGCGAGGTCGGCGTCGCTTTCGCAACAGATGGACGCATCGAAGCGCTCGATCTCTCCCCCGTCGAAGATGACCAGTCGTTCTTCCCCGCGTACAACGCTGCAATGGTGTTCCGTTCGGAACTGGTCGACGAGTTCCCGGAAGCGGTCGACCTGTTCGACGAGATCGCGGAGGCGCTCACCAACGAGGAGCTCCAGGCGATGAACGCGCAGGTTTACGTCGATGGAGATTCGCCGGCGAACGCCGCGGAAGACTGGCTGCGCGAGCAGGGTTTCATCGGCTGACCGTAGCAGAGCCGCGGGGCCGCACCGGTAAGCTCGGCGCGGCCCCGCGTTGTGCGTCGGCGCGCTAGCGGTACTCGGGCCAGGGGAGATCGATCGGCGGCTCGAAGTCAGCCGGCAGCAACGCCGGCATCGGTTCCGCCGCCGTCCGCTCGTCGAACTCGCGCTTCGCCGCCGCGAGCAGATCGGGCTTCGTGAACAGATCGAGGAACGTGCCCGCGATCGTCTTGCCCGTCACCTGAATCGTCGGCGCGATCGTCTCCGGGATGCCACCGAGCGCATTCATGACCCAGGCGGGGTACGGGCCCGCTCCAGGAACCGGCTGCAGCGCAGGGCGCGAAACGTAGAACCGCACGAGCGGCGCGTAGTGCGACATCTCCACGTAGTCGTCGCTCGTCCAGTTGCGCTGCCAGGCCGGCATATGCTCACGGAGCAAGCGCTCCGCTTCGATCGGCTCGATCAGCTGCTCCGTTTCGGCCAGGAAGGGCTTCTCGCTGGGCTCAAGGCCCAGATTTCGCTGGATATCCTGCCCGACCGCCACGGCATCCGCACCGTATCGAGGGGCGCCGACCTCCGACAGATTGTCGTACAGCACCTCGGCCATCGCGTGATTCGTCCGGCCGGGGCGGCTGCGCGCGATCCATCGATCCTCGAGCTCGCAGTGGGCCATGGCCGCGGCGTGTTCGGCGTTCCTGTCGAGCACGGCGAGCACGTGCTCGGCCATCTCGACATCGGGCGTACGCCACGAGAACTGGATGCGCGCGACCCGCTGCGGCAGATTGTCGGCGGTCGCCTGCCCATCCGACAGAATCGCATCCGAGAAACTCCAGCCGCCCGTCGACGGCAGCATCGCATCCTGCATGACGCGTGCTGACGTGTACATTTGCATGAGCGCGACGTTCGCACCGGGAGCACGTGCAGCGGAGTGGGAGGCCGGGATGGGCGAGTTCGGGTCGGCGCTCGAGAGCTGCCAGGTCTCCGCGCTGTCGCACGTGAAGGTATAGACCTTGCTGTAGTAGGCGCCGCACTGGGTATCCCAGCGGGCCGTGTTGCACAGTGGCAGCATGTAGAACGGGTGGAACGACACGATGCCGTCGACGTTGTCGTAGTACCCGCGCAGCCCGTGCACGACCTTCGAGCCGTGCATCTTCTCGGCCGGTTCACCCGTGTACCGGATCATGCCGGGAATGCCGTGCTCGGTCATGGCGTGCTTCGTCGCGAGCACGCCCGCGAGCGTCGAAATACCCAGCACGGAGTGCGGGTCCGTGTGACCGGGAGCGAAGCGCGAAGTGCCCTCGTGCGGCTGTTCGCTCGTCACAGCAGCCTGGCTGTTACCGGGCACCGCATCGTACTCGGCATAGGTCAGCAGCGTGGGCCCCGCGTCGACTCCCTCGGGGCTGTTCGACCACGTGGCGCTGAACGCGGTGGGCATCCCGGCAGACCCGTCTTCGACGTCGAACCCCTCTTCGCGCAGACGCTGCACGTACCACTGCTGCGAACGATATTCGCGCCACGCCGGCTCTGCCAGTTCCCAGATGTGCGTGTGCCACTCGGTCAGTCTGGCCAGGTTTGCATCAACCCATTCGCGGGCGGTCTCCTTCGCCGATTCGGTCAGCTGTGCCATGCGGCTCCTTAACTCTCGCCTTATTTCCTGTGCTTGCTGGTTCTTCGTTCGACTCACTCCACCAAGTACCCCGGAATAGTCGAAAGAATGCCCTCTGGGAGCCTCCCGAACGTACTTCTTTCAACTTTTTTGCCGCAGATCTCACGCAGGACTGCAGAAACCGGGCTCGGTTTGCAAGCGGTCGGTTACGTCACCGGCGTGTTCACCGGTGTTTCGGGTTTCCCGGTCTCGACGAGCGTCACGGCGTTCTGCGCCTGGATGCGCACATACTCCGCCTCCGTACGCTCCGAGTAGTACGCCACGTGCGGCGTGATGACAACGTCTTCGACGTCGAGCAGCGGGTGGTCGGCCGTCGGCGGCTCCTCCTCAAGCACGTCCAGCGCCGCACCCGAGAGCCGGCCGCTGCGGACGGCGTCGGCAACCGCCTGCGAATCGAGCAGCGCTCCCCTAGACACGTTCACGATCAACGCACGCTCGGGCATCCCGTCGATGAATCGTTCGTCGATCATGCGCTCGGTCTCCTGCGTGAGCGGTACGTGCAGCGAGAGCACATTGGCAGCGCGCTGGACCTCCTCGAGGCTCGCTCTGCGGACGCCCAGCTCGGCGAGCATCCCCCGCACCTCATCGGTGTCGGGCAGCAGCGGATCGTATCCGACGACGTCGCCGAACAGCGGCCCTGCGAACTCTGCCAGTTTACGGCCGATCTTGCCGAGCCCGACGATGCCGAGCGTCTGCTCGCTCAGCCGCCACGGCGCGATGGCAGCGCGGGAGTTCCACTCTTCGGGGTTCGCGGTCGAGGTCTTCGTATAGTAGCCGAACTGCCGCACCGACTGCAGCAGCAGCGCGAGCGCGTGCGTTGCGACCTCCTCGGTGGCGACACCGGGGATGTTCGTCACCCACACACCGTGCTCGACCGCGGCATCGAGATCCACGTTGTTGAAGCCCATCGACATGAGCGATACGAGCCGAAGGTTCGGCAGCGATTCGATGACGCGCCGGTCGATCTCGGCGTACCCGACCAGCAGGGCGACGGCATCCTGCGCACCGTCGATGATCTGCTGCTGGTCGTCGGTATCGAGCACCCGGACTTCGAAGCCCGCACGCTCGAGCAGTGCTATGCCCGGGGCCGCGTCCGTATCGTCGTTCTTCGTGTAGACGACGACCGGCTGGTCCGCGGTATGTCCCTCGATTGTCAACGTATCCTCCGGACGTTCGAATCTGGCAATGCGATAGTCGAAAGAATGCCCTTTGGGAGCCTCCCGAACGTGCGTCTTTCGACTATTCCGCTCTCGGTGCGACGGCCACCGCCGCCGAGCAACTCATCCTTGTTCGCGCACGATGACCTGGGCCATCGCCGTCATGAGTTCGTAGCTGACGTGCGCCGCCGCGATCCCGGTGATCTGCGCGTGATCATAGGCGGGTGCCACCTCGACGATGTCGGCGCCGACGATGTTGAGGTCGGTCAGTGCGCGCAGCATGCGCAGCAGTTCACGACTCGTCAGCCCGCCCGCCTCCGGCGTACCGGTGCCGGGTGCGTGGGACGGGTCGAGGATGTCGATGTCGACCGAGATGTACAGCGGACGGTCGCCGATCCGGTCGCGCACACGCTGAATCGCAGCGGCAACGCCCTGCTCCTCGATGTACTCGCTCGAGACGATCGCGAACCCGAGACGCTCGTCGTCTTCCAGGTCGACCTTGCCGTAGAGCGGGCCGCGGATGCCGACGTGCATCGAGGCGGTCTTGTCGATGAAGCCCTCCTCGGATGCGCGCCGGAAGGGTGTGCCGTGCGTGACGGGCTGGCCGAAGTAGGTGTCCCAGGTGTCGAGGTGCGCATCGAAGTGCAGCACTGCGACGGGGCCGTGCAGTTCGTGCATGAGCTTCAGCGAAGGGTAGGCGATCGTGTGATCCCCGCCGATCGTGAGCACTCGCTGGGTCTTCGAGCGCAGCTCCTTCAGCCCCCCATAGACTTGGTCGATGGCCTCGGGAATGTCGTAGGGGTTCGCAGCGATGTCTCCTGCGTCGGCGACCTGGACGGCGTCCCAGCCCGCGAAGTCCTGCGCGGGGTTGTACGGGCGGAGCAGCCGGCTGGATGCTCGCACGTGCTCAGGGCCGAAGCGCGCGCCGGGGCGGTAGCTGACACCGGAGTCCCAGGGTACGCCGACGACGGCGATATCCGTCGAGTCGACGTCTTCCATGCGCGGGAGTCGCGCGTAGGTCGAGAGCCCTGCGTAACGGGGCTGCTTGGAGGCATCTGCCGGTCCGATGGGGGTGCTCATGGTATTTCTCCTGTTACTCGATAACGCTGAAGGGAACGTGGATCAGCTGCAGACCGCCGGCGCTGACTGCCGCATCGACTGCGCCCCGCAGTTCTTGCAGCTCAGTGATGCCGACGCCCGTCCCGCCGAAGGCATTGATCAGCGCCGGCCAGTCGGGCTGCGCGAGGTCGACGCCGATGGGCGCGATGCCGACCTGTTCCTCGTTGCCCTTGATCTCGGCGTACCCACCGTTGTCGACGACGATGACGGTGACGTCGAGTTGCTGTTCGACGGCGGTTATGAACTCCTGCAGCGCGAACATGAGCGCGCCATCGCCGATCACGGCGACGGACGGCCTGGTCGAGTCCGCAACGCGGGCACCCAGCGCAGCGGGAAGCCCGTACCCGAGGGTCGCGTACGTCGCCATGTACTGCACCGAGTTCGGCTTGCGAACGCGAAGCTCGTTCAGTAGGCCCCAGTAAGCGATCTTCGAGGAGTCGGTCGAGAGGATCACGTCCTCCGGCAGCGCCTCTGCGATCGCGCGACCGAGCTCGGCGTTCTCGCGATCGAGTTCGAGCGACTCGGCTCTCACGGCCTCGAGCACAGCTGCGACGTCGACCCGGCTCGGCTTCTCGCCGGCGGGGATCTCGTTCAGCAGCGCATCGAGGGCAACCTCCGCATCACCGACGAGGCCGACCGTGGCGTCCTGGTTCTTGTTGATCTGCGATTCGAGGATGTCGATGCGTACGACCTTGCCCTCGGCTTCCAGGGCATCGACCCAGAGGTCTGCCTCGCCGAGCTTCGAACCGACAACAAGCAGCACGTCGGCGGTCTTCGCGACGTTGCGCGCTGCGTCGAGACGCAGGTTCGCGCCGAGCGAGAGCGGGTGGAACTCGTCGATGACACCCTTCGCGTTCGACGTGGTCACGACGGGTGCTCCGAGACGTTCCGCGAGCGCCTGGATGCCGGCTCTTGCGCCGCGGGAGCCGCCGCCCGCGAGGATCGCCGGGTTCTGCGCATCCCGCAGCAACTGCGCTGCTTCAGCCACAGCAGCGGCATCAACGGGTTGCGGCTCCGGCACCGGATGCGCTGCCGTCAGCGCATCCGCCAACTCGGTTTCGCTTTCGAGCACGTCGAGCGGAATCTCGATGTACACGGGGCGTGGACGGCCCGTGCGGAACAGCTCGAACGCGTCGTGTACGGCCTGTACCGCTTCTTCCGCGGTTGTGACTCGGCGCCCCCACTCCACGATGGCCTGCGCGGCCGAGATCTGGTCCTTGGTCTCGTGCAGCGTGCCGACATCGGCGAACTCTGCGCCGAGTGCGACGCCGGGCGAGAGAATGATCATGGGGCGCGACTCGGCGAACGACGTGGCTGCCGCCGACAGCGCGTTCAGGAGGCCGGGGCCCGACGTCGTGATCACAACACCCGGCAGGCCGGTCTGCAGCGACCATCCGTCCGAGCCGTAACCGGCTCCCTGCTCGTGCCGGGTCGTGACAGCGTGAATGCCGAGATGCGTGAGCGGACGGTACAGCTCGAGGTTGTGCGTACCGGGGATGCCGAACACCGTGTCGATGCCGTAGTTCCGCAGCGTTTCGAGCACAACCCAGCCGGTCGTGCGCTTCCGAATCGTCTCCATGTCGTCTCCCTGATGTCGTCAGTGTCGGCGGCCTAGATGAGTGAACACAGTGGCATCACGCCGTTGGTATTGAGTTGTTGCAGTGGTTAAGCGCCAGCGTCGAACGCGGACTTCCCGTCAACCCAGGTTTCCAGAACCCGGATGCTCGCGATAGTACCGGGGTCGGCCGTCAGTGGATTATCGGCGAGCACAGCGAAGTCGGCGCGCTTGCCGGCTTCGAGTGACCCGAGTTCGTTCTCCCGCCCGATCGAAACGGCGCCCTCGTACGTGTGCGCCTTGAGCGCCTGCTCGGCGGTAATCCGCAAACTGTCGGGCCCGAGCTTGGCACCCCGACGCGTCACGCGAGTCACGGCAGCCTGGATGGCTTCGAGCGGGCGGGGCTCGGCGACGGGAGCATCCGATGAGATCGTCATGGCGACCCCGGCCTCGGCGAACTCGCCCAGCGGGTTGAAGCGCTCGCCGGGAGTCCCGATGGCCTGCTCGACACCCTCGCCCCAGTTGTAGTAGTGCTGGGTCTGGTTCACGGGGCGGATGCCGAGCTCTGCCATGCGCGCGACCTCGGCGGGGTCGGGCAGGCCGCAGTGCTCGATCCGGTGACGGGCATCCTTGTCGGGGCGTTCGGCGAGCGCGGCCTCGATGGCGTCGACGACCATCTTGATCGCGATGGGTGACTGCGCGTGCGTTGCCGTCTGCAATCCGGCTGCGTGGGCGCGGCGAACGAGCTCCGCGTACTCCTCCGGCTGATGGTACAGCTGGCCGGTGCGGCACGGGTCTCCGACGTAGCCGTCGGGGAAGTACGCCGTCCAGCCACCGAGCGTGCCGTCCGCGTAGAGCTTGATGCCGGCGTGCGCCAGCATCGCGTTGCCGAAGGGCGCCGTCATGCCGAGCTCGATCACGTGATCGAGCAGGTGCGACAGGAAGTACATCGATACCCGCATCCGCTGCTCGCCCGAATCGGCGAATCGCAGGTAGGTCTCGAGTTCGCGCTTGGAGACCTGTGCGTCCCCTAACGCGGTCACGCCGCCGGCGAGGAACTCGCGCTGCACGAGCTCCATCTGCCGCTGATGCTCGACGGGCTCATCACCGAGGTGGAAATTTGGACCGTGATGGCCGATCTTCACGCCGTGGAGCCCCGTGAGCACGTTGCAGGCGGCATCCGAGAGTTCTCCCGTAAGTTCACCGTGCTCATCACGGAAGAATTCTCCGCCCGCCGGATTCGGGGTTTCTTTCGTGACGCCGTGTTTCGCGAACGTGAAGCTGTTCACGACGCCACCGTGGCCCGAGGCGTTCATGATGTAGACCTCGCGGTCGGTCGCGACCCTGTCGAGCTCTTCCTTCGTCGGGTGACGACGCTCTGCGAGGTTTCGCTGTTCGTATCCGAAGCCGCGCAGCGGAACACCCGCCGGCAGCTTCTCGGCCGCGCCGCGCAGCAGCTCGATGATTTCGGGGATCGACGAGGCTTTGGCGGGCGAGACGTCGACCCAGGTCAGCATCTGCCCGTACATGAGCGGATGCGCGTGCGCGTCGATGAAGCCGGGCACGATGGTTGCGCCGGGGAACGCTGCACGCTCCGGGCTCAGACCCGCCTCGGACGCGGCGCGTTCGACCTCGTGGAGGCTTCCGACAGCGAGGATGCAACCTCGATGCGTCAGCAGTGCTTCAGCGGTGGGCCGTGACTCGTCGACCGTGAGGACGGTCTCCGCGGTGACGATGGTCGCCACGGAGTCGCGGGCATCGAAGGTTGCAAGCTGACGCATCGAGGTGCCTTCTCTTCTAGTTGGTGTTGTTGGTGTTGTCGGTGTCGCGAACGGTGTCGTGCGCCGTCGTGTCGGTGCGCGGCGTGTACGACTTCGTGACCGGTGCGGCATCCGAGTACTGCGGCGCGAGGTACATCGCGACGAA
>NZ_CAMEFJ010000065.1 GCF_945915485.1 uncultured Agrococcus sp.
AAGGAGCTTC
Organism: uncultured Agrococcus sp.; assembly: GCF_945915485.1. Lineage (GTDB taxonomy): Bacteria > Actinomycetota > Actinomycetes > Actinomycetales > Microbacteriaceae > Agrococcus. The sequence goes on from NZ_CAMEFJ010000065.1 coordinate 11, forward strand.
TCTATGCCACTCAAGCGTTCGCTGGCGGCCCTCTCCCTTGTCGTGGTGATGGCGCTGGCCGGATGTGCTGCCGGAGACGAAGAACCTGAGCAGACTGATACGCCGGCGGGCCCCGAGGAGGTTGCTCCGGAAGCAGACTTAGAGGGTGTCCCCGAGGTCGTCGCTGTCGTGAACGGCGAGGAGATCTCGCGCGAAGAGTTCGCCGAGGCGTACGAGGCGCAGTTGCAGCAGACCATGATGATGCAGCAGGACCCCGCGCAGGAGCTCGACGAGGAGGCGCTCAAGCAGGAGGTCGCCCAGATGCTGGTGAACAACCTCCTCCTGTCGCAAGCGGCTGCGGATGCGGGCATCGAAGCAACCGACGAGGATATCGATACGACGCTCGAAGAGGTGGCGACGCAGAACGGAATGGGCTCTGTCGACGAGCTGATCGCTGCGCTGTCCGAGCAGGGTATGTCCGAGGAGGACATCCGCGAAGAAGCCGCGATGCAGTATCAGCTGACCACCTACATCGACAGCGCGACAGACGTGCCCGAACCGAGCGAGGACGAGCTGCGCGAGCAGTACGACACCCTTATCGCGCAGCAGGAAGAGATGGGCGAAGAGGCAGGAGAAGTTCCTCCCTTCGAGGAAGTCCGCGATCAGCTGGCCGAGCAGGCAGTTTCACAGGAGCAGGACGTCGCTGTTCAGGAACTTCTCGAGGAGCTGCAAGAGCAAGGGGACGTCACGATCAACCTGTGATCGATGCCTAATCGCGCCTGATCAAGCGCATCGGAATCACGACGTTCTCGATCGGGCGAGAGCGCTCGCTCATGCGCAGTAGGGCGAGGCGGGCCGCAGCACGGCCCATCTCGGCGACGTCGCCTGCCACAACGGTAATGCCGAGCACTTGCGCCCATTCGGGGTCATCGAAACCGATGACCGCGGGGGCTGCATGACCCTTTCGCGCAGCGAGTTCCTGAGTGAGACCGAGCAGGCTGCGGTTGTTGCCGGCAACAACCGCGGTCGGCGGATCCTCCAGTTCGAGAAGCTCGCGCACGAACTGGCGTGCTTCGAGTGCCCCGTGGGCGTCGTTGCGAATCAGATCACGCCACTGGACGCCTGCAGCGTCGAGGACTTCCGCCATGCCGGCTTTGCGCTCCCGGTAGGTGGGGAGCCACTCGTAGTCGCCGATGAGGGCGATTCTGGAATGACCGGCGTCGAGAAGGTGCTGAGCGGCCAGGCGTCCGCCTTCCCGGTTGTCGAAGACGACCGAGTCGGCATCCAGGTTCATGGCTGTGCGATCGGCGAAGACGACCGCAATGCCCCGTGATTGGAGGCGCGAGTAGGCGGCGTGATCCTGTAGCGCTGACACCACGATCAGCGCTTGCGCTTGTCTATCGGCGAGGTCTTGGGCCAGGAGCCATTCCTGCTCCGCAGATTCGCGAGAGTTGGCGACTGACAGGTGAATGGTGCGGGGCCGAACCTCGTCTTCAACGGCGGCAGCGAGAGTCGAATAGAAGGGGTTCGCGAAGTCTCCCGTAATGAGTCCGATCGAAACCGCGAGTCGTCCGCTTGCGAGCAGACTGGCAGCAGAGTTGCGCTGATAGCCCAGATCTGCGGCTGCCGCGAGCACGCGCCCACGCGTTTCCTCGCTCACATAGGCCTCGCCGCCCAGTGCGCGGGAGGCGGTTTTCAGGCTGACACCGGCCCGCTCAGCGACCTGCGCGAGGGTCGACCTCGCCGGTATCTCTTGCGGAGTTGCCGCCATGTTCATCCCCTCGTGCAAGCTACAGCCGAGTGTACCGACACCTCGCGGGCCCTTGGCAGGGTGCCGACACTGTGCTAGCGTTCACTCAGTATGACAGCGATGTCATAACGACGACGTCAACCCAGGAGCACCAATGCCGGTCCCACAGCACACGCCGACGAAAGCACCAGCGCGGGCAATCCGCAGAACGATGTATGCCTCGGGTATCGCCCTTGCCGTTACGGCCTCGACACTCGGCACGATGCCGGCGATTGCGCAGGAGCAAGACGGCGCCACGACGTTCTCCTCATCATTCGAGGCCGAGGACGTCGCCCCCGTGCTCGAAGGCACGGGGGAGTCCGTCAACCTGGCGGGGGAGCGCGGGCATCCCGGCAGCATTCTCGATCTGGTCGCGTCGGTGAGCGCCTCAGACGAGAACGACCCCAACGAGGTCGCTGAGAACCTCGCCGACGGAGACTCCGGCACCAAGTGGCTGAGCTTCTCGCACCCTGCGTGGGTACAGTACGAACTGTCGGAGCCGCACTCCATCGAACAGTATGTGCTCACCTCCGCCAACGACGCCGAGGATCGCGACCCGGACACCTTCACGATCGAGGGATCCACGAACGGCACTGACTGGGAGACCATTGACGAACAGTCTGATGTTCGTTTCGACGCACGCCACGAAACGTTGACTTTCGACCTCGATGAACCCACCGCTGAGTACACCCACTATCGCCTGGACATCAGCGCTGTCCGCGGCGATGTCGACCTCGTTCAGCTCGCCGACTGGACGCTCATCGGCGACGCAGACGCGCAGACGGACCCGTCCGACCTCGCGTTGGAGATCGGCGATGGTCCCACCAGCTCGTATACGGCGAAGACGAATGTCGGCTGGAGCGGTCTGCAGGCACTGCAATACTCCGGGCGTCACCTGGCCAGCGGCCCGGCGGCATCCACCTCCGTGCTGTTCGACGACCTCGCAATCGCGGTGGAGCAGGACACCGAGCTCTCCTACATGATCTTCCCCGACCTCGACGGCGAACAGACGTACGCTGCGACCTTCGTCGCGGTAGACCTCGTGTTCGACGATGGCTCGACGCTCTCCGGTTCGGAAGCCACTGATTCGTACGGTTACTCGGTCGACGCCCGCACGCAGGGATACGCGAACAAGCTGTGGCCGGACCAGTGGAACAGGATCGCCGTCGATCTCGGCCCGTTCGCGGGCAAGACGATCACCGAAATCCGGTTCTCCTACGACCACCCGGGTGACGACGTGCAGAATGTCGAGGTCGCAACGGGCGACACGGCGTTCAGCGGATGGCTGGATGACGTCACCATCGAACACGCCGAGCCGGTGGACACTGCAGACGGTCTGGTCTCATACGTGGACACCCGGCGCGGGACGAACTCCACCGGCGGATTCTCGCGCGGCAACCACATCCCGGCTGCGGCGTGGCCGAACGGCTTCAACTTCCTGGTGCCGATGACGAATGCCGACAACCACGGCACGATCTACCACTACCACCAGAACAACACCTCGAACAACCTGCCGGCACTGCAGGGCATCGGCTTCTCCCACCAGCCGAGCATCTGGATGGGCGACCGCAATCAGCTCGCGGTGCTGCCCGCTGATAACGCCAATCCGACGAGCACCTTGAACGACCGCAGGCTCGAGTTCCAGCACGATAACGAAGTGGCTCGCCCCGACATCTACTCGGTCGAGTTCGAGAACGGCATCTTCACAGAGGTCGTGCCAACCGATCACGGTGCCGTCTACCGCTTCACGTTCGCAGAAGACGAGAACTCCGTGCTCGTCGACAGCGTCGAAGGGCAGGCCAACTTGGAAATCGCCGCAGACGGCACGGTCACGGGGTGGGTCGACGGTGGTTCTGGATACCCCGGCCGTAGCAGGATGTTCATCTACGGCACGTTCGATGGCACGCCGATTTCCGCGGGTGATGCTCCGCAGGGCGACCGGGAACACGCCCAGTACGCGGCGTTCGATACCGCGGATGGCGAAACCGTCGAATTGCGCATCGCGACGTCGATGATCTCGCTCGATCAGGCAGCCCATAACCACGCTCTCGAGCTCGATGGTCAGTCGTTCGACGCGCTGCACTCCGCGGTCACGAACGCCTGGAATGAGCGGCTATCCGTCATCAAGGATGTCCAGGGCGCGACCGACACCCAGCTGGCCACGCTGTATTCCAGCCTGTATCGATTGAACCTGTATCCCAACTCGCAGTTCGAGAACGTCGGAACAGCGGAGGAGCCCGAGTATCGGTACGCAAGCCCGTTCGAACAGACCGGCGAGGCAAACGACACGGAGACGAACGCGACCATTGTCGACGGCAAAATCTACGTCAACAACGGGTTCTGGGACACCTATCGCACCGCGTGGCCGCTGTACGCCATGCTGTATCCGGAACAGACAGGGGAGCTCGTCGACGGTTTCGTCGAGCACTATCGTGAAGGCGGCTGGCTTTCGCGATGGTCGTCGCCCGGCTACGCCGACCTCATGACAGGAACCAGCTCGGATGTCGCGTTCGCCGAGGCCTACATGGCGGGATCGCTCAGCACGGAAACTGCGCTCGAGGCGTACGACGCGGCCGTGAAGAACGCGACGGTCCTGCCGGAGTCGAGCGCCGTTGGCCGGAAGGGCCTGGAGCGGTCGATCTTCCTCGGTTTTACGCACGCATCGACGCACGAAAGCGCATCGTGGGGGCTCGAAGGCTTCATCAACGACTTCGGCATCGCCACCATGGCACGGGCGCTCGCCGAGGATCCGGAAACTCCGGAAGATCGCGTCGAGCAGCTGCTGGAAGAAGCCGACTACTTCGACAATCGTGCGCAGAACTTCGTCGAGATGTACAACCCCGACGCCGGAGTGTTCACCGCACGAAACGCCGACGGCACGTGGCCCGAGGGAGAAGACTTCGACAAGAAGGCGTGGGGTGGTGCGTTCACGGAAGCCAGCGGCTGGACCTTCGCCTTCCACGCTCCTCACGACGTGGACGGTATGGCTGCGCTGTACGGGGGTCGTGACGGTCTGCTCGACGAACTCTACGACTTCTTCAACGAACGCGAGCGAGCCGACCGCTCCGGCATCCACGAGGCGCGTGAGGCTCGCGACGTTCGGCTCGGCATGCTGGGGCTTTCCAACCAGGTGGCCCACCACATCCCCTACGTGCTCGCCGAAGCCGGCGACCCCAGCATGGCTCAGGAGATGCTGAGCGACATCCAGCAGCGGATGTTCGTCGGTGGCGACATCGGCCAGGGATTCCCAGGTGACGAGGACAACGGCGAGTTCTCGGCCTGGTACATCTTCAGCGCACTCGGGTTCTATCCGCTCGAGGTCGGCTCCGGCAACTACACCATCGGTAGCCCGCTGTTCGACAGCATCACGCTGGATGTGGAGGGAACCGAGATCACCATCGAGTCCGAGGGTGCGGCAACCGGTTCGATGTATGTCGACGGCATCGACATCAACGGCACCGCACTCACCGAAACCACCTTCGACGGTCAGCTCCTTCGTGACGGCGGCACGATGACGTTCACGATGTCCGATGAGCCATCGACCTGGGGCGCAAAGGACCTGACCGAGGATTTGGACGTGCCGACTCCGCTGGTTGACGCGACGCATCCCGACCACGGAACCCTGACAGCGACAGACGGCACCCCCGTCGGTTCCCTGGTCGATGACAACATGAACTCGTCGACGACGTTCGAATCCGACGAGGCGGAACTCGTGTGGACTTCGGATTCCGGGCCGGTCGCCGTTGACCGGTACACGCTCACGAGCGTGGAAAGCGACGGCACGCCGACGTCATGGACCCTGTCGGGGTCGGTTGACGGCTCGACGTGGGTTGAACTCGACAGTCGTTCAGACGAGAACTTCCAGTGGTTGACGCAGACCCGGCCGTTCTCCGTCGACGAAGCGGGCGGCTTCACCAGCTATAAGTTGGAGGTCAGCTCGGCCGAAGGTGCTCTGCGGCTTGCCGAGATAGAACTCTACGCGCGCTCGGCGGGCGACTCCGATCTCGAGGTTCGTCCCGCATCCTCGCAGACAGTCTCCGTCGACGAAGAGTTCAGCGGAACACTCGCAACGATTCTCGGTCAGGAGGAGACGGCGGACGGTTACACGGTCGTCGTCGACTATGGCGACGGCTCGAGCACCGACGAGGTCACGTTGACTCGTGACGGCCTCGGGGCGTGGACGGTCAGGGCACCGCACACCTTCGATGCGCCCGGTACCTACACGGTCGGCATCTCGGTGAGCGACTCATCCGGTAACACGGCGGCGACATCGACGACAGTGCACGTTACCCGCGACTACACGCTCGAGGGCATGTTCAACGTCGTCTGCATCGGCGACGTCGGCGCGGTGGCAGCTGATTGCGACGGGCAGCAGTACGGATACGACCGAACGAAGCTCGCCGAGGACGGCTTCGTTCAGGGCGAGACCTACGAACTCGACGGCACCGAGCTCACCTTCGACCTGCCTGACGTCGAACCCGGCGAGCCCGACAACATCACAGGCGAGGGGCAGACGGTGTGGGTCGACCTCGGAGATGACGCGACGGAGATCGCCTTCATCGGCATGGCCAATGAGGGCGATCGCGACCAAGAGGTCACGCTGCACTTCACAGACGGCTCGACCCAAACCGTAGCGCTCGCGTTCGGCGACTGGGTGGGAGCGGCCGGGGATCCGGCATTCGACAACACGGTGCTGGCGGTTGTGGACGACCGCCTCCAGGGTGTCGAAGAAGAGGGCCAAGGCAAGAACACCGCAATCTACTCGACGGCTCCCGTGGCTCTCGATGTCGATGAGCAGGGTGAACCCAAGGTCGTCGAACGACTCGAGATGCCGACCGAACCCGGGAACCTCAGGGATGGACGCGTGCACGTCTTCGCAGTCGCATCCGATGGCGATCGTTCCTCGTCGAACCTGCTCGAAGTCGAAGCGTCGACGGTACCCGACCAGGTCGCGGGAGAACGCTTCGAGACCGAGCTGGCGACGGTCACAGGCGGCTACGACGCAGAAACTGCGACCGTGAACTGGGGCGATGGCAGCCCCGTCAGCACGATACAGCTGGCGGATGCCGCAGTCGTGGGAGAGCACACGTACGCAGAGCCGGGTACCTTTACGGTCACTGTGACGGTGGACGACGGCGTGCGTTCGGCATCGGTGGAACTGGAAATCGTGGTCGAAGATCCCGACTCGGGATACTTGCCCGAGATCGAACTCAGCGTCGACCGCGCTGCTCCCGGGGACACCGTGGGAGTTCAGGGCTCCGGATTCGCTCCCGGGGAGTCGGTCGATGTATGGATCGTCGACGACGAAACCGTCGACGCGACGGCTAATGATGCCGGCGAGATCGATACGACGATCACGGTGCCGACCGACCTCACCGACGGTGAATACGTGGTTGTCGCCTTCGGTGAAGAGTCGAACGCGGAAGCGCGCGCAACGCTCTTCGTCGAGAGTTCCGACGGCGACGACCCCGTCGCCACGGGAGTCTCGCTGAGCGCCGAGCCGACCGACATCGTGGCCGGTGAGCGCGTGACGTTGACCGCGACCGTGACACCGGAGAATGCCACGGGGCAGGTGGAGTTCGTCAGCGATGAGAGTGTCGTCGCCACGGCATCCGTGAACGGCGGCACTGCCAGCGCCGAGGTGACGCTCGAGACTGCGGGGACGCACACCTTCACCGCTCACTACGTGCCGGATGACGAGGCCGAGTTCCAGGCATCCGTGTCTGAGCCGGTGAGCATCGAAGTCGGCGATGTTCCCGTTCTCGACGCCGAGCTGTCGCTGAGCTCCGACCGTGTTGCTCAGGGCGGAACCGTGGAGGTGACCGGTCGCGGCTTCGGCTCCGGCGAGGAGGTGGCGCTCACGCTGTTCTCCGACCCGGTTGATCTCGGAACATTCGAGGCGGATGAGGTCGGCAGCTTCCGAGCGACCGTCACCATCCCGGACGAGACTGAAGTCGGCGATCACGTCATCGAGGCGGTGGGCGGAACCACCGGTCTCGCGGCCGAGGCGCCGTTGACCGTGACCAGCGGTGATGACTCCGGCGACGACATTCCGGTGACGGGTGCCACGATCCCCGTCTGGCTGGTCGTGATCATGCTCGCACTGCTGATCGGAGGCGGAGCCCTGTTGCTCCTGCGCCGTTCGACATCGACGCGAGAGTAGCGCGGCAAAGAGGCGCCCGGTGGGATGTATTCATCTCACCGGGCGTCTATTGCTGCTCTCAGAGAAGCCACGAATCTTGCAATGGCATCGAGAACTCCAGATCCGATGCCGCCGAACAACGCGTGCATGGCGAACTTTCACAAGTTGAGGCATACAGCGGCGATAGAGCCGTCCCCAGGATGACAAGTCAAGGGAGTCACGTTGCCTTAATTTTGGGGCCGTTGCCGGGGCGATTGCAGCGTTACCTGTCATCTCCAGCGGAAGGTTCGAATAGCAATGAAAAGCAAAGGAACCGTCCATATCACCATGACTGCGATCGGAATGAGTGACATCGGCTGGCCGTACCAGGCCGCGGTGAGTGATTGGGATGCTGCTCCTAAGGGCGTGTATCCGGAGATTTGCCGCAGCGGCTCAGCCATCAGGGGCCCTGGAGTCCACACACCTGCGGTGAACAGACATACAAAGAAGATGACCATGCCGATCCCGTTCGCGTTCTGTGCTGTGCTGGCGCGTGCGGCGATCAGCGACCCCAGGCAAAGCATCTGCACTGCGGCAAGCGCGAAGACGCCGATAACGAGGAACACGGATCGTGGCGCTTGGGCATCCAGGAGCATTACGGCCGCAACCACGGCGATCGCCGCTCCCAGCACCAGGGAAACTCCGCTGAGAATCACTTGTGCGATGAGCACCCGCTGCGGACCGACCGGGGTGGTGGCAAGCCGTCGAAGTACGCCCTTTTCCCGGTACCCTCCGATCGCTGACGGGAAGTTGGTGAGCGTAACGCTACCGAGTGCGACGGTCAGTGCGATCGGAATGAACAGGTCGATCGCGCGCAGCTGCGCAAAGGCTGGGTCATCTCCTCCAAGCACTTCATCAGTACCGGGTATGACGAGTCCCTGAAGAAGAAGGAGTGCAGTCGGGAAGAGTAGAGCCATAAAGATCGCTGTCGGATTTCGGCTCAACAAAGTTGCTTCGCTACGGATCAGTGCGGGGAGCGCGTTCAATGCGTGTCCTTTCGTCAGGCTGCCCGAAGCAGCTCATTGTTATGAATAATCGCCAAGTAGGCGTCCTCCAGAGACGGGCGCCGTTCGTTGCTGGGGAGGCCCGAGGCTTCGATAAGTTCGCTCGGTGTGCCCTCTGCGATGGTGTGGCCGTGGTCGATGATCGCCAAACGATCGCAGAGAGCCTCGGCTTCGTCCAGGAAATGCGTGACCAATACGATCGTCACCCCCGTCTCGCGAACGTTCTCGATCAGCTCCCAGACGTCGCGGCGCCCTTGGGGGTCGAGACCGGTGGTCAACTCATCCAGTACCGCGATGCGCGGGTTGCCGACTAGCGCCAGCGCGATGGAGAGTCGTTGCTTCTGTCCGCCGGACAGCGAACTGAAGGCCTTCTTCCGATGTGCGCGAAGCCCCACGGTCTCTAGCAACTCGTCGATGTCGGCGGGGTTCGGATAGAAGGCAGCGAACAGTTGCAGCGCTTCGCCGACACGCATTTCATTGGGCAGCTCACTGGATTGGAGTTGGTATCCGACGGTGTGGCGAAGTGCGCTCAAATCCGTCGCGGGATCCAATCCGAGTACGCGGATCTCGCCCCGATCGGGTCGGATCATCCCGGTTAGGCATTCGACGGTCGTCGTCTTGCCTGCACCGTTGGGGCCGAGGATGCCAAATATCTCTCCTTGCGCGACGTTGAGATCGACGTCACCGACGGCGACGTGTTTGCCAAAGGTCTTGCGTAAGTTTTGGATTCTGATTGCGGGCATGTTGGCGCCTTTCTGGCAGGCCGAAGTCCCCGAGGGCTTCGGGTTGGTAACAGGAATAGATTTCGTCAGGTTCGCCGCTGTTAAGCGTGCGATATCATTCGAGCAGCGCAGCGGATCGCGCAGCGTCCTTTCTCGACAACCACAGAGAGATCAGCCACCAAATCACCTGCACAGCGATGATGACAGTTGCGCCGAGCACGATGCTCGAGATGTCGAAGTCAGCGAGATTACGGCGCTGGCCGACGATGAGGCAAGCAACTGCGACTGCGACTCCGACAGCAATGAGTCTTGTCAATTGCACGGCCCAACTATCAAGTTCGGCTGTCAACCGTGAAGGCGCAAGCGCCCTCCATAAGAGGCCGATGAGCATCAGAAAAACGATGCCGAAGGCAGTTCCAAGTATGTAGCTGAGTACGCTCGTATCGAGTTCGTGGTCGACGATCCACAGCGTCAGCAATGCCAATCCTGCAACAAGCGAGGCTGTCGAAACTACCGATCTGAGCAAGATCCACCTCGTCGGAAAACGCCGCTGCAAGTCCTGACGCTTGCGAGGGATGTAGGCCCAGGCTTCTTTCCGCAGGTAAGCGGCGAGGAGGCCAGCTGCAACAGCCAACGCGAGGGGCACTGCGATCGGGGTCACGTAATTGTTGCTCACGATCCACAGCAGCGCAGCGAAGCAAAACACGACCGTCGGCATCGCCAGCATCGAGAGCCACCAGGATGCGACGAATGGCTTTCTGGAATCGGTTATGTCCAAGGGATGCACGAGCAACTGCTCGGTGGAGTCCGGCAACGCGACAGTTTCGCGAACGGTTTTCATGGGGTCCTCCAGGGGACATTCTCGATGTAGGGCGGACGGAGCCCACCCTTGGCTATTTCGTATACCTTCTGGCGCGCTACTCCCAGCTCGCCGGCAACCGCGACCGCACTGAAATCCTCGAGCAATGCATCGACGGCCAACGAACGGATACCAGAAGCCCGCCAGTTCAGGTGCGCGGCGAGCGCTCCGACCTCCGCTGCGAGAAGTGCCACGGCCAACGGGCCGCCGAAAGCATCGCTCCAATCTGCGCTTCCCGATTGGGCCGCTGCGTACAGCGCGTCCCCGCCATCGGCGAGAGCCTCGTGTACATGTTGGGGGCTCAAGCCACACCCTGTGAGCCGCGCAACAACCTGCTCAAACGCAGAGGGGTCGTCGACCCTATGCGCAAGGACATCTGTCCAAGTCAGAAGTCGAGTGTCGGAGCTGCTGTCACCCCCGGGGTTACTGGTCATGAGACCACTATGACCCAGAGCCCGCAAGCCTGTCAACCCCTGGGTGACAGTCGACTCAGTCGGGTCGTAAATTCTTGCGGCCGAGAATTGTCTCGAATACTCGACCCGCATGTGTCCAGAGCAGTGCCCCTCCTGCGTCTGACAAAACCTCTCGCCGGACGTTCACTAACCGTTCTGCGAGCGTAGCGCCGTGGTCCGGCGAATGACCAAGATCCCCCACACCGAATAAAATTGTCACGGTCGTTTGAATATCGCTGAGCCGTAGGCCCCAAGGGCGCATAGCGATAAGCGTGTCGCGCACGTAGCCACGTCCGTTGCCCTCGAAGCCCTCCTCCAGGGCGCGCCGATAGAGCGACAGGAAACTGTCACCGAAGTAGAACGCGCGGTCTTCTTCGCTTGCACCTTCAAGGACCATCGACTCCATGTCAGCGGGAGTGAGCATAGTCAGTACCCGTTCCGCTTCACGAGGGTTCGCGCGAGCGAGATCAGACAGCTGAGTCGCTTCCGCAGGAAGCATCTCGTGTATCTGCGGGTGAGCTAGCTCATCTGCTGGGGAGGCCAAGACCAGCTTTGAGGCCCACCCATCGGCGGCTGCAGCGAGACCAAAGACACTCGCCTGCGAATTCGCGACCACCGGGATCGATCCCGAACGGCCGAGAGTGGTCTCTACAAAACTTCGATAGTCGTCAGCTGTTGACGCCAATGTGCGTTCGCTATGAAATGTCGAATCGCCCATGCCTGGCCGATCCATTGTCAGCAGCCGGACGTTCATGCCCTGCAGGAGGTCAGCACCAAAGTGCATAGACTTACCGGTGGCAGCACCCGCCATGAACAGCACTGGGTTTCCGCTGCGTGGTCCGAAACTCAGGCCGGAAAGTATTCGGCCGTCTGGAGTCCGAACGCTGATCGGCTCTGCGCTGTCCATGCATCGAGCCTAGGCTGAAGGGAATTCGAGAACAACGCTGTAGCGGTAACCATCATCGGGGACAACAAGCGCCAAGGCTTTGGCGTCATCTTCGGGGCCGGTTTTGACCGTTGTGATATCTCCTTCGTGACGTCCGCGGTGTTCCATGACTCCAGCGGTCTGTGGCTCACGGCAGCGGTGCCGACGGCCGGATCTCACGCGAGTAATGCAACAGAAGGACCTCTTCCCCGGAAGGTGCCATGGAGCGGGCTCGCGCGCCGCGAGTGAACCCGGCGCGTTCGAGTACGCGCTGAGCCCCCAGGTTCTCAGGCACGGTGCGTGCGGTGAGTCGGGTGAGTCCGCTCCGCTGGATCAGCGTGCTCGCGAGCGAAAGGGAAGCGTGAGCCGCACCTCGGCCCCGGTGATCGGGGCGCACCCAGAAACCCACTTCGGCCGCTTCGGTGTCCACGTTGAACAACACCAAGCTGCCGATGAACTCGTCTGTGCCTGGATCGGCAACCGTCAGCACCGCAAGATCGCCACGAGTGAGGCCCTCGCGAATCACTCCATCGATCAGTCGGGAGACCGAAGCTTCGGTGTACTCGGGTTCTGGCAGGTGGGCGAACTCGCGCACCAGCGGGTCGTCTGCGCCAACGGCGTACGCGGCCGCGTCTTTGTGCTCCATGGCACGAAGTACCGCGCGATCTTGGCGCAAGGGGAGATATCCGACATGCAACACGCAATTAAACTAACATAGTTCGGCTAAGGTTGTAGTGTGAACTACTGGGATCAAGGCAGGACCGTTCGCAGAAACCGTGCAGTGGATGTGGGCAGGCTCGCCTCCATCTCCGCTGAGTTGCTGGATGAGGGAGGGCTGCGCGCCCTTACGATACGAGCAGTCGCGCTGAGAATGAGCGTCGCGCCCGCCAGCCTCTATTCCCGGATCACGTCGGTGGACGACCTCTTCGACCTCGCCCTCGATTATGTGCTCGGTTGTGACACGCAACTGCAGGAAGCCCTCGAACACTCTGAACTGCACGCGCTGCTCATCGCGTACTATCGACATCTCGTTCGACATACTTGGGCTTGTCAAGTCATCGCCATGCGCGCGCCCCGGGGTCCGAACTATCTCCGCTTGTCCGAGCGTATGTGCGTACTGCTCACTGATGACGGCTCGTGTGATCCACTCGGCGAAGGCTATGCCCTGTCGAACTTTGTGATCGGTAGCGCCGCGACTGCTCCGGTCGCGGGAGGCGAGCAACGCACAGCGGTCAACAGGGAACTCGCTCCGCTATACGCCTCGCTGCATGAAAAACAGAATGGTGATTCCGAAACGATCGTCGCCGCTGGCCTTCGCATTCTGTTGCAAGGTAGAAGAATGGCTTCCCCAGACTGCACAACTAGCTGTACTGACCGGGGACATTGATCGAGTAAAGGGTTGACCTTGTCGTAACGGCAATGTTTATAGTCTCTTGTCATGACCATTTCAATGATTGACAGCGCTTCGGGTATGAGTCGAGTCCTGACGGCGGATGCGAAGGATTGCGCGGACCTCATCCGTGACATGTGGGCTCCGATGGCGGGGATGTACCACTTCATCCCCGGTGGTGTGGACATGGCCACTGTGCACCAGCAGAACTTCGGTTTCCGTGCGGACTCTGCGTTCGAGCAGGTCCGTGAAGGTCTGGAGTCCCTTGTTGCGACAGATGCGTGGACTCGCATCGAGAAGGCCCTCGAGGACGGCGTGGCAGCGTTGACGTCTGCTGATCCGGGGGTGACGATCCCCGACCTGACCGTGCTGCTCGTCCTGGGGGATCCGACTAACAGGCACTTCGTCGACGAGGTGCAAGGGATATCAGGGTTCGGTGGTATCAGCGGCTACATCGCCATCACCGTCTGGCCCACCTCGCGCGTCCTTGATCGCCTCGAGGCGATTGCGGTGCATGAGTTGCACCACAACGTGCGCTATTCACCTGGCGGGGTAGTGTGGGACCCACAGACGGTGACGGTTGGCGAGCACGTTGTGTCTGAAGGGCTCGCGGACGTGTTCGCGTCCGAACTGTATGGTGACGCCGGCTACACCCATTTCGTACGCGACGAAACCCGCTCTGACGACCGGGTACTGGCGAAGGTTGCCAGCGGCCTGGGCGTCACTGGCATGGCCGACTTCGCCGCCTGGGTTCTTGGCGACTCCAGTGCACAACTATTCGGTGCCGAGCCTGTCGGCCTGCCGACCGGGGCCGGCTATGCAGCCGGTGCTCGATTTGTCCGCGCATACCTCGACGCCACGGGAACCACGGCCGCCCAAAGCGTCCGCACTCCCGCGTCCGAGATCCTGCGCCTTGGGCTGCCACAGCTCGGCCTGACCTCAGGCCCGGCACACTGAGCAGGACGTCGAACGAACAAGAGACCGGTGATGGAATGGACGGTGCACGAGCTCGCTGAACGCGCAGGCATCAGCGGTCGCACGCTGCGCCACTATCACCGCATCGGGCTTCTCGAGCCCGACCGCGTCGGGTCCAACGGCTACCGCTACTACGGTCCCGACGCGGTCGCTCGCCTGCAACGCGTCCTCCTGCTCCGTGACACAGGTATGCCACTGGCCGAGATCACCGCAGTCCTCAACGCCCTCGAGACGCCGACCGCCGAGGTCGAAGCCCTCCAGGCCCACCTGACACAGCTCGCAGAGGACCGTGAGGCCCTGGACCGGCGCATCAGCTCGGTCGAACACACCCTGCAGATGCGTCGAGAGGGCCGCGAACCGCGCATGGACGTGATGCTCGAAGGCTTCAACGACCGCTACGAGGCCGAGGTCGTTCGACGGTGGGGACGTGAGGCTTTCGACGCGTCGAATCGGTGGTGGCATGCCAAGTCCGTGGGACAGCAACGCGACTGGCAGGCCA
>NZ_CAMEFJ010000066.1 GCF_945915485.1 uncultured Agrococcus sp.
CGGCCGCCGTATGGGCGCTCATGACCTGGCCGTGGACGCGGCGACGCGAGCGCCGACCCGTCCCGTCATAGGCTGGACGGTATGAGAATCGTTATTGCTGGAGCAACAAGCGCCCTCGGTATCGAAACCGCGCGGCGACTGGAGGAAGCCGGCCACGACGTCGTGGCCGTCGGGACGAATGCCGAACGGCTCGAGGCTGTTCCCGCGGCCGAACGCGCGGTGGTCGACCTGACCGACCCCGCAGCCGTTGAACAACTCGCAACGAGGCTCGGAGACGTGGACGGTCTCGTGCACCTCGTCGGCGGATGGCGCGGTGGCGGCGGGCTCGCAGGGCAGACCGACGACGACTACGACTGGCTCGAGGCCAGGGTGGTGACGACGCTGCGCAATACGACGCGTGCGTTCGCGGGCGCCATCGGGCGCTCCACAGCAGGGCGCATCGCCATCATCTCAACGAAGGGCGTCGAGAAACCCACCGCCGGCAACGCGAACTACGTCGCCCTGAAAGCCGCCGCCGAAACGTGGCTCGCAGCGGTTGGCCACGAGCTTCGAGAGACGGCCGCCGAGACGCACGTGATTCGCGTGAAAGCGCTCGTGACGGCACAGGAGCGAGCAGCGAGCCCCGAACGCAAGTTCCCCGGCTACTCCGACGTCACCGATGTCGCTCAGGAGCTTGCCGAACTGTTCGCGTAATCCACTGCTCCGAACCGCTTCGGTTTTGACAATGATTTTCGATAACTTTAGTCTTAATGCATGCACTCAACGCGAAGAACACTCCTCAGCGCCCTCGGTATCGCGGGCGCACTCGCGCTGACCGCGACCGCGTGTTCGTCAGCGGGCGAGGGCGAAGACGCCGGCGAAGGTCTCAGTATCGTCGCAACCACGACGCAGATTGGCGACGTGACACGCACCATTGCGGGCGATGACGTGAACCTCACGCAGCTGCTGCAACCGGGAGCGTCCGCGCACGGCTTCGACCCGACGCCGGCATCTCTGCAGGCGCTGGGTCAGGCGGATGCCATTGTTCTGAATGGCGCAGGGCTCGAGGATTGGCTCGCCCCGGTACTCGAATCGAGCGGGTTCGACGGTGTGATGATCGATGCGTCCGAGGGGCTTGCACTCTCCGGCGATCTCGAAGACCACGATGATCACGGGGAAGATGACCACGGCCATGATCACGACGCCGATCCGCACCTCTGGACCGACCCTGCCAACGTCATCGCCATGGCTGAGACCATCGGCGACCAGCTCGCACAGCTCGACGAGGGCAGCGCTGCGACCATCAGCGAGAACACCGATGATTACGTGGAGCAGCTCGAAGCGCTGCAGCACTGGATGGGCGAAGCCTTCGAGCAGGTACCCGTCGAGGATCGCCTGCTCGTGACGAGCCACGACAGCTTCCACTACCTCGCGGAAGCCTACGACATCGAGGTCGTCGGCAGTCTCCTCCCGTCATTCGACGACAATGCCGAAGTCAGCGCCGCGGCCATCGACCGACTCGTCGCAGACATTCGCGGAACGGGCGCCAGGGCGATCTTCTCGGAGTCGCAGCTCCCCGCGGATCTGGCGAACACGATCGCAGCGGAAGCCGACGTCGAGGTGTATTCGGGGGAGGAGTCGCTCTTCACCGACTCACTCGGTGCCGAGGGCTCACCCGGCGAAACATACATCGGCAGCCAGATCCACAACACCCGCCTCATGGTCGAGGCGTGGGGAGGCGGTGAAGCACCCGAGCTTCCCGACGTCTTGCAATGAGCGGCCACGAGCAAGAGCCCGTCGTCAGCATCCGGGATGCGAGCTTCAACTACAACGGCAAGCCGGCGCTCGCCGGCGTCTCGTTCGACGTGCACGCGGGCGAGGCAGTTTCGCTGATCGGCCCGAACGGCGCCGGGAAGTCGACCCTCCTCGCCGGCGTCCTCGGCACGGTACGGCATAGGGCCGCCCGATTCGTCGTTCCGACCAAACCGGGCAGCGTCGGTCTGCTCCCCCAGCATCAGGGCGTCGACCGCGACTTCCCCGTCTCGCTCGAGCAGGTCGTCATGATGGGGCGTGTCCCGAAACGGGGATTCCTCTGGCCCTCCAGGGATGACCGGCACGCGGTGAGGGAGGCACTCGCGACGGTCCGCCTCACCGAGCAGCGCAAGCAGCGTTTCGGCGAGCTGTCCGGCGGGCAACGCCAGCGCGGGCTCTTGGCGAGGGCGATCGCGGCGGGGCCCTCGCTGCTCCTGCTCGACGAACCGTTCAACGGGCTGGACTCCGAAAGCCGAGACACACTGCTCGACATCGTGCGCCGCCTCAAGGTCGAAGGTGTCGCCATGATCATCACGACGCACGATCTCGACCTCGCCAAGTCGGCAACCGAGAAGACGCTGCTCGTCAACGGCGAGCAGATCGCGTTCGACGAGACCGATTGCGTGCTCACGCTCGAGCAGGTGCAACGCACCTTCGATCGCGAGGCCGTTGAAATCGACGGGCACACGCTCACGACCGCAGAGCATCACGCGAGCGAGCATCCTCATCACGGCCACGAAACGGAACGAGCCGAAACGGAAACGGGATGACCGACCTGCTGGATGCGTTCCAGCTGCCCTTCATGCTGCGAGCGCTGGTGACGCTGCTCGTACTCGCCGCCGCGGCGGGGACGGTCGGCGTCATGATCAACCTGCGCCGCCTGGAGTTCCTGACGGACGGACTCACGCACGCCGTGTTTCCCGGCCTCGTGCTGGGGTTTCTGGCCGCGGGTGAACCGGGGCTGCTGCCCGGTGCGCTCGTGATCGCACTCCTCTCCTCAGTGCTGCTCACGTTGCTGCAACGGCGCGGCATCGGTGACCAGAGTCTTATCGCGATTCTGCTCACGGCGTTCTTCTCGATCGGTGTGATTCTGGTTTCGACGCAGCAGGGCTACAGCGGCCAGCTGAGCGAGATGCTGTTCGGGCGATTGCTGTCGATCACGGATTCGCAGATCACGATCACCTCCGTGCTCGTGGCCCTTGCCGTGCTGGCGGTGACCGTGACCTGGCGGCAGCAGGTGTTCAGGGCGTTCGATGCGGGCGGGGCACGGGCATCCGGTCTCCGATCCGCGTTGCTGGACAGTGTGCTCAACGGCGCGGTCGTACTCGTCGTCGTCGCCGCTTCCGCGGCAGTCGGGACACTGCTCGTCCTCGCCGTGCTCATCGTGCCAGGTGCCGCGGCGAGACTCGTTGTTCCGCGCATCGGCGGCGCCGTGCTCGTTGCGACGGCCTTCGCAGCCGTGACGTCCGTGCTGGGCTTGATGTTCGCCTGGCAGTTGTCGATGGACCTCGACGTGCAGGCGGCCCCCGGGGGCGTTGTCGCCTTGACGATGATCGCCGTCTATCTGCTGTTCCTCGCGGTGTACGCACTCGTGCCACGGTTCGGGAGGCGGTGACGGTGGAGCTGACCTACTTCACAAGGGCCGTCATCGAAGCGGTGCTCGCGGGTGCGCTGGCGGGTCTCGTCGGCGTCCTCGTCGTCGTTCGGCAGCGTGCGTTCTTCACGATGTCGCTCACGCACGCGACGTTCCCCGGGGCGATCGCGGCAACTCTGCTGGGCATCCCGCCCGTTATCGGCGCCGCCGTGGGCTCGATCGGCCTGGTCGGGATCGCGACCGCGATCGGGCGCATTCGCGCGCAGGGCGCCTCGGTTGCGTCCGGCATCATGCTCACGACCGGCTTCGCGCTCGGCATCCTGCTGCAGTCGGTCTCGAGTGTGCCGATCAATGTCGAGTCGTTCCTGACGGGGTCGATTCTCGCAACCGATGTGCAGCAGCTGACGCTCACGGTGGTCGTGCTCGTCTTCGCCGCTGCGATGATCGTCGTGTTCGGCCGCCGGATTCTCTTCGAGAGCTTCGACCGCGACGCCTACCGTGCGGCCGGGATGCGCAGCTGGTTCATCGAGTCGCTCACCCTGACCCTGATCGCGGCGACCGTCGTGACGCTCATGCCCGTTGTCGGGGCGATCCTCTCCGTTGCGCTCATCGTGGCCCCCGCTGCGGCTGCACAGCAGTTCACCCGCACCGTGACCGGTATGTTCGTGCTCGCTCCCGTGCTCGGAACATTCAGCGGCGTTGCGGGCCTCCTGCTGTCGCGCGCACTGGAGATCTCGGCAGGAGGAGCCATAACGCTCGTCGCGACGGCGTGCTTCGCAGTGTCGCTCGTGCCCTTCCGCAGGATGCTTGGCCGGCGGCGTGCCACCGACGTCGGTTCGCGATAGCGTAGAGGCACCGTGAGCCAGCCACAACGACGCAAGACATGGCAGCGCGCTGCCGTGCAAGAAGCGCTCGAGGCGACAGAAGAGTTCGTCTCGGCGCAGACCCTGCACGCCCGGATGCGCGACACCGGTTCGCCGATTGGCCTCACGACGGTCTACCGTGCGCTGGCCACGCTCGCCGAGCAGGGCGATGCCGATTCGTTGCAGTCGGAGGGCGAGCAACTGTATCGCGCGTGCTCGCCCAAGCATCACCATCACTTGATCTGCCGCAGCTGCGGTCTCACGGTCGAGATCGGGGCCAAGGTGGTCGAGCAGTGGGCGCGTGAGGTCGCGAGCGAACACGGATTCACGGATGCCAGCCACGTCGTCGATGTCTTCGGCGTGTGCGTCGAGTGTCAGAGGAAGGCGACCGTCGGGTAATTCGTCGCCGGACAGCAACCGGTAGTTTCCAGCCGTTTCGCACCAAACGGGTGCACAGTAGGAAAACGACCCTCAATATCGATTTCGTGGAATGGCAAAGGAGGGCGATATGCCCAACGAACAGCAACCGCAAGTTCCGCAGGCGAACGCGCCGGGAGTTGATCAGGATATGGGCTATCAGCAGACGCAGCCCCCGAAGCGCGGAGGGCGGATCCTGGGTCTGCATCCGGCACTCTTCATGGGTATTGCTCTGCTCGTACTCGTTGCGATACTCGCGATCGTCCTGGTCTTCACCGGCGAGATCGCCTCGCAGGGACCCCGTGTCTTCTGGACCGTCGTCGGCTTCGTCGCTTTCACCGGGCTCCTTGCGCTGGATCTCACACTCAGCAGATCGTCGTCCCGGCCACTTGTGATCGGTACCGCGACGAACGGATACATGATCATCGTCTTGATGCTGACGATCTGGATCTACCGTTCGGTCGATCGCTCGGGATACGACTACGGTGTATGGGATCTCTGGTATCAGATCCCCTACATCGTGTTGACCACACGGGCCGTATGGGGTCTTGCGTGGTTGGTGCTCACGAGCGGCGAGCGCATGAAGCTCGCGATCGGCCGCGGATTCGGATTCGTCACAGCAGGGCTCATCGCCCTGGCGGGCGTCCTGATGACACTGCACCTGCCGTTGCAGCGATTCGGCGTGGACGTCGGTGACTGGTACTGGCGCTCGCTCGTGGCCGTGGTCATTCTCGCGGCGCTCGCGGCCTGCATCCTTCTGCTGCTGGTCTGGAACCAGCGCAACGATGAGGTGGCGGCGCGGCCGAAACCCCCGGTTCCCCCCGCTCCGCACTACGGTAATCCCCAAGAGCACCAGGGGTACCCGCCCGGATACCCCGCACCCGGCTACCCGGCTGCGGCACCGGGTGAGCAAGGTCCCGCGTACGGCGCTCCCGGTCAGCCGCCGCCCGGTCAGCCGCAGCAGGGTCAGCCGCCGCAGGGGCCTCCGCCGCAGTATCCGCCGCAGCAGTAGGTTCCGCTCGGCGGGAGCCCCCTCGCCGTGCGCTATTTCGGGTCGTCGGGCTCGTCGTCGCGTTCGCGCTCGATGCGCTCACCGACCGTGAGTGCTGCATCACCCGATGCCGCGCGCTCCGGCTGGTTCTCGCCACGCGGTTGGATGCGCCCCGGCTCGAGCGTGCGCTGCACGTCCTCGCTCGTGACGGTCGGCAGGGCATCCGTTGCAGCATCGACGTACCACTCGGTGAGCGCGGGATCCTCGCTGTCGAAGCCCGCTCCCGCGCCCTCTTCCGAGGGCACTTCGCTCGCCCCGAAGACGAAGTCATCACCGTACTCGTCGATGCCTCGACGAACACCCTGTGCGATGGCGGCTCTCGCGTAGCGGTGCCGAATGATGTACGGATCGGTCCGGAGATCCTTGGCCCACGAAATCATGACCCCGATCACGACGAACGCGAACGGCAGCGCCGAGACGACCATCAACTGCTGGAGCCCCGATAGCGTGGCCTGTCCTCCCGCGAGCAGCAGAGCACTGGCGATGAGCGCGAGCAGCAGACCCCAGACGACGGTCACCCACTTCGCGGGTTCCGGCCTGCCGCTCTGCGACATCGAGGCCATCACGATGGATGCCGAGTCGGCGGCCGTGACGAAGAACACGATCACGGCGATCATGGCGATCGCCGACGTGATCATGCCGAGTGGGAGCCGCTGCAGCAGCTGGAAGAACACCTCTTCGCTCGTGCCGCCGCTCTGCAGATCCTCGCCGTTCATCGTCATGAAGATCGCTGTGGATCCGTAGACGACGAACCAGCCGATCACGATGCCGGAGGGGACGAGGACGATCGTGGTCACGAACTCGCGGAGGGTGCGGCCGCGGGAGATCTTCGCGATGAACATGCCGACGAAGGGAGTCCACGAAACCCACCAGGCCCAGTAATAGGTGGTCCAGGCCCCTAGGAAGTCAACCGCTTCCGGCCCCTGGCTCGCGTTGAGCGTCAGCATGGCGCCGAGCTGCTTCACGAACTCGACCATCGACGCCGGCAAGTAGTTGAGGATGAATACGGTCGGGCCGACGATGAACACGAAGACCGCCAGCGCTCCCGTGAGCACCATGTTGATGTTGGACAGCATCCGGATGCCGCGTTTAATGCCCGAAACAGCGGACGCGATGAACAGCGACGCGAGAACGGCGATGGCACCGATCAGGAACATGTTGCCGAACGGCCCGAGCCCCGTCACGAACGTGAATCCGCTCTGAATCTGCATCGCTCCGATACCGAGTGACACTGCGGTGCCGAAGAGCGTGACGATGATCGCGAAGAAGTCGATGAACTTGCCGAGCACCTTGTTGCTCGAACCGGGGAAGACGGGCTCGAACAGAGCGGAGATCAACGGAGCGCGGCCTCTGCGGTAGGCACTGTAGGCGATCGCGCCGCCGACGAGCGCATAGAAGGACCAGGCGATAGGACCCCAATGCAGGAAAGTCTGCCCGAAGGCCGGCAGGATGGCCGCCTCGGTGCCGCCCTGGACGTCCTGGCTGGGCGACGGATTCTGGAAATAGGTGAGCGGCTCGAGCGGTCCGTAGAACAGCAGGCCGATGCCGAGTCCAGCGGCGAAGAGCATCGAGATCCACGATCGGGTCGTGAACTCGGGCTTCTCTTCGTCTGCTCCGAGGCGGATGCCGCCCGTGCGGCCGTAGCCGACGACCAGCATGAACAGCGCGATTGCAATGGCGAGGGCGCTGAAGAGCCAGCCGAAGTTCGTTGTGACCCACGTCAGTGCCGCCGCTCCCACTTCTGCCAGGTTGTCGGGGGCAACGAATGCCCAGACGATGACCGAGAGGGTCACGGCGATCGCGCCGACGAGCACCGCGACGTTGGTCGGGAATCTGACTCCGGTACGTTCTACGCCGATGCCGGGGATCAGGCCCGGGTGAGGGGATGGGATGGACGCGCTGGCGGCATCCTTGATGGCTCGCTGCAGGCGGCCTCCCGTTTTGGGAGGAGCCTCGGCAGGCTTCCTGCTGCGCGCTTCATTGTCGTTGTCGTCGTGCTGGTTCTGGTGTTTTGCATTCATAGTGATGGGTTGCTGTCTGCGCGTCCTGGCGAAGTCCCGGCAGCGCGACAACGCATACGACAATAACAACACGCGATTTTCCGGGCTGCGAAGGCGTCGAAACGAACGTTCTGGGAGTTTTGAATCGCGCATCCCGCGAAATAGTCGCAAGAACGCCGTTTGGGAGCCTCCCAAGCGTGCGTCTCCCTCCTATTCTCACGGGAACCCGTGGCCGATTTGGCCACTGCGCTTCCGCTGAGCGCTCCCATCCGGTAAAGTAGAACCTTGTGGCATCCGCCACGGCATCTTTCAACCCCGTCACCACCTCGGTGGAGGCAGGAAGTGAAGGAAGCAGGCAAGTGATCTTGGGTGAGCCAACGAGCTCACGGTAACCCTGGAGGAACCATGGCAGCAGTGTGCCAGGTGACCGGAGCCAAGCCCGGCTTCGGACACAACATTTCGCACTCGCACCGCCGGACGAAGCGCCGCTTCGACCCGAACGTGCAGAAGAAGACCTATTTCGTGCCCTCGCTCGGCCGCAAGGTGACACTCACCCTGTCGGCGAAGGGCATCAAGGTGATCGACGCTCGTGGCATCGAGTCCGTCGTTTCCGAACTGCAGGCGAAGGGAGTGAAGCTCTAATGGCGAAGAAGTCGCAGGACGTTCGTCCCATCATCAAGCTCCGTTCGACGGCAGGTACCGGCTACACCTACGTAACCCGTAAGAACCGTCGCAACAACCCTGACCGTCTCGTACTGAAGAAGTACGACCCGGTGGTTCGTCAGCACGTTGAATTCCGAGAGGAGCGATAATGGCCAAGAAGAGCAAAATCGCCAAGAACGAGCAGCGTAAGGCCATCGTCGCCCGCTACGCCGAGAAGCGCCTTGAGCTGAAGAAGACGCTCGTGAACCCGAAGGCAACCGACGAGGAGCGCGAGGCGGCCCGCAAGGGTCTGCAGAAGCTTCCCCGTAACGCGTCGCCCGTTCGCGTTCGCAAGCGCGACGCCATCGACGGCCGCCCCCGCGGTCACGTCGGCGAGTACGGTATCTCGCGTGTGCGCTTCCGCGCAATGGCGCACCGTGGCGAGCTGCCCGGTGTCACGAAGTCCAGCTGGTAGCACCCGCGTGAAGACTTGAAGAAGCCCCCGCTCAGCGCGGGGGCTTCTTGCTGTGCTCTGAAGGCGATGACCCTTCCGACAGTGTCGGGCACGGATCATCGGGCCCACGGCGCAGGACTTGCCTACGGTTGTAGCGAGAGGAAGGAGAGTACCGATGGACACCTGGAACAGGGCGCTGCAGTTGATCGAGGACCGACTGACCGAGGAGATCGACACGCGAGACCTCGCTCGTGTCACCTTGACCTCGGAGTACCACTTCCGTCGTATGTTCTCGGCGCTCGCGGGCATCCCGCTCTCCGACTACATCAGGCGTCGCCGTCTCACGGTCGCCGCGGCAGAGGTTCTCGAGGGGGATACGCCGATTCAGGATACAGCCGTGCGGTTCGGATACGGCTCGGCGGATGCGTTCAGTAGGGCATTTCGGTCGGTGCACGGCATCGGCCCGAGCGAAGCCCGTAGCAGCGGCGCCGCGCTGAAATCACAGCCTCGCCTCCGCATAACACTGAGCATAGAAGGAGCAGAGCAAATGGACTACCGACTGGAAACCCGCCCGGCATTCACGCTCGTCGGGAGAAGCAAACGCATGAGTGTCGTCTATCACGGTGAGAATGCGCAGATGACCCAGTTTCACGATGACCTCGGCGAGGCGACGCACAAGGTGATCTGGGGACACTCGACAACGCAGCCCGAGGGCATTGTCGCCGTGTCGACGAACTTCGAGGAGGGACGAGAAGACGGCTCGAAGTTCGACTACTGGGTAGCGGCCGCAGCCGAAGAGGCGCCGAGTGGCGAGAGTCTTGCCGAGCACGGCCTCGAGACGATGGATGTCGAATCGGGCACTTGGCTCGTGCTGACGTCGAAAGATGCCGAGACCGCTTCGATTCAGCAACTCTGGGTTGACGCCTACGGTGCCTGGTTCCCGGCGAACCCCTATGAGGTGGCAGAGGGGCCGGAGTTATGCGTCGTGCGTTACGACGAGGACTGGACCCCGACACACGCCGACCTGTGGCTGCCGATTCGCAAGGCATGAAAGAAGGGGCGGTCTGATCCGACCGCCCCTTCTTCTACGGCTTCGGCGTTAGTGAATCTCGCCGCCGAAGGTGTTCGCGAACTCCGTCACGAGAGAATCCGACTGCGAAGTCACGAGCCAGTTGCCGCCCATCGCGATGCTGGTGACCTCCGCGGCGTCCTTGAACGCCTGGATCTCGCCGGGGTCGGCGATCGAGGTGTCGAGCATGTTCCCATCAGCGTCGGGCATCAGGATTCCGATCAGCTGGTCACCCGAGTCGAAGGTGCAGAAGGCGTAGACCGCGCCCGCCAGCATGGGCTCGAGCGCTTCGACGTCTTCCGGAAGCGGCGACTCAGCGGTCTGCGAGCACTCTTCCATGCCTGAGCCGATCTGTGCGTAGAAGTCCTCGGGGCCATCGAAGCGAGCCTCGTCACCCATCGGCTGCGTGTCATCGCCACCGTTCTGATCGTCGCCATTCTGGTCATCACCGTTTTGGTCGTCACCGTTCTGATTCTGGTCGTCCGTCTCGACGGTGTCGTCGTCACGATTGTCGTCATCTCCACCCGGCGGTTGGAGAATGCAGGCGCTCAGGGCGGGGATGGCGAAGAGCGCAACCACAGCAAGCAATGAACTCTTAGTCCGACGATTCATACGAAGTCTCCTCTTGATCGGGTGTCCACTCAGTATTGGGTCGCGAGCTATGCGAAGTCCGAGCGTCACCTGGACGTCCACTGGCTTCAACGGCGCTGCTGGGGACGAAAATCGTCGAAACGACGCGGAATTTCGGCGTGTCACGGCTTGGTTCACACCCTGGGCCGAAGAAACGGCTACGTTGGTGCCTGGTCGAAATCCGCGAGAACATGCGGTTTTCGTCCGGTACTAAGCCCGCTCCGGCGGGGCACACCTGTCACGTTCAGGAGGAACATATGGCTGAGACCATCAACAAGACCACGCTCGTTGCAAACATTGCAGCAGCAACCGACCAGAGCCAGACTGCAGTTGCAGCAGTTCTCGACGGTCTCTTCGACGAGATCTCGGGCGCTGTCGCTAAGGGCAACAAGGTGACGATCCCGGGCTTCCTCAGCGCAGAGCGCACCGAGACCGCCGCGCGCACCGGCCGCAACCCGCAGACCGGCGAAGAGATCAAGATCCCGGCCGGCCACCGCGTCAAGCTGACCGCCGGTTCGAAGCTCAAGGCTGCCGTCAAGTAAGACGACCGTCGAGCTGGAAAGGGGCCCCGCGGGGCCCCTTTTCGCATAGCTGGGAGCAGTAGGCTGATACGGTGCCTCGAATTCGTCTGCTCCTGCCCGCCGTGGCCGTTGCGGCCGGGTTGGCAGTGCTTCTGGCGGCCCTCCAGTTCGGGGGAGGGGCGGCACCGGTTCCTGCGGGAGATCCGGGCCCTGTTGTGCGCTGGGGATACCCGATAGTCAGATTCCTCCAAGACGGTGCCCTCGCGGTCGCCGTCGGTGGGCTCGTTCTCGCGTGCTTCGCGCTCCCTCCGAAGTCCGCATCCTGGAACCGTTTCATCGACGTTGCGGCCGCTGCGACCGGCATAGCGACCGTCGCCTCGGCAGCGACCGCGTGGTTGTCGTTCAGAACGCTCGTGACATCCGAACTATCGGTCGAGAGTGCCTTCACCGACGCGTTCCTGTTCTTCTTCACCGAGATCGAAGCGGGGCAGGTTCTGCTGCTCTCCGTCGTTGCGCTCGCTCTGCTGACGACGCTGCTGATAACCGTGCGCGGGCACGTCGCGGTCGCTTTCGTCACCGTGCTGTTCGCTGTCCCGCTCGGCGCGATGGCCGCCGCCGGCCACGCGGGCGGTACGGAGTGGCATAAGGTCGCGGTCACCGGGATGTTCATCCACATCCTGTTCTCCTGCATCTGGGTCGGCGGGCTCGCATTGCTGGCCGTTCTGCACTTCACCGATAAGCCGAACTTCGGTACGGTCGCGGAACGGTACTCGACGCTCGCGCTGTTCTCCTTCTTCGCAGTGGCTGCCTCCGGTGTCGTCTCGGCGCTCGTCCGCTCGGGCTGGGACGGACTCTGGACAACTCCCTATGGTCAGTTGGCGCTCGCGAAGACCGCCCTGCTCGTTGTTCTCGGCGTCTTCGGAGCGATCCAGCGCCGCAGGATGCTCCCCGCCGCGCGCGAAGGGAAGACCCGCCGCTTCCTGGGATTCGAGCTCATCATCATGCTCGTCACGTTCGGGCTCGCCGGCGCGCTGGCTCGAACGGAGACGCCCATCCCGGAGGTCGTGGCGGAAGGATTCGATGCTCCGGCACGCATTCTGACCGGAAGACCCCTGCCACCCCCCTTCGAACCGCACAGGCTCTTCACCGAATGGTTGCTGGATCCGCTCTGGGCGATGATCGCGGCCTGCATGGCGCTGTTCTATATCTGGGGCGTCATTCGGCTGCGTCGCCGCGGCGACGCATGGCCCGCGCACAGGACGGTGTTCTGGGTGCTGGGCTCGGTCGCGTTCTTCTGGTTGACGAGTGGTGCGCTCAACGTCTACCAGTTCTATTTCTTCTCCTGGCACATGCTGACCCACATGATGATCGGCATGGCCGTACCCATCATGCTCGCGGTCGGTGCCCCGATTACGCTCGCGATGCGCGCTATCAAACCACGCAAGGACGGGTCGCGCGGACCGCGAGAATGGCTGCTCAGCATCGTGCACTCGAAGTACATGGCCGTCATCAGCAGCCCCATCGTCGCCAGCGCCATCTTCGTGCTGTCGATGTGGGTGTTCTACTACACGCCCATCATCGAGTGGGCGATGGTGTACCACCTCGGGCACATCTGGATGGTCTTCCACTTCACCGCCGCCGGCTACCTGTGGGTATCGATGCTGCTCGCCATCGACCCGCAGCCGAAGTCGGCGCCGTTCCCACTGCGCATCCTCCTGATGCTTGTGACGATGGCGTTCCACGCGTTCTTCGGGTTGTCGATCATGACGAATACGACGCTCATCGCACCCGAGTACTTCGGCGCGATGGGGAACGGCATCGACGCGCTCGACGACCAGCGCGTCGGCGGCGGTATCGCGTGGAGCGTCGGCGAGATTCCGACACTGATTCTTGCGGTAGTCCTGGTCGTCCTATGGGCGAAATCAGACGATCGCGAAGCGAAACGCGTCGACCGGAAAGCCGACCGAGACGGCGACGCGGACCTGAAGGCTTACAACGAATGGCTTGAGAGGATATCGAAGAGATGACAGAGCAAACCCCCCGTATCGATAAGCGCTCGGACGAACAGCGCAGCCCCCAGGAGCTGGCGGACCTGATGGGCGGGCGAGAGGCGTCGCTGTTCATCGTGCGACACGGCCAGACCGTCTTCAACACGGAGCATCGGATGCAGGGCTGGTCGGACTCCCCGCTCACGGAACTCGGCATGGAGCAGATCGCGACGGCGGGGCGTGCGCTCGCGCCGGTACCCCTCGACCTCGCGTTCTCCTCCGACCTCCGCCGCTGCGTCACGACGACACGAGGCATTCTCGATGGCCGCGCGGACGGGCTCGAGGCGACGTTCCACGAAGAGCTGCGGGAGTGGAACTTCGGCGGTCATGAGGAAATGCTTTCGGAACAGGTCTGGGGCAAGCTCATCGCAAAGCACAACATTGAGGTCGAGCGCGAACTCGACGCCATGCGAGAGCTCGCGGACGACCTGGGCTGGAGCGGGATGTTCGACGGGCTCGCCGGCCTCGACGAAACCGGTAAGAGCGAATATGCCGCCGAGATCGTGCTGCGCGCCGATCGCGCACTCGCTCACGCGCTGATGGCGCTCGCGGAACTCCCGGGCGAAGGGCCCGTGGGCGGTCTGGTCGTATCGCACGGCGGCTTCATCTCGACGCTGCTGCGCCAGCTGGTGCCCGAGACACCCTCGGATGAGATCTTCCCGAACTGCTCGATCTCGACCGTACGATTGCGAGATGGAGCGTGGCAGCTGATCGGTAAGGGCGTCGAACCCCAGGACTTCGTCTACGACGGCTGATGTCGCTCGAACCGCTACGTCTCGGCGCCGGGAGGAAGGCCGCAGCCGTCATCTGCGGCGCCGCTAACGGGTTGCTGGCGATTTCCATGTTCATGCTGGTGTTCGGGTTGCTGCTGTTGATCGATCCGGCGAGTGATGCAGAGATTGCCATCGCTGCCGGCGCGGTGACGGCCGTAGTGTCCTGCGTTGGCGGTCAGCTGTTCGTCCGCTTGGCACTGGGCCGACGCCGCACTGGTGGCAGCGTCGCTCGCTTCACGAAGTACCAGCTGGGGTCTGCGGGGATCGGGGCAGCGATCTCACTCGTCTTCTTCCCCGTCGCGATGACCAGGGAGCCAGGAGGATTGCCGAGCGCACCGGCCTGGTGGTTCGGGTGCCTGACGGGTGCGGCGATTACCATGGCGGTATCCGTGCTCTGCTTTCTGCCCTCGAGACGTCGGCCGGGCGCACCGCGTGCGCGTCAGGGCCTGATGGTGGTGCCCGCTACCGTGATTGAGCACTGGCGGGCCCACTCTCGCATCCACGCTCCTGGCCTGTCGGTCGTCGGCTACCCCGGCCCGGATGGGCAATACAGGTACGTGCGCCACCTCTACCGGCAGTCCGTTACTGAACGGGGCATCGTCGGGGAGGCGCACGTCGATGCGGCGAACCCGTCCAGGGTGGAAGAGTTCCGGGTTCCTCCGTTCCGTTCTTCCCTGGCGATGCGTGACCTCGTCGCGGCGGCGCGTGAAGAGGCGCAACGGCGGCAGCCTCCGCAGGGTCGCTAAGCAGCCGTCGCTGCGCGGATGCCGAGGTGCTGGAACTCGAGTGCTTGCGTCGCGAGATCGATGCGCGCGGCGGTGCTCTGCGGCATGGGCGTCCAGC
>NZ_CAMEFJ010000067.1 GCF_945915485.1 uncultured Agrococcus sp.
GAACGCGTAGCGTTCGACTGCGCCGCGGTCGTGGAGGAGGCGCACACGGCGCCGACGGAGCGATTCAGGTTCACAACTTCGAAAAGCACAGCGGAAGCGGTGCTTCTCTCATTGAGGGCCTTCGGGACGCTGTAGCGCGACCTGTCACTTTGTGGGCCAATCAGCGAACCCGTTCCCCTCATCCAAGGATGTATGAGCCAGATGAAGTGAAAGTCACGCACACGTGCCGAGCTCGGCAAGGTGTGGCGGCACCGGTGGTGGCATTTACCGCGGCGTCGTGCTCGGCAGCACGGTCGTCGCTGCGTGCAGAACATGGGAGCGGCATCGTTCGCGACTTCCGCGCGCTCCATGCACTTCGTGGCACCGACATCCATCCCGCTGATGCTCACCCCGGGCAACGTACGACTCGAGCGTGATGCGGGTGGCGGCGCACGAGGCGCACTGGTAGGAGGGCCCGAATGAGGGCGTCACGCTCGCGTGCGCCGCGACGCTCCTGTCGCTCGAGGAGCGCCGCGGCGGCAGGCTCGGTGGCCGCGACATCCGACACTGTCGACGACCCCGTCGGCCGCACGTAGGTGGCGATCAGCATGCCCGTCATGATCGACGTCGTGATCCAGACCGGGTAGTTTCACCAAACGGGCGGGACGTCCACTGGAACAGCGTGTTCGGAATCAGCACAGTTGCGATGCCCAGTACGACCCCGAACGCGACCGAGCCGATCAGCGCCGCAACGATCTGCCTGCCCCGCCACATCCGCAGTGCGCCCGCCGCCAACACCATCGTCGCTGTCAGTCGCCGCAGCCAGAGCCCGATTCGCTCTATGGCATCTATTATGCTTCAAGTCGACTATGTGGCATAGTCGACTATGTAGCATAGTAATTCTTGGGGCCCGCCCGAGACTCAGAACAGGAGCACGGATGACCGAGAAGCAAGCTCAGCGACCGACGAACTGGCTCGTGCCCGCGGCGCTGCTCCTGATCGCAGCACTTCTGGCAGTGCTGGTGATCTTCCAGCTCCGGGGCGACCCGCAACCGGTTGCGGAGGCCCCGCCGGGAGAGGCTGCTGAGTTCGGGGGTATTCCGGAGCGGGTCCCCGAACTCGCCCAGCTCGAGCGTCGCGACGAAGCCGACGTGCAGAGCGCCGGCTCCGTGCATGCCCCGCTGACGATGGTCGTGTATTCCGACTACCAGTGTCCCTTCTGCGCGCGCTGGAACCAGGAGACGCTGCCTGCGATAATGGACTACGTCGACGATGGCTCCCTGCGCATCGAATGGCGCGACATCAACATGTACGGCGAGCCATCGGAGCGGGCATCACTCGCCGCCCACGCAGCCGGTCTTCAGGGCAAGTACTGGGAGTACCACAACGCGCTCTTCGCCGACGGCGAGACGCGAGATGAGGGAGACCTCAGCGCGGACGCGCTGGTCGAGCTTGCAGCGGACCTCGGCCTCGACACCGAGCGATTCGCTGCCGACATGGAGTCGGAGGAGTTGCTGGAGCAGAACCAGCAGACCGCCGCGGAGGGACGCAGCATCGGCGTCACGGGCACCCCCACCTTCGTGCTGGATGCCCGACCCATCGTCGGCGCGCAACCCACCGAATTCTTCTCGCGAGTCATCGACACGGCCCTCGAAGAGCGGCAGTGACATGGAGATCGGTCTCATCACAGCGTTCCTCGGCGGGGCACTTGCGCTGCTGAGTCCCTGCAGCGCGCTCCTGCTGCCAGCATTCTTCGCCTCCACCGTCGGGGCCCGGCTCGGGCTGCTCGCCCACGGTGGTGTCTTCTACCTCGGCCTGGTCATCACACTGGTGCCGTTCGGGCTCGGCATCGGCGCCCTCGGCACGCTCGTCATGACCGAGCGCGGCCTCGTCATCGCGATCACCTCGCTCCTCCTCGTCGGCTTTGGCATCGCCCAGACGCTCGGGCTCGGCTTCGATCTGAGCCGGGTGATCCCGGGCGCCTCGAAGCTGCAGGGCAGGGCATCCGCAGGCAAGGGCTTCGTCCGCACGCTGCTGCTCGGCGCCGCGGGCGGCATCGCCGGCTTCTGCGCCGGCCCGATTCTCGGTGCGATCCTGTCGCTGGCGCTCGCTCAGGGGAACCCCTGGAGCGCAGGCGGGCTGCTTGCCGTCTACGGAGCAGGGATGGTCGTCCCACTGATGATCATCGCCGCACTCTGGCAGCGACTCGGCAGCCGCGGTCGCGGGATCCTCCGCGGTCGGGCCTTCACCGTGCTCGGCCGCCAGTTGCACACCACCAGCGTCATCACCGGCCTCATGATCATCACCGTAGGCGTGCTCTTCTGGACCACCAACGGACTCGTGAGCCTGCCCTCGCTGGTGCCGACCGATGTGCTGATGCGCTTCCAGGAGCGCAGCGCGCTGCTGGTGAACCCCCTGTTCGACCTGATCGTGATCGTGGTGCTGCCGGTCGCCGGCATCGCCGCCTGGATGGTCGCTCGCCGCAGAAGATCGACAGCCGCCATACAGTCCCGGACGGAGGAGACCGCATCATGACCTCATTCGCACCCCGACAGGTGATCGTGCACGCATCGGATGCCGCCGACGACGTGAGCCGCGCCGTCGACACCGCAGGCAGACTCGCCGAGTCGATCGACGGCGTCCGCGTCACCGTGATCGTCAACGGCCCCGCCCTCGAGGGCGTGTCGGCACTCACCCACGAAGTGCCGGATGCCGTCGAAGTGAGCGCGTGCGCCGTTGGCTTGCAGCGTAGGGGCATCGATTCCGCGGCCCTGCCGCCCACTGTGAGCATCGCGGCATCGGCTGCTGTCGCCATCGTCGAAGCCCAGCTCGACGGCGCGGCGTACATGCGGCTCTGACCGCGCGGCTCGCACTCTTTCGACGAGGCTGCAGATGACGACTCCGATGGCGCCTGAGGTCTCTGCACTCGAGCCGGCCCCACGGGAACAGGTTCAGCGATGCACGGTCGCCGTGCTCTTCGTTTCGTAGGTGCGTCCTCCTTAGTAGCGGTCTGCACAGAATCCAAGCGTGGCCGCCGCCGTACGAACATCAGTGGACCGTGAAAGTACCTCACGCCTCATGAGGACGAACCTTGGAAGAATCCGAGTACTTCTTGAGTAATCGGGAGCTGCGTCGGCGACCTTCGTGCCGTCGAGGACGAAGGTCGGCTGGAGCGCGCACATCACGATGAGCGCGAACCTCCTTCTCCCTTCGGGCCGGGTGCAGCGCAGTCGCGCAGGACGGCTCAGTCGAATCGTCGAACCTGGTCGCGGCGGTAGCCCCAGACGGTGAGCCCGACGAGAATCACGATCCATACTGCGAGCATCACCAGTGACAGCGGCCCAACGGGCTCGCCGGTGAGGGCGAGTAGCACGAGGTCGGTTGTTCCCCGGGTGGGAACGAAGGGTGCTATGTGCTCGATGATCGCAGGAGTATCCGCCCGGTCGAAGAACATGCCGCCGGCTACCGCCAACGGCAGGAATCCGATGCTGTTGGCGATGATTGCAACCCGCATCGACATCAGGTAGCCCATCGCCAACCCCAGCAGGGTGAACGTCACGACCGCGACCAGCAGCGCTCCCGCGGCAAGCAGCACTCGTGGCACAGGAGCCGCAGCAGCGGTGAACAGTCCGGCCACCAGCAGGATCGGGATGATCGCTGCCGCGACGACGACCAGCCCGACCAGTATGTGGCTCAGCATCTGCGGCATGATTCCGCCTGGAAGGGTGCGTAGATAGTTCCCCCAGACGGACTCCCGCCCGGCCGCGATCACGATGCTGAAATGACCGACACAGGCCATGAGCACCCCGAACACAACAAGGGTGGCGGTGGCCGAGGTAATGGCCGCCGTATCTTGTCCGATGAACGGCACGACAAAGAACACCATGACTCCGACCGGGACTAGCGCCACGGTCAGGAACATGGTGGGTGTCCGGATGTTCTCAGTCAGGTTCCGCCTGGTGTAGGTCATGGTCAAGGAGGACATTGGGATGGCCTTTCGTGTCATACGGCTCGCTCATCGCCGGTCAGCGCCAAGAAGGCGTCTTCCAGCGAGGCGGACTCGATCTCGATGTCGGTAAAGGAGGCTCCGGCGGTCACCAACTCTCGGACGAGCGCGGTCGCGTCGTTGGTGAGCAGATGGGCGCGGTTGGCCTCTCGCTCGATCGAGGTGGCTCCACTCAGCTCGGGTAGCACCGGGTCGGTCAGGGTGACGCGCTTGAGCCGTACCCGGCCACGGATCTCGGAAACACTGCCTTCAGCGATAATTCCGCCGCGGTCCATGACCACGACGCGGTCCGCGAGCTCCTCCACCTCGTCGATGTAGTGGCTGGTCAGCAGGACGGCTCCGCCCTCGGCGTGGAAGGAGCGGATGCCGTCCCAGAGCGCGCGTCGCGCATCCACGTCGAGGCCGGTGCTGGGCTCGTCGAGGAATACCAGCTTGGGGCGCCCAGCGAAAGCCAGCGCGACCGCCACGCGCCGCTGTTGCCCACCGGAGAGTCCGCCGGCCTGACGATTCGCCAGCGCGGTGAGGTCGAATCGCTCGAGCAGTTCGGCGCGGTCCACAGGGTCGGGGAAGTGTGCCGATACGAAGTCGACAAGTTCGGAAACCCGCCACGATTCCGGCAGCCCGGTCTCCTGCGGTGTCACACCGATCGCGCGGCGGGTTTCATCGCTGCGCGGATCGGTTCCGCACAGCTCGACACTGCCGGACGTGGGTTTGAGCAGACCCGTCATAACGTTGATGAGCGTGGACTTGCCCGCGCCGTTGGGTCCAAGCAGCCCGAGCACCTGCCCGGCGGGGATGTCCAGGGAGATTTTGTCGAGCGCAGTTATGCCGTTGTATCGGCGGGTGAGACTGCGTGTACGAGCGAGGACGGTCATGTTCCGGTCTCCGTGAGCGGTTGGTTCGGGTCGATCATGATCGAGGGGAGGGCGGGGAAGGCGAAGGGGCTGGGCTCGCCGTGCGGCACAACCGGCCATGCCTGTCCGGTCCCGCCCCGCAGGAGTACCAGCTCGGCGACCTCGGCGACCCGCTCGGGTTGCAGGACCGCGACTCCTAGATCGTTGATGTACGGTATTGCTTCCCCGAGGATCGGAGTGTGAATGAATGTGGGGCACAATGCGTTGACGGTGATGCCTCGCTCGGCCACGCTCGGCGCAACTGAGCGGATCAATCCGATCACGGCGTGTTTCGTGGCCGCGTACAGCGGGTTCATCGGGCTCTCGCTCAAGCCGGCCAGGCTCGACGTGGCCAGGATCGTACCGGACCCCTGTTGGGAGAAGACCTCCAGGGCGGCTCGCATTCCGTAGACCACGCCGTCGAGGTTGACCGAGACCAGGTCACGATAGTGCTCGGGCCGGAAGTCTTCAACGAAAACGCCCTGTTCACCGATTCCTGCGTTGAGCACTGCGATATCGAGGCCGTCGAATCGTTCGATTGCGGTTTGCACTGCAGCGAAACTGTCGTCCATCTGCGAAACGTCACTGTGAATGAAGAATCCTCCCGTCTCACGAGCGACGGTCTCACCGGCCGGATCGATGTCGGCGATGACGACGCGCGCGCCATGAGCGGCGAAACGGCGGGCGATTGCCGCACCGATCCCGCTTGCTCCACCAGTTATGAGTGCGACTTTGCCGTCTAAGGGGCTCATGTCTCCTCCGTTGCAGATGGGATCGGTCGGGTGGCGTGGTCGATGGCGGTGGTGATCTCTCGCAGGTAGCGGTCGATATCGAGGTCTGGATCGCGCGACAGCGCGGTAGGAACGAGGTCGATCGCACTTCTCACGATCCGGGCCATGACGGTGACGTCGAAGTCTCGGAACTCGCCGCTGTGCTGACCAGCCTCGAACAGCTGCTCCAGCGGTAGCAGCATATGCCGGTCGACTTCGGTCGGGTCTGCGTCGGGCAGGTCGGCAAGGCCACCGCCGGTGACGATCTCGACGATCGCGACCATCCGGGCGGGATAGGCGCGCATGTATTCCAGGTTCGAGCCGACGTACGCACGCAGCTGGTTCGCGGGGGTGGCCTCGGCCTCGATCATCGGCCCCATGAATGCTGCGGCATCGGTGTAGACGGTGGTGACGACCTGGCTAATCAATTCGGATTTCCCCGCGAAGTGGTACGAGATGAGCCCGCGACTGATCCCCGCACGGGCGCCGATCTTGCCCATCGACGCGCGGTGGTAGCCGACCTCGGCGATGGTCTCGACGGCGGCGGTCACGATCTGAGCTCGCCGCGCCTCTTCGATAAAGGTGCGCTGCTGGCCGACCTGATCATTGTTTGGCATCATGGCCAAAATATAGCACAGGCGGCCAGGCTGCTGTCCAGTCCGGCGATTTTTGCTCGGAAGAGACGGGCTGGAACGCGGTGAGCGGGCGTGGTTTGTTCGGTGTGTTCGCCGCAGCACCGGTCGGGCTTCCTGATCTTGCGGATTCGAGCACCTTGGGAGTTCGGGCACTGCCCACAAAGGACGTGCAAGGTCCGACTGGGTAGCGGCCGTGAGGGGTCGCGCACGGCGGCGTTCGAGCGATGCAGGTCCACGCCACGCGGAACGCTCGGGCCGCGGAACCCGCTGCTGTCACGCCTCCGGCCCGCGCGCCAGCACCGGCGACCCTGAGAAGCGGCGTTTTTCATGATTCCGACTGAAACGCGGCGATTTTCGCCATTGCTTGGCGAGATCGCCGCGTTTCGATGCTTGTGCTCTCTATTCGCCAGCGCTTAGCCGGAGTCGTTCCGCCCTGCACGAACGTCCATTTCTCGCCACTCTCTCTGCAGCCCCGGCACGGTGGTGACGGCGAAGTAGACGATGCCGCAGATCAGCATGGCCGCGGCCAAACCGGAAGCCGTGATCAGCGCTCCTCCCGCGATGCTGCCAAACGGTATGCCGATCCACGCCAGAGAAGACCCCATGGCCGAGACCCGGCCCACAGCGGCGCGGGGGATACGTTCGAAGATCACTGCCCCGAGTATCGGGTTGAGGACCCCGGAACCAAGACCCGCGATGGCAAACGTTGCAACGGCCACGGGCAGCGGCACGTCGATGGCCAGCACGACGAAGCGTGGAAGTCCGGTGATGAGGAAGCCCAGGAGATACGTCATTCGACGGGGAAGGCGGTGCCCGATCGCGGCCGCGAGCAGGCTGGAGCAGATGGCAGCACCGCCGAACCCACCAGAGAGTAGGCCGATGACTGCTGGCCCGTATCCGGTTTCATGTGCCCAGACCGGAAGCAACACGGCGAACAGAGCGGCATCCAAGAGATTGGTGACGCTGATCATTGCGTACAGCGAGCGAAGCAATCGGTCACGACCGATAAACACCAACGCTG
Organism: uncultured Agrococcus sp.; assembly: GCF_945915485.1. Taxonomy (GTDB): domain Bacteria; phylum Actinomycetota; class Actinomycetes; order Actinomycetales; family Microbacteriaceae; genus Agrococcus. Next base: position 7,305 of record NZ_CAMEFJ010000067.1, read on the forward strand.
CCCGAAGATCGGCAAGATACGTTTGGCCGTCACTTGACAAGATGGCTCGAGGGGTCGTGGCAGCGATCACCAAAGCGGCCGCGATGAAGGTGACAGTCGTGACCCAGAGGGCGGGGATTGCTCCGATCAATGCCACGAGCGTTCCGGCACCGGCCGCCCCCAGTGTTGTGGCGAGCCGTTCGATGGTGCCGTCCAGGCCGGTTATCCGCTCTAATGGAACGCGGGCGTCGTCGGCAACGATAGGAATGAGAGCGCTCTTGCCGCCGTCAGCGGGGCCGCTCACGGCACCGAGAATGGCGACCGCACCTATGAGCACGCCGATCTCCAGTGTGTCGAGCAGGTACAGCACCGGGATGACCGCGACGGAGACGCCGGAGGCGATGTCGGCTGCGACTACAACGCGGCGCGGACCGAGACGATCGATCAGAGGCCCCGCGAGCGCTTTGGCGATGACGTACGGGCCCATCTGTGCCGCCGCAACTACGCCGGTGAGGGCTGGGCTGCCGGTGCTGCTGATGACGAACCACGGTATTGCGATCATCGAAAGTCTTGTGCCGAACAGTGAAACGGCGTTGGCCATCAGCAGTCCGTACATGCCTTGACGGTTTCCATGCTGTCGTCTGTTCGGCATTGCATTCATCTGAGCATGGCGGTGATCAGGCTTGGTTGTTCGATTGAGGGTGAGGCAGGATCTGCAGCTGTACGAGTATGGGATGAGCTTCGTCGGATGCTGATGCAGCGGTGTCGGCGGTGTGGCGCCTGTAACGACCCAAGAGTTCTGCGATTTCTTTGCCGAGGCTCGTCGCCTCTTCGGGGGTGAGGTTGAGCATCCAGTCGCTCAGATCCAGTAGACCCTGTGACTCCGTCGTCATGGTGACATGCCGCTCTGCCGCGTGGTGAATGTGTTCGACGTGGACCTGGCTGAGGGCGCGTAGAAAGTGCTCGCCGGATTCTCCCGAAAGGGACTCCTGGTCGAAGTAGGTGCTCTGGTGGGGTGCCTGCCACCATCGTTCACGCTTGCTCCCGCGCTCCGCATCCTCCTCGATGAGTCCGTGATTTGCGAGGTGGCGCAAGTGGTAACTCGTAGCTCCCGAGTTCATGCCGAACTCTCGAGCCAGGGTTGATGAAGTCGCGGGGCCGTGCAGACGCAGGTGCCCCAGGATCCTGAGGCGCATCGGGTGGGCGAGCGCCCGCATCGACGCCGTGGTCAAACGATCAGGCTGAGCACCGGCCGGGCTATCAGGTAGGGGCATGGTTGCAAACGTAGCATTGCAAGTAATTGGTTGCAAAGAACTATTTGCACAATGGAGTCGGTCCTGTAGCGGTGTCGTGCTTGGAGTTCCCGAGTAGAGGGGGCCCCTTGCACTGAAGGACTGTAGTTAATAAAGTGGGCTGTATTGGATAAAGTTTGGAGTCGGCATGAATGCATCTTCCAGTAGTAGCGACGCATCCGGGCGAGGGCGGTTCGTTGACGCAGACCGCACCGCTGTGTCGAGAATCAGGGATGCGGCGCTCACCGAGTTCGCCGAGCACGGGGTCGCGGCGACGACGATGAAGGCGGTGGCGGCAGCGGCCGGTGTCTCCGCCCAACTCGTCGTCCATCACTTCGGCTCGAAAGAAGGTCTGGCGACGGCCTGCGACGAATACGTGCTGAGGCTGTTCCGCGAGCACAACACTTCGCTCCTGGGCTCTGGTGGCTCATTCGCCCCGGTCGAGTCTCTTGAGAAGCCCTGGCTGCGCACAGCGATGGGATACCTGTCATCACGATTGACCGATGATTCTCCCGCTGTCATAGAACTCGTCGACGAAGCTTTCCGAGATGCCTTGGCCTACATGGACAAGGGCGTCGAGAGCGGCTTGGTCAAGCCATCGAAACATTCTCGAGAACGCGCGGCTATCGGGCTCCTCTGGAATCTCGGTGCGCTCGTCCTGCACCGCCACGCCAAGCGTCTGATCGACGTCGATCTCATGTCGCCCGACGTGAGCCATCAGTTGGCCTGGACTCTGGCTGCCTCAGAAATGCTCACCGAGGGTTTGTTCAACAAAGAAGCGTACGAAGCGTTGAAAAACGGAGTAGACGCTCGCGTCGGTGGCGACGGCGATGCTGCCGACGCTGCAAAAGCATAAGGAGCAGATGATGAACGACATCATTTCGATCAACGGCCTGGTCAAGCGATTCGGAAACTTCACAGCCCTGCACGACGTCGATATGAGCGTCGGTGAAGGTGAGATCCATGGCTTTTTGGGCCCCAACGGCGCCGGCAAGTCCACGACCATTCGGGTGCTTCTGGGATTGCTGCGTCACGATGCTGGCGATGTGAGCATCCTCGGAGGTGATCCGTGGAAGGATGCGGCAGCACTGCATAGGCGTCTTGCGTACGTTCCCGGCGACGTCGAGCTCTGGCCATCTCTGACAGGCGGTCAGGTCATCGATATTCTCGCCCGACTTCGAGGGAGCTTCGACAGTAAACGACGAGAAGCCCTGTGCGAACGCTTCGATCTGGATCCTACGAAGCGATGCAGAACGTACTCCAAGGGAAACCGGCAGAAGGTCGCTCTCGTAGCGGCACTGGCAAGCGACGTGGAGCTGCTGCTCCTGGATGAGCCGACAGCGGGGCTCGACCCGCTGATGGACTCGATATTTCAAGAAGTCATTATCGAGGAGAAGCAACGCGGCCGTACCGTGCTGCTGTCCAGTCACATCCTCGCGCAGGTGGAGAACCTTGCCGACCGGGTGTCGATCATCCGCAAGGGGCGCATTGTGGAATCCGGAACACTGGACGAGCTGCGGCACCTGAGCCGCACGGCTGTCACAGCGAAGACTGCTCGACCTGCCGAGCAGATCGGAACCGTAGCGGGAGTCCACAACGTCCGGCTCGATGGTCCCCACGTGACCGTGGATGTCGACGGGGACCACATCGGCGAGGTTATGGGTCACCTGCACCGACTCGGCATCGAATCCCTTGTCTCGACACCGCCCACCCTCGAGCAATTGTTCATGCGGCACTACGGCGACGACATCGCCGGCACGGAGCGGGCGGCGTAGCGATGACTTCTCAGCAGACATCTGCTCCGACGGCAGGGGGAGCCTCTCGCAAAGCCAACGGCACGCTGACCGGGTTATCGACGCTGTTGCGAATGGCGCTTCGACGCGACCGATTCCGGCTTCCGGCATGGGCGATTGGTATCGCCACCGGAGTCATCACTATCTTGGTTGCCGCCAGTGGCGGCTACTCCAGTGAGGCGGAACTCGCCGAACGCGCCGAAATGCTCCAGCGCCCTGCCCTCATCGCTATTTCCGGCCCGAGCATAGGAGTCGAAAACTACACGCTCGGCGCGTTCCTCACGAACGAAGCCATAGGATACATGCTCATCGTGGTCGCCCTGATGAGTATCTTCTTCGTCGTGCGTCATACACGCACCGAGGAAGATGCGGGGCGCGCAGAGCTCTTGCGGTCCAACGTCGTCGGCAGACACGCCTCGTTGGCGGTCGGCATGATCGTCGCCGTCATCGCTAATCTTGCGATCGCGATACTCGTTGCCATCGGTCTCGGCACCGCGGGAGTCGACAGCGTGACATGGGAGGGCTCATGGCTCTACGGGCTGGCGATGGCAGGAGCAGGCATGTTCTTCGCCGCCACGACTGCAGTAGCTGTACAGTTGCGCGGGCAATCGACCCCGGCGATCGCGTTGGCGACTCTGCTGATGTTCGTGATGTACGTCATCCGCTCGGTGGGCGACGTTGCCGGCGCGTACTGGCTGTCGTGGTTCTCGCCCTTCGCCTGGGCACAACGAACCTACGCGTTTGTCGACAACCTCTGGTGGCCCCTGCTGGTTCCCGTCGTCGCGAGCGCGGCAGCGGTTGCTCTGGCGGTCAGGCTCAGTTCACGTCGCGACCTCGGCGCCGGCCTATGGGCGAATCGTCCCGGCCCCTCGAGTGCCTCTTCGACCCTTGCCTCGCCCTCGGGAATGAGATGGCGACTGCAACGAGGAGTGCTCATCGGCTGGACCCTCGGCATCGTCGGATTCGGCCTGCTCTACGGGCCTCTGATAGGTGACGTCGAGAGCGTCGCGGCGAACTCGACTCAGATCGGCAACATCATCGCGGATACCGGGGGATCTGCCGCGGAAGCACTGCTCGCGCACCTCGTGTCGATCCTGGCGATCTTCTCGGCGATCTACGGCGGTGCGTTCGCCGTTCTTCGCGCTCGCAACGACGAGGTCCAGGGGCTGGCCGAGCCGGTGCTGGCAACCGGCGTGGGCAGAACTCGCTGGTTGGGCAGCTACGTCGGGGTAGCCGCGCTCTCCAGCATCGGCATCCTCTTCCTCAGCGCATTCGGTCTCGGTGTGACCGCCGCAGCTTCCGTCGGAGACGACACGATCCTCCCCAAAATGCTGCTTGCAGCGCTTGTCTATGTGGCTCCGGTGCTGCTCACGATCTCCGTCTCTGTAGCGTTCTTCGGCTTCGCTCCATCGTTCGCGCGTCCAGCGGTCTGGTTGCTTGCTTCGTACGCGATAGCAATCGGCAAGCTCGGAGAACTCTTCGGCGTTGGTGGCTGGGCACCACAGCTCTCACCGTTCTCGATGGTTTCCAGATATCCGGCCGAGGACGTGTCAGCGCTTGCGATCGTGGGATTGCTCATAGTGGCAACCGGGCTCTTCGTCGTCGGTTTCCGAGCCTTCCGGACCCGGGACATTACGACTCCTGTGTGACGGGCGTTCTTCTGCGGAGCCCGGCGACGGGGACGGCGTCGAGACCGTTTATGGTGGCACACAGGGGTGAACGCGGCGGGAGAGAACCGGTCGTCTTGGCAAAGGAGAAAGCGGGTTCAGCCGAACTTACGCCGATCGTTGCCCTCGTTCGGGATCCCGTCAGCGAGCATTCTGGCGAGGTGCAGCAGATTCCACGACATGATCGTGATGTTCCTGTTCGTGAAGTCATTGTCGAACCCGGCTCGCGTGCCATCATCCAGCTCGTCGCCGAACGACGGCCCCGGCCCGGCTTCTCCAACCCAGCCGGCGTCCGCCTGCGGGGGAATCGTGCACCCGATGTGCTGCAGGGTGTAGAGGATCTCGGAGGCAGAATGCTTCATGCCGTCCTCGTTGCCGCCGACCAAGCATCCGGCGACCTTGCCGGTGTAGATCGACTGGCCGTTTTCGTTCAGTTCGCCCGACTGCGCGTAGAGCCGCTCGGCGACTCGTCTGATCACGCTCGACGGCTGTCCCAGCCAGATGGGGGTGGCCAGCACGATGATGTCCGAGTGCAGTATCCGCTGCCAGAGCTCCGGCCAGGCGTCGGATGCGGCGCCCTGCTCCGTCATATCCGGCTGGACACCGGGAGCCAAGTCGAGGTCGACAGCCCTGACGATGTCGACTTCGACCCCCTGCTGTCGCAGGATGTCAGCGCTGCGGTCGATCAGGGTTGCCGTGTGGCTGTGCTCTGGCGATGGCGTGAGCGTTCCGTTGATGTAGATCGCGCGAAGTGTCATGCTCAGCAGAATTGCACGGCGTGCCCTGTGTGGCAATCCCCTTGCTGCGTGGGCCGGTTATTCGTACATGTCGATGTTGACCGGTCCGGTGAGATCGGGAGCGTTCTTCTTCAAACCTCGTGTCTTCACCAGCAGGTAGATCACGCCGACAGCAAGCCAGCATCCGCCGATGAGCATCGAAACCGTATCGAGGCTGAACCACAGCCCGACATTGATCGCCACGCCGACGCCCGGCACGATTACGAAGCCGATCCAGGCACCGGGTGTTCGACGCTTCAGGAACCGGAAGAATACGAAGATCACCGACAGATTCACGAAGGTGAACGCGATGAAAGCACCGAAGTTGATCATAGAAGCTGCCTGGTCGAGATCCACGAACAGAGCCGTCAGTGCGATCGCCGCGACGACGATGACGTTGGCAACGGGGATGCCGGTGCGTTTCGCGACGTGTCCGAACAGTCGCCGGGGGAGTGCCCCGTCACGGCCCATGGCGTAGAGGAGGCGCGCGGCGCTCATCTGCTGCGTGAGACCGCATCCGAGTACGGCCATCATGTATCCACCGACGAAGATCGCCTGGAACGCTGCCCCGCCAATGTACTTCGCAATCTCCGGCGAGGCCCCGACCACGTCTTCCAGCAGTGTGACGTCGGGGAACAACACCTGCATGAAGTAGGTGATGCTGATGAAGAACACGCCGGCCGCGGAGACGATGATGAAGATCGCGCGCGGGATGTCGCGTTCCGGTCGCTCCGCCTCTTCCGCGAGCGTCGAGACTGCGTCGAAGCCGAGGAATGACAGGGCCAGGATCGCTGCGCCCGCTGCGATGGCAGTACCGGAGATATCTACAGCGTAGAACGGTGCCATGGAGAACTCAGCGCCGTTCGCGCCATCAATGATGTTCTTGACCGTGAGCACAAGGAACACCAACGCCACGACCAGCTGGATCGTCACCAGGACCACGTTCATGCTTGCGGCCAGCTTCACACCGAGGAGGTTGAGGGCGGTGCAGATCGCAATCGTCAGCACGACCCATACCCAGAACGGTACGTCGGGGAAGACCGCACCCATATAGATGCCGGAGAGAATTGCGTTGATCATCGGCAGGAGCAGGTAGTCGAGAGGCGCGACCCAGCCGACAAGGAAACCGAGATGCTTGTTGATCGCCTCCTTCGCATAGGTATAGGCAGACCCCGCGATCGGAAAGAACCGCACCATGCGCGAGTAGCTGAACGCGGTGAACAGTACGGCCACGAGGACGACGAGGTAGGCAAGCGGTACGTGCCCCTCCGTCTCTTCTGACACGATGCCGAACATGTCGAACACCGCGACCGGCGCCATGTAGGCGAGCCCGATGAAGACGAGGTGGCGGAGCTTGAGTGAGCGTCGAAGCTGCCCTTTTCCTTGGTTCATGGCATGCGCGGCGTCTGCGTTGCCTGGAGCAGCGCCTGAGCGAGAAGGGAGAGTGGACATTGGTGTCTCTTTCACGTCATTGTGGATGGGAGGAATGGGCCGAAAATGCTCAGCTATCGCCGTGTGCGTGGCTGCCGCCGGAAT
>NZ_CAMEFJ010000068.1 GCF_945915485.1 uncultured Agrococcus sp.
CTCCTTCGTCGAACGGTGCGCCGATCTCCGGGTACATCGTGCAGTGGGATGGCGGAGCACAGGAGTGCGGCTCGACGACTTGCACGGTCACGGGCCTCACGAATGACACCGTCTACAACTTCGAAGTCGTCGCGGTGAACGAGGTGGGGGAGTCGAATCCTTCTCCTCCCTCGATCGATGCCAGGCCGGATGTGCGGCCCGAACAGCCGAGCGCGCCGAGCGCCGAGCGCGGCGATCGGGAGCTCGATGTTTCCTGGGAGCAGCCGGAGAATCGCGGTTCGAGGATCGAGTTCTACATTCTCCAGATCTCACCGGGTGCTCCGGACGGAACGACGCAGGTTGAGGTGGAGAGCACCAACTTCACCTGGACGGGTTTGCACAACGGTACGGAGTATCGCTTCAGCGTGCAGGCGCACAACAACGCGGATGAGCCGAGCGAGTGGTCGAGGGAGTCTGCGGGGGAGATTCCCGCTGGCCCGCCGACGGCGCCGACGAACGTTTCTGCAACGCCGCAGCAACTGGGCGGGTCGACGAATCAGGTCGCCGTCACCTGGGGTGCTTCCGATGACAACGGGTCGGCGATCGAGCACTACACGGTTGTTCCGTATCGCAACGGAACCGCGTTGACGGAGCTGAGCCGCGAGGTGGCACCGCCGTCGAACAGCACGACGGTGAGGTACACATACGAGAGTCTGCCTGTCCATGAAGACGCGTACACGTTCGAGGTGTTCGCGACGAACGATGTGAGTGATGGCGAGTCGGCCACGAGTTCGCCCATCCGCATCGTGAACGCACCGGAAGCACCCGCGCTGCAGCATCTGGCCGATCGTGACAGAGCAGCGCAGATACGCATAACACCGGGAGCACTGAACGGCTATCGGGCCGGTGAAGTGAGCTATGAGTACCGTGTCGGCAGTGGCGACTGGCAATCGATCGGCACGGGAGATCAAGTGATATCGAACCTCTCGAATGCACAGCAGACGGTGCAGGTTCGCGCGGTCGCCGAGTCGGACGGCGTCTCGAACACCGGCGATGTCGCCAGCGTCCAGGTATCGCCGTACGGGGCACCGCCGAAGGCGAGTATTTCAGCGATCGCTTCGACAACGGGTGTGACGTTCAATTGGAGCCTGAACGGTGAGAACGGCAGACCCATCGATCAGGTCCAGACACGTCAGAGAATCGGTAACGGCAGCTGGTCCGGTTGGCAGGATCGCAACGGTACGAGCGGCAATCCCACGGTGGACGGTAATGCAGGGCAGACGATCCAGATGCAGATCCGGGTGCGCGATTCTGAAGAGCAGTGGAGCGAAACACCGCACGCGAGCGCCAGCGGAACCGTGGAAGAGTCGTCACGCCTGTGGGTCACTCAGGGGGCTGACCGATGCATAGACGGATCATGCGGGCCCACGCTCGTGTTGAACTACGAAGGAATAGAATCGGGAACGTACGAGTTCCGGTGCTGGCACAGCTCCGGTGGCTACTTCCACACGGGCTACGACGTCTCACTGGCATCGTCCGGAACGGCCCTGGATGGCTCCGATCGCTTCTGCTTCTACAACGGGCACGGGGAGGTCCGGATCGACCTCTTCCAAAACGGCAGCCGTGTCTATGAAGGGGAAGAAAGGTCATGGACCCCGTAGCTCCGCCGTATGCTCGTGCGGAGCGCGGCCCCGTGTTCTGCGCGAGAACGCTGCACCGGGCGAGATTCATCGGATATCCTGAATCGGTAGCCGGCAAGAGCAGTTCGGTCTGATTGCACGACCGCTGGCCGCTGCAATCCAGTTGCTGAGAGGGTGGGGGCTCCTAAGTGCTGCGCTTCGTGAAACAGAGGAAGCGTGCTTCGGCGTCGGTGGCGGTTGTGACGGCGGCGGCCGTCGCGCTGGGCATCATGGCGTTTTCGCACCCCGGGTTTACGACGACCGACGTGGATATGCATGACGGGGGCGTCTGGGTTACGAAACTCGAATCGAGCGAACTCGGCCACTTGAACTACCAGGCGCAGGAACTCGATGCCGGGCTGACCGTTCCTTCTGAGAGCTTCGACGTCGTGCAGGACGACGGCACGGTGATCATGGTCGATCACACGAACATCAGTCTGAGACCGATCGACACGGGGCAGGTCAGCCTTGTCGGTGATATCCCGATGCCCGGCATCGTCGACGTGACGCTCCGCGGCGGAACCATCACCATCGTCGACCCTATCGACGGTCGGCTCTGGGCTCTTCCCGTGAGCACACTCGCAGGGTTCAGATACGAGGAGTCCGACCCGCTCGCGGTACTCGGACCCGGCGGTGCCGCGACTGCCGATGAGGAAGGCAATGTGCACGCGGTCTCTTCCGAGCATGCAACCGCCTACACCTGGGAAGCAACGGACGGGGTATTCGCAGCTCCGACGGAGCAGCAGCGTGCAGAGCTCGGCGTCGCCGACGATCTGCAGATCACGGCGGTGGGCACGGAACCGGCCGCGCTCGACGCAGCGAACGGAGTACTCCTGCTGCCCGCATCCGTCATTGATGTCCCCGAGACCGCGGTCCTGCAACAGTCGGGCATCGCATCCGAGAGCGTCGTGCTGGCAACGGGAAGCGAACTGATCCGGCAACCGCTAGCGGGGGGAGACGCCCGCGCGGAAGAGTACGCGTCAGGAGGGGATGCGGTCGCCCCCGTGCAACTGGCGACGTGCGTTCACGCGGCATGGCCGGGGGATTCCCGCGTCATTCGCGCCTGCGACGACGAAAGCGCGAACCTCGACGAAGTCGTCGACGCCGAGATGAGCGGCGATGTGCTCTTCCGCGAACATCGCGGTGTCGTCGCTTTGAATGACGTGGTCTCGGGTGTCTCGTGGCTGATGACGGACGAACTGGTCATGGTCGACAACTGGGCGGACCTGATACCGCCGACCTCGGATGAGGAGACGGAAGAGCAAGACGATGAGTCGATGGACGACTCCGTCGATCACATCGCCCCCGACCCCAGCGAAGAGAACAACCCTCCCGTCGCGCACGACGACACGATCTTCGGCGCACGGACCGGTCGTTCCACCCTGGTGCCGGTGCTGCACAATGACAGCGATCCGGACGGCGACATCCTGACCGTTTCTCTCGTGGGGGATGCCCCCGCAGGAGTCCGGATCTCGCCAGTGCGCAATTCCTCCCAGTTTCAAGTCGAGGTCCCGGCCGACTTCAGCGCCAACGCGATCAACTTCAGATACCGGGTCGACGACGGCCGTGGCGGAACCGATGAAGCATCGGTAACCCTGAGGATTCGTGATGACAGCCAGAACGCTGCTCCGGAGACGCTTCGCGATCAGGGCTTCGAAGTGGAGCAGCGGGCGCAGTACGAGCATGCTGCGCTCGATAACTGGTTCGACCCGGACGGCGACGACGTCTTCCTCGTCGACGCCTTCAGCGACTCCGGAGACACCGTACGGTTCAACCCGAACGGTCGCATCATCTACACTGCGACGGGTGAATCCGGCCCGACGACGATGACGATCGTGGTGAGCGACGGTATCGAGGAGCGCGAGTCGACGATCGACGTTCAAGTGCGGGAGCGCGGAACGTCGACACCCATGGCGAACGCCGATTACGCCAGCGTCAACGAAGGCGAAACCACTTCGCTCAAACCACTCGCGAACGACTTCCTCCCGGCCGGCGAGAACGCGAGGCTCGCGAGTGCTACACCGCGAGGCGACCTGACGATCGATCTCGACCGGTCCACGAACACGCTGCACGTCACCGGCGGAAGCCTCGGAACCCACTACATCGACTACACGGTTGCTGCGGGGCCGAGTCAGGCGCAGGGGCACATCCGTGTCGATGTCACCGAGCCGATAGAGGATGCGGTTCCCGTCGCGGTTCGCGATGTCGCGCTGCTGCCGATGGGAGGCGAAGCGCTCCTCGACCTCACCGAGAACGATGTCGACCCCGCCGGCGGCGTACTCGTCGTGCAGTCGGTCGACACGGGAGGTGTCCCGCTGTCGGTGCAACTCGTGCACCGGCACATGTTGCGGATCGAGGACCAGCACGGTCTCACCGACCGCGCGACGCTCACCTATCAGGTGTCCAATGGCACCGAGACCGCGACCGGCGAGATCGTCGTCATCCCGGTGGAACCGCCGGACAAGCCGCGCAGCCCGGTCGCGGTCGATGACACGGGCACACTGCGCGAAGGCGATTTCACATCGATCGATGTGACTGCGAACGACTTCAGCCCTGACAACCTGCCCTTCTCCCTCGACCCCGAACTCGTGGAGTCCTCGCTGCTGCCGGAGGAGGGATACGTATTCGTCGACGGTGATCAGATTCGCCTGCACGTCGTCGTCGGCGGGCCGTCCTTCGTGGATGTGATCTATCAGATCAGCGATAATCGTGAGAACACGGCGACCGCCAGCGTGCGCGTCGAGATCGAACGACGCGACCTCGAAACGAACAACCCGCCGCACGCGCAAGACGTTACGAGTCGTGTCCTGGCAGGCAACACGGTTCGCGTGCCCATCCCGCTGAACGGTATCGATCCGGACGGCGACGGCGTGACCCTGGTCGGCTGGGAAACCGCGCCCGGTAAGGGGCGGATCGTGGAGATCGGCCCCGACTACTTCGATTTCGAGGCGTTCTCCGGCGACAGCGGAACAACGACCTTCCAGTATCGGGTGCGCGATCGATGGGGTGCGGAGTCGGTGAGCTCCGTCACGGTCGGTATCGCGCAGCCGAGCGCAGTGAATCAGCCTCCGCAGGCAATGCTCGATTCGGTGCACGTGCGCCCTGACCGCGCGGTCGCGGTGTCGGTGCTCGATAACGACACCGATCCGGATGGCGACGAGCTCACGCTCGTAAGCGTCAACACCGAGGATGCTCCGCGGGTGTTCGACGACCTGCGACTCGGTTCCGAGACCCCCACGGTGAACTTCACGGCGCCGTCGGAGCCGGGCGACTACATGCTCGAATACACGATCCGGGATGTCCGCGGAGCGAGTGCGATCGGCGCGATCCTGGTGCAGGTCGACGCCGAGGCTCCTCTGATACCGCCTCAGGCTGTCGACGATGTGGTCGCGCTCGACGACCTCACCGCCGGCGAGCCCTTCGTCGTGCCCGTGCTCGAGAACGATCGCGACGTCGACGGTGACCCCGCGGATCTGGCACTCGACGTGCTGCTCGGCGAGGGAACGGTTGTCGACGATGGCATCCAGATCATGCCGGGCGAAGAGTTCCAGGTCATCACCTACCGTGCCACCGATCAGGACGGCGGCGCGGGCGAGGCCTTCATCTTCGTACCCGCGATCGGCGAACGACTCCCGTACGTCGCCTCCGACACCGTCTTGTACATCGGGTCGGGACAGCTGCTGGAGATTCCGCTGAGTCGAGTCGTCGAGCTGCCGAACGGCGGGACGGCGAGGATCACAACGGCCGACGCCGTCTCGGCGACCAACGACAACGGTGACAGTCTCGTGATCGACGAGCACACCCTGGCCTACACCTCGGCGCCCAGCTATGTCGGCGACGCCGCGATCAACTTCGAAGTGACGGACGGAGCGGGTCCGGATGATCCCGACGCCCTGACCGCCAGACTCACGGTGCCGATCGTCGTGACTCCTTCCAGCGAAGTGGATCCGGAGTTCCACGGTGCCGTGCTGCAGGTGCAGCCGGGCGAAGCCGCGACCGAGTACGACCTGAAGGAAGCGACCAGGGACCCTGATCCCGGCGATCTCGAGAATATGAAGTTCCGGATGGACGGCGGCGAAGCAGAGGGCATCGACGCGACGATCGACGATCAGACCTTCGTCGCGACGGCGGAGACTGACACCCCGCCCGGCACGAGAGGCTCCTACCAGATCCTGATCGAGGACCCCGCGGGCAACGTGGTACCGGGAACCGTGACGGTCGAGGTGGTCGCCTCGACACGGCCGCTACCGCAGGCTATCGCCGACTCTGCCGAGACGGATCAGGGTGTCGAGGTGACGGTGAACGTGCTGCAGAACGACTTCAACCCGTTCCAGAACATCGGCGAGTCGTTGAATGTTCGTGACGTGCAGGTGTTGCGTGGTGAGGCGATCGGCGCGCCGTCGACGGACGGAACGAACGTGACGGTCACTCCCGGCGCAGACTTCTCCGGAATGCTGACGTTGCAGTACACGATCGAGGACGCCACGCAGAACGAGGCGAGGACGGCGGTTGGCAACGTCGAGATCAGCGTGCGGGGTCGCCCGGATGCTCCCCTGCGCCCGAATGTGAACGCCATCGGCGATGCGCAGGTCACGCTCTCCTGGACCGCTCCCTCGGCGAACGGCGCGCCGATCACCGGATACCTCGTCGAGTGGGATGGCGGAGCACAGGAGTGCGGCTCCACGTCGTGCACCGTGACAGGGCTCACGAATGACACGGTGTACAACTTCCGCATCGTCGCCGTGAACGATGTCGGCGAATCCGACCCGTCGCAAGCATCGATCGATGCCAGGCCGGATGTCCGCCCCGAGCAGCCGAATGCGCCGAGCGCCGAGCGAGGCGACCAGGAACTGGACATATCGTGGGAGCAGCCGGAGAACCGCGGCTCCAGTATCGAGTTCTACATTCTGCAGATCTCCCCTCCCGCTCCGGACGGCACCACGCAGCAGCGGGTCGAGAGCACGAACTTCACCTGGAAGAATTTACGCAACGGTACGGGGTATATCTTCAGCGTGCAGGCGCACAACAATGCGGATGAGCCGAGCGAGTGGTCGCCGGAATCGCGAGAAAGAGTTCCCGCCGGCCCGCCGACAGCGCCGGGGCAAGTCAGCGCCAGCCCTTCGCAGATAGGCGGATCCGTGAATCAGGTCGTCGTCAGCTGGGGCGTTTCTGATGGCAACGGCGTGTCCGTGGATACCTACACCATCACGCCGTACAGAGGAGGCACCGCCCTCAACGAGCAGCGGCGCACCATCCCGGCCACCGGTGGCAGCGAGACCGCGAGCACAACGTTCGAGAGTCTGCCGGTCAGCGAGCAACCGTACACCTTCAGGGTGTACGCAACCAACGACGTGAGCGACGGACAAGCCAGCACGAGCGACCCGATCAGGCTCGTGAATCCGCCGGGAGCCCCGACCGCTACCCACGTCTCCGATTCGGACGGCTACTCGACCATCAACATTCAGGCAGGAGCGCTGAACGGCTATCGCGAGAGTGAACTCTCCTACCAGTATCGAGTCGGTAGCGGATCTTGGCAGTCGGCGAGCGCCGGCAACCAGAGAGTGAACGCCTCGAACGGGGCACACACCGTGCAGGTGCGCGCTGTAGGGACGGCAGACGACGCGTCGACGGAGAGCGATCCGTCGAGTGTCGGCATCCATCCGTATGGGCCTATCGGGAGGCCGAGTGCGAGCGCAACTGCCGGAGTCGGTAGCGTGGAGGTCTCGTGGGATGCTCCATCCGCGAACGGGCACCCCGTGTCAGTGCGGGTGAACATCAACGGCGGCGGTTGGGAGTCGGTTGGGAACCGTGGTTCCAGAACGGTCAATGCCTCGAATGGGCAACGGGTCACGATTGAGGTCGAAGCGTCTACAGGGAAGCAGAACAACAACGGCAACGGCGCCCAGACCACGACGAACGACGCCGCTGCTCGGGGCCTCCAGCCGTCCATCACGCTCACGCGCGGGCCCGTTTACGCACAGGGATCATGCAGCGGCAATAATGGCGAAAACTGCAGATACTTCGAACTGAACTGGGATGAATTTCCCAGTGGCACCTACAACTTCCAGTGCTTCAACACCGGTGACGGTACCGGGGGAGACACCTCATTCCAGACCGGTCAGGTCGTCATAAACTCGGCATCCGGGTCCACGACGACCGGGACCACGAGACCCGATGGAACCAACCATCTTTGCTATTCGGGTTTCTCAGGTGACGCCTGGATGGTGGTGTCCGGAAACGGCGTGAATGTAGAGACTCCGGTCAGGCGGTGGCCAGGCTGATGAGCACCCGCATCGACTACCATGTCAGCGAACCGAGTCCGAAAGGAACCCCATAGTGTCAATGCCACTGTCCCAGCCGCAGGCCGAATGGTTTGCCGCGACGTTCAAGAAGCTGGTCGACACCGTCGGCGGCGTCGTGCTCGGCAAGGAAGACATCATCACGCTCGCATTCATCACGATGCTCGCGGAAGGGCATCTGCTGCTCGAGGATGCCCCCGGCACGGGGAAGACGCAGCTCGCGAAGTCGATGGCGGCGACCGTGCAGGGCAGTCACAAGCGCATCCAGTTCACGCCCGACCTGCTGCCGAGCGACGTGACCGGTGTTACGGTCTACGACCAGCAGAAGAACGAATTCAGCTTCCACAAGGGAGCCGTGTTCGCTTCGATTCTGCTCGCCGATGAGATCAACCGCGCATCGCCGAAGACGCAGTCGGCGCTGCTGGAGGTCATGGAGGAGGGCCGAGTGACGGCCGAGGGCGAATCGCACGAGGTCGATCGCCCCTTCATGGTCATCGCAACTCAGAACCCCGTGGAGCAGGCGGGTACGTATCGGCTGCCGGAAGCGCAGCTCGACCGCTTTCTCATGAAGACCTCGATCGGGTATCCGGGCGTCGTACAGACGATCGACATCCTCGCCGGCGCCGCGAATCGTGATGCGTCCGCCCGGATCAGCCCCGTCATCACGACGAACGCGATCGCCGAGATGATCGACCTCGCCGGCACGGTGCACGTCGCCCCCGCGGTGCTCCAGTACATCGCCGAACTCGCCGACCACACACGCGGCAACAAGGACGCTCGGCTCGGCGTCTCGGTTCGTGGTGCCATGGCGTTGGCGCGTGCTGCCAAGGCCCGCGCCGCGAGTCGCGGCCGCAACTACGTCTTGCCGGACGACGTCGAGGATCTCGCGCGCCCCGTGCTGGCCCACAGAATCGTGCTGGACCCGGAGGCGGAGTTCAACGGCGTGAGCGGTGAGGACATCGTCGACAAGGCGATCGCAGAGGTCAGCGCTCCACAGGAACGAGAAGTGTCAGCCTGATGCCAGAAGCCGACCGCGACACAGGAGGTGCGACTCGATCGCGTTTCCTCACGATGGTGAGGCAGACGCGAGCGAGGTTCTCCGGTGATACGCAGGAGTCCGCGCTGCGCGCGAACGACGAACCGACGCTCATGGAGCGTGCGGGCGTCCTCCTGCGTCGGTGGCAGGGTGTCGTCGGGCCGTATCTCGAGCCCGTTACAGGTCTTGGCTGGCTCGCATTCGCCATCGGTATCGGCGCGGCGGTCTCCGGGCTGATCTTCGGCTGGCGCGAAGTCATCGTCGCCGGTTTCGCAGCCCTTGCGCTGCTCGCGATCGCCGTGCTGTTCGTGCTGGGGCGAACGCAGTATCGCATCGAACTCGACCTCGCCTTTACGCGCGTTGTCGTCGGTGAGCGTGCGCTCGGCCGCATCGAGATCCATGCGGCCTCCAACAGGTCGCTCCCGCCCGCCGCTATCGAGGTTCCCGTCGGCGACGCTGTCGCGACCTTCGACCTGCCGCGCATGGCGCCGGGTGACGTGCACGAGGACATTTTCGCGATCCCGACCAGACGCCGTGCCGTCCTGCAGGTGGGCCCCGTGCGCAGTGTTCGCGCCGATCCACTCGGGCTACTGCGCCGTCAGGTGCGTTGGACGGACCCCGTCGAACTGTTCGTGCATCCCAAGACCGTCCACCTCGACGCCACCTCGGTAGGTCTGATCCGTGACCTCGAAGGCATCTCCTCGCGCGAGCTGACCGACAGCGACATCTCGTTCCACGCGCTTCGCGAGTACGCCCCCGGTGACGACCGACGTTACATTCACTGGAAGTCGACCGCTCGAACCGGCAAGCTCATGGTGCGACAGTTCGAACAGACGAAACGTTCGATCCTGGCGATGGGGCTCAGCACGAACGCGCACGACTACGTGGACCCCGAGGAGTTCGAGGTTGCGATCAGCGTGCTCGGCTCACTGGGGCTGCAGGCGATCCGCGACGAAATGAATGTCTCGGTTGTGACTTCGAAGACCCCCGTTCCGACGATCCACCCCAAGCGGATGCTCGACACGCTCAGCCGTCTCGACTACGGGAGCAGGCACGCGAACTTCCTGCAGCTGGCGGCGAGAATCGGGCGCGAGCACACGGACGCCTCGCTTATCGTGCTGCACGCGGGCACGGGCGTCTCACCCGACGACATCCGGCGAGCCAAACTACTCCTGCCGCCGCAGGCGAGAGCCGTCGTCGTGCAAGCGAATCCGGGGCAGGACGTCAGCATCCGCGAACTCGGCGGCGCTCAGATGCTCGCCATCAACGAAGTCGAGTCGTTGCCCCGGCTGCTGCGGGCGGTGAGCGAAGCGTGAACCGGAAGCCCCTTCTGCAGTCGAGCCGCATACGCAAGGGCATCGACATCGCCGTCATGTTCGTCCTGTTCTCGCTCGTGACGCTCACGTTCGGTCCGGCCTTCGGCGGATTCCAGTACCTCATCGCAGGGTTGGGGGGAGCCCTGCTCGGCATCGGCGTCGGCGTCCTGACATCCTCGGGGCCGTTCAAAGGCTGGCTCTATACGACGGCCGGGGTCGTGCTCGCATACGTCCTGTTCGGGGTTGCGCTCGCGGTTCCTTCGAAAGCGCTCTGGGGCGTCCTGCCAACGCTCGGCGGGCTCCGCGATCTGATGTTGGGCATCGTCTTCTCGTGGAAGGAAGTGCTCACGGCCGAGCCCCCGCTCACGACCTTCGCGGGATTGCTGGCAGTCCCGCTCCTGACGACGCTCATCTGCTCCGCGCTGTCGACGGTGCTCGCGCTGCGGTTGAGGAAGTTCTCGCTCTGGGCCGTCGCCCCCGTCTTCGCGGCGCTGCTGGTCGGGATCATCTTCGGCACGAAGATGGTCGCGTTCCCCTGGCTCGTCGGCGTCGCCGTCGTCGTCATCGCACTCGCGTGGTCGTCGTGGCGCATGCACATGTTCCGCAAGTCGCTTGCCGAAGAAACGGCCCTCGACGTCACGGATGCCCGCCGCATGCAGAAGACGCAGGGCCGGAAGCGCTTGCTCGGCGCCGTCGCGATGCTCGTCGGCGCGGCAGTCGTCGGCTCGGGTGCGACGCTCATCGTCGAACCGGCGAACCGCAGCATCCTGCGCGACGTCGTGGAGCCTCCCGTCGACGTCGAACAGTACCCGAGCCCGCTTGCCGGCTACCGAGGCTGGATCAAGAACTTCGAGAACGAAACGCTCATGACGGTCGAGGGGATGCCGGCGGGGTCTCGGCTGCGTATAGCCACGATGGATTTCCACGACGGTGATGTCTTCGCCGTCGCGGGTGCGCGGGAGTCCGGCAGTTCCGGTTCGTACTCCCGGATCGGTGACCGCGTCGAGGGCGGTTCGGACGGTGCGCCCGCGACCGTGCGGGTCGAGATCGACCAGTACTCGGGGATCTGGCTGCCGACCACCGGATCGCTGCAGTCGATGGAGTTCGAAGGAGATCGCTCGCCGCTCCTGCACAACTCGCTGCACTACAACGGCTCAACGGATAGTGCGATCGTGACGCAGCAATTGCAGCAGGGTGACGCGTACGAGTTCTCCTCGCTTGTCACGGAGCGGCCCGACCCAGACGATCTTCGCGGCGTCGAGATCCTCGACGTCGATGTTCCTCAAGCAGAGCAGATACCCGAATTGCTGCAGGCTTGGGTTGCAACGCACGCTGAAGGTAATACGACGCTGGAGATCATCGAGTCGTTGCAGAGCAGGTTGCACGGCGGTGCGTTCAGCCACGGGCTGGAGTCCGATGAGCTCACGTCGCTCGCGGGCCACAGCGTCTTCCGAATCGACAGGATGTTCCGCGGCGACGTCCCGCTCGGCGACGACGAACAGTACGCCGTCGCGTTCGCGCTCGCGATGCAGCAGATCGGCGTTCCGGCCCGCGTCGTCATGGGGCTGTACCCCAATGATGAATTCACCGGGTCATCCGAACCCGTCAATCTGCGCGGCACCGACATGCACGCGTGGGTGGAAATCCCCTTCGCAGGGCACGGCTGGGTGCCGTTCGATGCGACACCGCCGGAGGACAACACCGAAATCGAACCGGAACCCGAGCCGCAACCCGACCCGCGACCACAGGTGCTGCAGCCCCCGCAGCCGCCGGAGGAGCCGGTGGAGCTGACACCCGAGGTGCAGCCGGATCCAGGCGAGGACACGGAAGACGACGACCCCTTCGACTGGGTCCCGATCGTGATGACCGTGCTGATCTCGCTGCTGGCGATACTGCTGCTCCTTTCGCCCTTCATCATCGTCGGCGCCATGAAGCTCGTGCGCAGAAAGCGAAGACGACAAGCGAGCGACCCCTCCTCGAGGCTCTCCGGAGGATGGCACGAGGTCGTCGACCAGGCCGTAGACCTCGGGTTGGATGTTCCAAGCGGAGTCACGCGCACGACCGTGGCGGCCTCCGTCGGTGATAGGTACCCCGAGTCGCGTGCCGTCTCGATCGGCGCGTACGTCGATGAGCGAGTATTCGGGCCGGAGCGACCGGGTGACGAAGAGGTCGAAGCGTTCTGGAGCGACGTCGATCAGAGCCTTGCAGCGATGCAGGGTGAGGCCTCGCGCTGGGAGCGACTGAAGTCGAAGTTGTCTATCCGCTCCTTCCTGCGGCAAGCTCGTTCTCGAAGGAGAAAACGATGATTTGGGAGATCGACGACAAGAAGAAGGTCGTAGAGGGTCTCGACGACGACGGTAATCCCGACCCGGAGTATGCCGCGATGCTCGGCCTCGTGCCCGCGCCGTACGGACGTCGCGCACTCGCCTCCATAATCGAATTCGTGATCTACGGCCTGCTCATGTCGCCGTATCTCATCTTCGTCGTTCCGTACCTGATCAACATTCTGACCGGGATGCTCGACGTGTACGGATTCGTGCAGCACCCGAATTTCATTCTGATTCTGCTCGTGTGGCTGTTCTCGTTCGTGCTCACGCTCGCATTCATGATCGTGCAGGTGTCGCTGCACGGCAAGAAGGGCGTCACGATCGGCAAGGCGTTCGTCGGTATCCGATCCGTCAACGTCAAGACGCTCGAAGCCCCGGGATTCTGGCGGGCCGTGTGGCGCGGGCTGCTGATGAGCCTGGTGTTCTACGTGCCCGTCATCGGCCCCGCGCTCTTCTTCGTTTCGCCGTTCTTCGACCAGCAGCGACGTCGGCGAGGATGGCTGGACTACGCAGGAGGCACCTGGTTCGTCGACATCCGCGCGGGGTTGAACCCGTACGACAGAAAGCGGATGCGCATTGCGCGCAAGAATGCCAAGGTCGAGCTCAACGACGACGAAGAGCAGCTGCCGTCGCTTGCCACGGAGGCAGTCGAGCGTGAATCGCTGCAGTATGTTCCTTCAGCAAGGGGAAGCAGCGGGGTTCTCGGTGCGGCTGTCCCGGAGGTCGGCCACTCGGCACCCGCACCATCGGCCGGTCAGAGCCCCCCGTCCGCTCCTGCTGCGCGGACCTCCGCGCCGACGGCGTCGCCCGGCCCCGTGTCGGCACCCTCTTCTGCTCCTATCGCATCCGGACCCGGGCCCAGCCCGCAGCCCTCTCCTCAGCAAGCGCAGCCGTACCGTCCCGGTTCGCTGAGCGGCCGCGAACCCTCGCAGCCGCAGCAACCCCAAGCTCCTCCTCAGGCACCACCTCCTCAAGCGCCACCTCCTCAGGGCGCATCTCCTCAGGGCGCATCTCCTCAGGGCGCGTCGCAAGGACC
>NZ_CAMEFJ010000069.1 GCF_945915485.1 uncultured Agrococcus sp.
TCGGTCATGAGCCCGACACAGTGCCGCAGCCCCTGCAACTCGCCGAACGAGGCTCCTCCTTTGAAATCGACGAGCAACACATTGAGCTCCCCGCTCGTGTAGCCGGCGGCAAGTGACGTCACCCAGGACACCAGCAGCTCGCTCTTGCCGCTGCCCGTGGTTCCCCCGACCACGGCGTGCGGACCGTCTGCCACGAGGTCGACCGTGACGGGCTCCGTTGCGACCAGGAAGGTCGCGGCAAGCCCTTCCCCGCTGCTCTGCTGAAGGGCATCCAGTGCGACGCTTTCCGGGATGGTTCCCGCCGTCACGAATCCGCTTGCGGACGCGGATTCTCGGAGTCTGCGCAGGTGGGCTTCCGCCTCGTGCTGCGCGATCGTGCGCGGCACGGCCGAGACGCCGTCAACATCGATTTCTTCAGCGGAAGCGAGGATGCGCAGCCCGCATTCGCGCGGCAGGTCGTTGGGCTCTGGGGCAACCGCGATCGTGCAGTCACCGCGTTCCGACAGCACGCGAACAATGCAGATCCGATCGTCTCGATCCGTGAAACGCACGTTGTGCGGTGTCTCGCGCATCCACTGCCACCGTTCGCCGCCCTCGACGATCACGGTTCCCTGCTCTGGCGAAACCGCATCGAGCACCTGCGCGATTGCCGTTCTCGCGAGCCCGTGCGCGACCAGCTCCGGCCCGTAGAAGCCCAGCCCGCGATGTGCGTCGACGCAGACCGGCCCCGTTCCGACGGCAGCGAGGGGTGCGAGTTCGTCGTAGAGCTCTCGCACGACGCCGCGTGGCTCGGGCGGCTCGTCGAGAGTGAGCCCCGTTGCGCAGTGACCATTGCCCAGCACGACCGGCAGTTCACCATCTCGCCACCGCCAGCGATCCGGATGCCTCGCATCGCGCCGGCCGAGTTCGCGAGCGTCCGGCCTACGCACACGCTGTGCATCCATGGCGCGGCTCGTCTGCTGCCGGATTCTGACGCGAAGCAATTCCGCATCCTCCTCGAACCTCGCGGTTTCCCGTTTGCGGAGTTTCCTCGCTCCTATTCGCCTGTCGATCATGCTCGCAACCGCGATCACCGGGCCCAGGACGGCGAACAGGAGCACGTAGGGCGTTTGCATGAAGGCGAAGAGCACGAGCGCGCCGACAACGGGGGCAAGGGATGCGAACAGCGGAAACGATGCGGGGCCCGGCTGCTGCGGTGGCTGAGGGAGTGCGAGACGCGAGGTCATGCGCCAACTTCACCAGAATCGCGGGCGCAGGGGCACAATCACCTCACGCTGCTGTGGACAGTTTCCGGCTGTTGAGCGCGCTTGGCGAGTTCGACTTCAGCCGCTCGGCTCGGTCTGCCGGTGAGGGAACGCAGGGAGAGCCGATGCTGCATCCGCTGCCACCACGTTCTCGCGCCGTCGTGATCCGCGACGAGGGCATCCCGCTGCTGCCAGATGCTGCGGGCGGTCTCATCGTCAGGTTGTTCACGCGAGAACACCGCCCTGTCGACCGCGAGCGCAAACGACTCCACGCGGGTATCGCCATCCGCATACTCGAGCCGGGTCTGCTCCCCCATCGCAGCGGCCCCCCTGTCGATCATGGCATCCGCGAATTCTGCCCACGCCCCCAAGGCTCTTTCGCGCGTACCGCCGCCGAACTGTCGTGAGCGCCGTCGCATGAATTTCATGAGCAGGATGATGAGGAAGGGCAGCACCAGCAATGCCAACAGCGCGAGAGCCCGGAGGGTCCAGATGAGCCAGACGGGATCGGCCGCGACGGTGTCGTCGGTCAAGGGCCCGGGCTGCGCGCCCGACTGCTGTGAGTCGGGTTGGCCGCCCTCCGGTAATGCGGGTGGAACGGGGGGCTGGGGTTGCGTCGAGGGCAAGCCCGCGGAATCCTGCGTCTCGGGAGGGGCGGTGTTCTCAGGAACGACCTCGATCGGCACCCAGCCGTGATCGGTCGAGATCTCGACCCACGCGGTTGCGTCCCTGCCGTAGATGTCGACGGTGCCCTCTTCGCTGGGTTTGAACCCTACGGCGACGCGGGACGGGAAACCGAGTTCGCGCGCCATGAGCGCCGCGGCTGCAGCGAACTGTTCCTGGTCGCCGACCAGGAACTCGGCGCTGAAGAGCGCGTCGAGGCGGGAACTCGAATGCCCGGCACGGGATGGCGGCTCGTCGTCTTCCACGCCGTGGCTGAGATAGCCCTCCTCTTCGAGGGCGGCGATCAGCAGTTGCAGCGACGCTCCCGGCTCTTGATCGATCGTGGAGCGCGCAGCGATCCAGTCGAGTGCGGAAAGCGGGAGCTGGTTGCCGCGCTCGACTGCACCGGCGGGTTCCAGTTCGCTGATGTCCGGTATCTCCTCGGGAGAGGCGACGGTGACCGAATATCCGTCACCGTCCCGCAACCCGGCCAACGCAACGGTCGTGGCACCCTCGTCGGCCATCATGAGCGACTGCGACAGGTCGGATGATCTCGGACCGACGAACGCGACCGCCTCGGGCTCGCCGATCGACGGCAGCCAGACACCTTCGTACCCCTGGATGGTGAACCCGAGCTGACGGTCCGCGTCCTCCCCCGTCGCGCGACCGCTCGTTCGGATGAGTCGGCCGGTATCCGCCGCGAACACCTCCCCCGTGTACACGGAGAGCGATGCGAGCGAAATGAGATCGCCTTCCTGCACGCCGGTGACGGTCATGAGCACCCGATCGCGAGTCGGGTCCTGGAAATTGCTCCGGAACTCTGCGAGCGGGCTCGCCGCCTGCAGCGACTCACGCGGGATGGGCGGATGCTCACGCAAGACGACCCGATCGCCCAGCGGTGCGACAGTTGCCGCTCCGACACCTACGGACACGGCAAGCAGCGTCGCAAGTGCTCCATACACGAGCCGCACCGGCAGGGAGGAGACGGTGCGGTCGGCGCGGCGCCGCCTGCGAGCCTGTCGCAGCGAAGCGACCGAGGCGACGACGGCGATCGCGAAACCGATAGTCAACGGCAGAGGAGCGGACACGGGAGGGCCCCACAGCAACGCCCAGAACAGCACGGCGACGGGCATGAGCATCGCCAGCTCGCCCCGTTGCGTGCGCAGGATCAGCCCGACGCCGAGCACGGTGCTGACGAGCACGAGCAGGATCGGCGCCATCAGCAACCCGTCGTCCGTGCCGACCGGTAGGTCGATCGTCGTGATCCGACGCCACGATGTCCAGATCGCGGTGTAGACGTTGCCGACGGTTTCCAGCAGTGTTCCCGAGCCGCGTGCCGTGTTGGGAGCTGCGAGTGGAACCGCGAGCACCAACAGCGCCCCGACGGTGAGCGCTACCTGCGTCAAGACGCTCCAGCGCCGCAAGTAGGCTCCTCCTGCCAGCAACGCGCCCGCGATCATGGTCACACCCGTTGCCACCCAGAACTGCGGCGTCGCGTAGATGCTGTAGCCCATCGCTACCGCTGCCGCGAGCGCTATGCAGTAGAAGGAGGCCGCTGCCAGGCGCCCAGACATCATGCCCGCACCCCCGAGGAGATATTGCGTGCGAGATCCTCGAGCACCCCGATCGTCAGTGCGGGAACCGTGCCGAGCTTCGAAATACCGGGGCTCGCGCCCTCGTCGACTCGTATGATGACCGGCTCGACGTCGACGGGCACTCGGGCGATGGCCTCCCGCAGCGTTCGTGGCGGCGTTTCGGCTCCCACGACCAACCATGCGAGCGCCGGCTCGTGCGAGCGTGAAAGGCTCGTAATGATCTGCTTCAACCCTGACTGCCCGTGACGCTGGATCTCGGTCAGCTCATCCAAAAGCCAGTCACGGCCCCTGGTGTCCAGCTCCCTCGCGAACTTCGATCCGCCCATCGGCCCGGAAAGCACGCGAATCGAGCGGCGTTCGACCATCGTAGCGATGCCGATCGTGGCCACGACCGAGAGCGCGAGTTCGAAGTTCTCGGGTCCGATCTCCTCCTGAGACGTCGTGAGGCAGACGAGTGTGTCGCTTCTTCGCGACGGCTCGAACTGCCGCACGAGCAGGCTGCCGTGCTTGGCGCTCGTGCGCCAGTGCACGAGTCTGCGATCGTCGCCCGGCTGGTACTCGCGTAGCGAATGGAACGCGACATCGTCTGCTGTGAGGTCCTGCGACGGTTCTCCTTCGAGATCCTTCACGAGCCCGGATGACGCAGCGGGCACGCGCACGGTACGGGGATGCACCATGAGGGTCTGTCCGACGCTGAGCACCGTGAGCCGCTCGAGAATGCCGAGCGGGTCGGTGTGCGCTATCCGTACCGGGCCGACTTCGAGCTTGCCGCGGCGCGATGTGTCGATCGGCAGCCGAATCTCGTTGCTCTGACCTCGCGCAAGGCGGGGCAGAGCGACCTCGATCGTCTGCTTGCCGATCTCGACTTCGACGGCGTGCGGCATCGAGAGCCGACCGCTCCTTCGTGCGACCAGAACCGCGAAGGCGGGAGAACCCACCGCAACGCGCGGGCTCGACAGCTGCAGCTCGATCCGGACGCCCCTGCCCCGCAGTATCCATGGCACCGCCGTGAACAGCAGAATCAGGGCACCGACGCTCAGGACGATGAGCTCGTTCCAGGACAGCACGAAGCCGAGCGCGCCCAGCAGCACGACAACGGCCGCGAGCGCCCACCCCCAGCCGGTGACGACTCGCAGTGCTTTGCGGAACGTTCGCACGACTAGTGCCGATCCCGCGGCGGTTTCGACTCGAGCACGATCTGCTGGATAACGGACTCGGGGCTCGCGCCGTCGAATTCCGCTTCGGGCGCGAGGATGAGCCGGTGCGCAAGCGACGGCGATGCCAATGCTTTCACATCATCGGGCGTGACGTAGTCGCGTCCGTTCAATGCGGCGTATGCCCTGGAAGAGCGCAGGAATGCCATCGCGCCGCGCACGCTCACGCCGAGGCGCACCTCTTCGGCCCTCCTCGTCGCCTCTGTCAGCCGGACCACGTAATCGATGACGGCAGGCGCTGCGTGAACCTCGTCGACGACTTCGCGTAGCGACAGGATCTCGGCGCTCGTCGTGACGGGCTCGAGCTCCGAGGCATCCAGCAGGTCCTCTTTCGACAGGATGTCGACGAGCGTCGCGTGGTCCGGGTAGCCGATCGAGGTTTTGAGGCTGAAGCGATCGAGCTGCGCCTCCGGCAGCTGGTAGGTGCCCGCCTGCTCTATGGGGTTCTGGGTTGCGATCACGAGGAACGGCTCGGGTGCCGGGTGCGAGACACCGTCGACCGTGACACGGCGCTCCTGCATGACCTCCAGCAGCGCGGACTGCGTCTTCGGGCTCGCTCTGTTGATCTCATCCGCCAGCACGACGTTCGCGATGACGGGGCCGGGGTGAAACTCGAACTCGCCCGTCGACTGGTTCCAGATGCTGACACCCGTGATATCGCCGGGGAGCAGGTCGGGAGTGAACTGGATGCGCTGCACGCTGCCGTCGATCGAGGCCGCGAGCGACTTCGCAAGCGACGTCTTCCCGGTCCCCGGGTTATCCTCCAGCAGGATGTGTCCGCCCGCGAACAGGCCCGTGAGGGTGAGCCGAACAGCGTGTTCCTTGCCGACCAGCACTTGGCCGATATTGTCGGCGAGCGCAGTCGCCACCTCTTCCAGGCGCTCGAATTTCTCAGTCATGCGGTTCCTCTCTCATCACCGTGCGCTCAGGCACTGCAGTTACCGGCGCTGTTCGGTGTTTGGTCGGTGTACGTTGCGCCCTGATACTCGACCGTGGTCGTGACGCGAGCGTCGGTTGCTCCGAAGGGAACCGTCTCGTCCTCCGGCAGCCGCTCCCATTCACCGTCGACTTGCACTTCGACGAGCCCCGTCGTGGTCGCGCCGACCGAGTTCTGCGGCAGGCGCGTCTCGAGTTGCTCGCCCCAGCTGCAGCCGTTCGCG
Organism: uncultured Agrococcus sp.; assembly: GCF_945915485.1. Taxonomy (GTDB): domain Bacteria; phylum Actinomycetota; class Actinomycetes; order Actinomycetales; family Microbacteriaceae; genus Agrococcus. Next base: position 5,877 of record NZ_CAMEFJ010000069.1, read on the forward strand.
AATTGCCCATCGAGCGAGAACGGCACGACGTCTCCGTTGTCGGAGGCTGCGCCGCACAGGAGCATCCCGGCCAACTGCGCGCACTGCCGGACCTCCACGCTCAGGCTGGAGCCGTATCCCAGGCTTTCCACATTCAAGAAGGTTCCCGGCCGCACGTCGACCCAGGGGGTTTCGTTCGAACCGTTCGTCAGCCTCGCCTGAATGCGATGGTTGTTCGGCGTCACGGGGACGGACTCCACCTGCGGGTCGGCCGCGTCGTCGCGAGCCTCGACGGTGACCGGGACTTCACCGGATACCTCTTCCGGTGCCCCCGTGAGCGTCTCCGAGAACGACATGGAGCAGAACCAGCCGTTGTCGGCGACGACGACGATGACGCTGTCCTGACCGTCGGGGATCTCGACCTCGGCGCTCCTGCCCGTCTGCCCTTCGCCCGTGGAACGACAGCGGTGCGAGTCTTCCTGCCCGGCCTCTATCACTTGGACGCGATATCTGACCCGCTCGCCGCCGCCGGGCGTCACCGAACCCCACCGGACGACCATCTCCGGCTCTCCGGGCTCGTAGTCTTCCGTGTCGATCGCTGTCGTGCCGGGGCGTCCGACCGCGGTCATCGGGTGCACGTCGGAGAAACGCCACATGTCGTCGCTGACGCCGGCGCTGTTGGTTGCCGCGATCTCCACGTCGTAGGTCCTCCCGCCCGTGAGGCCGGGTACGTTGAGGGATTGGGTGTTCGCCCCGACTTCTCGTTCGAAGTTCGCGCCCTGACCGCTCACCCGCACAATGTAACCGTTGACGGGCGTCCCTCCCCGCGGCACAGTTGCGGCATCCCAGGTGAGGCGCATCGTTCCCGGCGTCGACGTCGGTGTTCCCTCGATGCTCGACGCATTGACAGGGTTCGGCAGCGCATCGATGTGCATAGGGGCGCTCTGCTGACTCGGCTCGCTGCTGCCGAGCGCGTTCGCCGCAACAGCGGTGAAGCGGTAGTCGACGCCACGTTCGAGCCCACGCACGGTGCAGTCGCCCTCGAGCGAGCACGCGTATTCGTCGCCGAACTGGTCGCGCAGCACAAGCGATGTGAGCGCGCTGTTGTTGTCGTCCGGCGGGCTCACCGACACGAAGAGCGTATCGACTTCGAAACGCTCCGTGACCTGCTGCGGCGTGCCGGGGCGATCGGGAACATCCTGTATGTTCACCCGGATCGTTCCCCACACCGCCCTGTCGAGATCTCTCGTACCATCGAGCACCCGGTAGCGCACCTGCACCGTCTCGACGGGGGCCTGTCCGCTCGCACTGACCACGACCGAGCGACCGTCACCGCTCAATTGCGCGTCGACACCCTGCTGCGAGGGCGCCTCGACAAGGTCGATGAGCAACGGCTCCGGAAACGGGTTCGTCGCTTCGTCGTTCGTCAGCGGGGAGAGCGACTGGCTCTCGCCCCTCTGCAGGTCGACGGAGTCGGTCACGGGTTGCACGAGCGGCATCGTCGATGTGACGATCGCGAAGTTGAGTGTTCCCGGTTGCCCCTCGTTGTCGCCGCTGCTGACACCGAGGGTCGCGGATTCCGTTGAGCCCGGCTGCGCTCTCGTATCGACGCTCATCGTCAGTTGACCGCCCTCTTGCGTCAGCTGCACCCCGTTGCCGGGCTCTTCCAGCACGGCGTATTCCAAGCGGTCGGGACGCGCGGCGGGATCGAGCGTGATCCGCGTCAGATCGATCGTGCGGGTCTCTCCCGGTTCGAGCGTGAACGTGGTGCCCAGCAGGGTCGGGGGAACGTCCTCCCCACCGATCACGGTAATGGGCAGGACCACGTAACCGACCCTGCCATCGGGGTCCTGCGGAGAGTTTCCGTCGGTCACCTCCAGCGAAATATTCGCGGGCCCGAAGTATCCCGTCGTGGGTGTGAACTCGATGATCTGCGAATCCCGGACGACGTGTTCACCGTTGGTCGAGCGAATCCTCGACGCGTCCGTTATCAGCACCGGCAGGCCCGTCGCGGCAACGATGTACTCGTTGATATCGATTTCGACGCTCTCACCGCTCGCGACCTCGATGGGGTCGACGTCGTCACGCAACTGAGGGAGAGCATCCCGTGTCCCCGGCATGCGGATCAGGCCGTACGCCACATCGCCCGTGTCGGTTCGCGTGACGCGGTACGCGAGCTCGCGCGCGGTTTCCTGCACGGGAACATCGAGCGAACCGTCGCCGCGCACCTGCACGTCGTCGCCACCTCCCGCAACTTCGACTTCGAGGAGGTCGTTGCGGCCGTCGGCCACGCTCGCGACCTCGAGCGGGCGCACCGTCACGCTGTCGTCGTCGATCACGCTCCTCAGCGGCACGTCGATATCACCGGCGACGGGGGCGGGAGGCACCGCCTCCTCATCGACCGTGATGTTGAGCCACGCGACCGACGTCATGCCCAGGGAGTTCTCCACGGTGTAAAAGACCGCGATCTCGCCCTCCGTCGCCCCCGCCTCGACGACGATGCGGTCGTCCTGCACCTCCGCGGTGCCGTCGCCGCGCATGACGTCGATGTTCGAAATCGACAACGGCAGGTTCGCCGAATCGACATCGTTCGCGAGGACATCGACGGCGAGCGTCGTCGACGGTTGCATCTCGGCAGCGTCGTGTTCTGCGCGAGGCTGCGCGTCGGTGTCGTTCCTGTCTGCCACGGCGATCGTGAGAACGCCCTCCGACTGTTCCCCCTTGTCATCCGAAATCAGGTAGCTGATCCGATCGGTTCCACTCGAAAGATCACCGGCCGTGTACCTGAACGTCGTGGCGTCCAGCCGTGACAGCGTGCCGAGCGTTGGTGTGCTCGACGGCCCCAGCAGTTGGACGGGGTCACCGTTCGGGTCGCTGCCGGCGAGCGGCACCGTGATGTCGACCGTTTGCCCCTCCATGACTCGTGCGTCCAGGCGCGGAGCCTCCGGGCCCTGGTTCGTGTCGCCGCCCGTCGTGCCAACCGTGACGATGACGCTCGCCGTTGCTCGCTGTCCGTCCGGCCCCTCGACCTCGTAGACGCCCTCGTACGTCCCCGGTTGCTCGGGCGCCAGGAAGATGATGGAGTCGCCACGGGTGAACATGACGCCCGCGGTCGGCTCGCTCACGAGATCGGGCAGCAGTTCCAGCGGCCCCATATCGGGATGCTCGTCGTTCGCGAGCGGCGACACCGCCACCGACTGCCCGGGAGCCGCGCGCACCGAATCGTTGCGAGCGATGGGCGCCTGCGCAGAGGTCTCGCCTTCGCTCACGACAATCGTCCCTTCGGCAGAGGACGTGCCGTTCGACAGCGTGTAGGTGACGGTGGCGGGCGATGCCAGCGGCGCTGTCAGCTCGATATGGACGACACCGAGATCGACGAGCGTGGCCCGCAGCGCCGGTGAGTCGGAGCCAACCGAGGTGACGACGAGCGAGCCGCCGGCGAGGTCCGCGGTCGACGATGCGATGTCGAGCTCCGTCGAACCGAGCGGCGGCAGCGAGAGCCCGCTCGGGACCGGTTGCGGAGGCGTGGATGCCGTCTCGGGAGGCCCCGTCACGACGCGGATGACGCCCTGCTGCGTCGCGGAGCCGTCCGTGACGACATAGGGGAAGGTGACGTCCCCTTCCTCGGTCGGCGTGACCCGGACAGTCCCCGACTCGTACGAGACGTCGTGCTCGAGCTCCTGCGGTGGCTCGACGTTATGCAGCCGGAGCTGCCCTTCACCTCCGCGAGCGCTGAGCAACGGTTCGATCTCGATCGACTGACCGGCGACGGCAGAGACCGTCACGGGCTCCGCGGTCAATACCGGGCTCGCCGTCGTGCTGACGGAGACGGTGCCCTCCGTGACGGCCGTGCCGTCCGAGACCGTGACACCGTAGTGGCGAACGCCTCCTGCGCCGCCATCGTGCAGCTCGAGCCTGCCGTCGGGTCGTGCCGTCGCGCTGTCGGGCTCTTCCGCTGCGACCGAAACGAGCGTGAGCGGGTCGCCGTCGGGGTCCACCCAGTCGGCAAGGGCGTCGACGGAGACGGAACTGCCGGACTGCGCAACGAGCGTGGTCTCCACGATCTGCTCGGGCGCGCCGTTCTCGTCGTCTTCGCTCAGCGAGACTTCGACAGCGGCGGTGTCTTGGCCCCCGCGACCGTCGGAGAGCGTGTACTCCAGATCGATCGTGTCGTTCTCTTCCTCGCCGACTTCGAGCCGAATCGATTGCCCGTCTGCCGTGACGGATGCCCCGTCGTGGCCCAGCACCTCGCTGATGATGAGCGGGTCGTTATTGGGGTCGGAGTCGTTTCTGGTGACGGGCAGCACGGTCACGCGACCCGGTCTGGCACCGAACTCGTCGTCCTGAGCCACCGGTGGCCGCTGTGCCGTCTCAGAGTCGGTCTCGGGCACAAAGTCCTGTTGGCCGTCGCCGTCGGGCAACTGCTCGTCGACGGGTTCGAGCCAGTCGTCGATGATCTCTCCCGATCCGTGGAGCGACCACGTCGAGCCGCTCGCGGCGTCCGTCGCGACGACGGCGGTTCCCCTGGCCTGCAGTTGCAGCGATGCGTCGGCCGGCACTTCCTGCAGGTTCACGAGTCCGTCCTGCGCGCATTCGTTCCACGCGGCTCCCGAACTCCAGACCGCGTAGACGCACCCTTCCCTCACGAGCGGGGATGACGCAGACCCCGTCATCCCTGCGACGAGCACCTCTTCCGCTGTCGCGCCGACCGTGAGCCGAATGACGGCGTCCTGCGTCGCGATGACGAGCGCACCGCTCCCGCCGCCCGGCTGTTGCAAGCGCACCCCCTCGAAATCGAGCTGCCGGTTCCAGGAACTCGTCGAGACGGTGTTGCTCGTCGCGTCGTAGAGCACCCACGTATCGCCGAGCGCAGTGAGCTGAAGTTCCGGATCGGTCGGGGAGATCGTCGCGCGGTGCGACTCCGTCGACTCCCCCCGTTCGAAGTCATACTCGACGACGCGAGCGAGCCCGGGCGATGCGACGAACAGCTTGGTCTCGCCCAGAACCGCGACGGACCCGCGCCCCAGTTCCAGAACCGGGTCGCTGAGAGGCTCTCCCGCGAGGATCGCATCGAATGTCGTAACGATGATGTCGCCCGTCGTCGGGTCTGTGACCAGGACCCGCTCATCGCGAATCTGCAGCTCCGCATTCGGCGGAATAGGAACAGCGGGAGCCAGCTCCCCCGTTGCGGGGTCGACGCCGCGAACCGTGCCGTTCGTGGAATCTGCAACGAGCACCGCTTCCTCGTTCTGCACGATCCGGATCGTTCCGCTCGTCACCCGCGTGATGTCCTGCAGCTGTTCGACCCGCGTGTTCGCGGCTGCCAGTTGCCCGGATCCGCCGTTGGCGACCCAGACGGTGCCGGGATCGAGCGTGGGACGTAACGACTGGTAACCGGGAATCGCCACGGCCGCGATCACGACAGCGAGGGCCAGCCCGAAACCCACGACCGCACCGATGATCCGCTTGGTAGGGCGCGTCTTCATTGCGCCTCCCCGCATGCCTCTGCCGACTCACCGGTTGCGCCATCGCGGTTGACGAGAACCGTCACGCAGAGGCGGTCACCGGGGTCGCCGTTCATGACGTACTCGGTTCCGCGCTGAATGACGGCGTCCCCGCCCGACGTTCGGATCAGGAACGAATCGCTGTCGACGAGCCCCGGATCCGTCCATTCGAAGACGACGCCCCCCTGCGTCGGCTGCGCCCGCACCTCGTCGACCGTCGGGATGGCCGCGGCCACCTGCGAGAGCCAGAGCGCGAAGACGGTAAGTCCGGCCAGCGTCGCGAAGCTCAGGCTTGCTGCGAGCATGCCCCAGAACACTCGACGTCGCTTGCGGACGTGGGTTCTGGCCGGCCGGGAAGAGGAGGAGACGTCGAGCTGCGAACGAACGATGGGAGAAGCCGCAGACCGACGGGAACGACGCTTCCGCAACGGCAATGCGGTTGCCCCGTCGCTTTCGGAAGCGAGCGACGGCACCCAGGTGTCCGTGAGTTCGGCGATGGGCGTCGACGCATAGCCCAACTGGCGCTGCACCTCCTGCAGGCGCAGCAGCATCTGGTCCATGGACTCGAACCGCGACTCCGGACGATGCCGCAGCGCCCTATCGATCGTGTCCGCGAGCTCGGAGGGAACCGATTTCGGCAGTCGCTGCAGAACTCCGGAGCGTATGCGCTCGCTGAGATCCTCCGGCTTGTTGGTGCCGTGTTCGAGTTCCGCAGGTGACCGACCGGCAAGCAGCGAAAACAGTGTCGCCCCGAACGAGAAGATGTCTGCCGCGACGCTTCCGTTGGACTCCTCGTCGAGCACTTCCGGTGCCGTCCAGGGAACGGATACTCCTGTCAACGGTGCATCATCGTGATCGTGCCCGGAAGCGATACCGAAGTCGCTGAGCACGGGCACCCCGTAGGCGCTGCTCATGATGTTGCCCGGCTTGATGTCACGATGCAGCATGCCGGTCTTGTGGACGGCGACGAGAGCCGACGCGATCTGGATGGCGATATCGAGCACCTCGGCCGGCGAGTACGCTTCGTCGCGATACCGCTGCCCTATGTCGGTCGAGCACAACTCCATCACGAGGTAGGGGCGACCGTCATCCGAGACGCTCGCGGAGTACACCGTGACGATATTGGGGTGCGCCGAGAGCCGCCCCATGACGTCGACTTCATTGCGGAAGAGCCTGCGTTCGCGGTCGGAGACGAGATCGGCGAGCACGACCTTCACAGCAACGTGTCGTTTGGGGAGTGCTTGCTCGTAGAGGAAGACGTCAGCGAAGCCGCCGCGGCCGAGGATGTGCAGAAGCTCGAAGCCAGGCAGGTCAGGGGGCTGCGATGGCAGTCGCTGCGCCATGAATCCCCCTCTCGCTCCGCGAAAGCCACTATCCTGCCAGGATACCGGCCGACCCTATGGCAGCGCCGAGATCACACGGTTGCGCGAGGGACCGTGCGATCGATGTCGTCGATCGTCGGTGCGCGCACGACGTCGAGCACGATGACCGAGACGTTATCGCGTCCGCCGGCGTCGAGTGCGGCGTTGATCAACGTGTCGACAGCGCGGGCAGGTTCTTCGTTCTCGCTCAGGATCTCCTCGATGTCATCGTCGGAGACCTCCTTCGTGAGGCCGTCGGAGCACGAGACAATGCGCAGGTTCGGCATGATCGGTACGAGGAAGTAGTCGGGCACGGGCTCCGCTCCGAACCCGACAGCGCGCGTCACGACGTTCGACTCGGGATGCGATTCGGCATCCTCTTCCGCCAGCAGCCCCGCATTCACGAGCTCCTGGACGACCGAGTGGTCGACCGTGATCCGGGTCAGGCGTTCACCCAGCAGCGCGTAGGTTCGCGAGTCACCGACATTGAAAATGGCGAAGAACGGTTCGTCCTCGTGAGCGGCGAACGCGCATCCCGTCACGGTCGTGCCCGTCCCGTTGTCACCGGGTTCCGCGGATTCGGCTATCGCCTCCGTCGCACCTCTCAACGCGTCTACGACGTCGACCGGTTCGACGCGTTCAAGCTTCTGGAGTTCGTCGAGTGCCGTGACCACCGCCTTCGACGCGAGATCACCGTGCGAGTGACCCCCCATGCCGTCGGCAACGGCGAACACGGGAGGACGCATGATCAACGAGTCCTCGTTGTGCGCACGCCTCAAGCCGGTGTCTGTCGCTCCGGCCCACCGCACCGTGAATGTCTGGCCTCCCGGGCCGACACCCTGGTGTTCGCCTACGCTCGATCCGATCAATGTCACCATAGAAGTTTCTCACGGTTCCGACCGAACTTGATAACCAGAGACCGGCGAGCTAGCT
>NZ_CAMEFJ010000070.1 GCF_945915485.1 uncultured Agrococcus sp.
GCAGTGCACCTTCATCGGCCGATGCACCGAGCCGAGGAGAACGAGCCGAGAACACCGCGATAGCACTCGGCCCGGCACGCACGCAGCCGGACCGGCAGCGAGACGCGGGCATCCCGAATCCTGCCCCGAATGCACAGCAATCGCGAGAGGTGCCGAACCCTGCGCCGGAGGCCGCTCGGCCCGCAGAGCCCGTCAACAATCCGCTCGCCGGTGACGCCGCTGAACCGGGCGAAGAACGCCCCGAGCAAGAGCGTCCCGCAGGCGACGGTGCCGATAAGTCCTGAATCGGTGCTCTTGCGCACGTAGGCGGGCATCCGCTATCGTAGACCCTTGGTGCGCATGCCTGCGCACTCGTAGGAACCCTCGACCGAGCGGTTCACCGGTATCGCCGATGAACACTCGACTGAGCGGGATTCACGACCGATTCCTATCAAGTGAGGCATATATGACTCGCACGTACTCGCCCAAGGCGAGCGACGTCCAGCACGACTGGGTTGTTATCGACGCAACCGACATCGTGCTCGGCCGCCTGGCCAGCCACGCAGCCGTTCTGCTGCGCGGCAAGCACAAGCCCACCTTCTCGAACCACATGGACATGGGTGACTACGTCATCATCGTGAACGCCGACAAGGTCGCGCTCACGGGCCAGAAGCTCCAGAAGAAGGTCGCATACCGTCACTCCGGCTACCCGGGCGGCCTCAGGGCCACCGGTTACGCGGAGCTGCTCGAGAAGCACCCCGTTCGTGCCGTTGAGAAGGCTATCCGCGGCATGCTCCCGAAGAACAAGCTCGGCAGCGTACAGATCAAGAAGCTCAAGGTCTACACCGGCGCTGAGCACCCCCACGCTGCGCAGCAGCCGACCCAGTACGCGTTCGACCAGGTCGCGCAGTAGGGCTAGGAAGGATTCACATGGCACAGGTACAGGACTCAATCGACTCGCAGTCCTTCACAACCGAGTCTCCCGCGGCTGCTGAGCCCAAGGCTCCCCGCGTCCTCAACACCGGCGGAAACGGCCTCGGCCGTCGTAAGCAGGCTGTCGCTCGCGTCCGCCTCATCCCCGGCTCGGGCAAGTACACCGTCAACGGGCGCACGCTCGAGGAGTACTTCCCGAACAAGCTGCACCAGCAGCTCATCAACGACCCCTTCACGGTGCTCGATCTCGCCGACAGCTACGACGTGATCGCCCGCATCGCCGGCGGCGGCCCGTCGGGTCAGGCCGGCGCACTGCGCCTCGGCATTTCGCGTGCTCTCAACGAGATCGACCTCGAGAACAACCGTCTGACCCTCAAGAAGGCCGGCTTCCTCTCGCGTGACGCTCGTATCAAGGAGCGCAAGAAGGCCGGTCTCAAGAAGGCTCGCAAGGCTCCGCAGTACTCGAAGCGCTAATCCGCAATGGCTCGTCTGTTCGGAACGGACGGCGTTCGCGGTCTCGCCGGCAGCGATATCACAGCAGAGTTTGCGATGTCGCTCGCACAGGGCGCCGCCATCGTGCTTGGTCGAGAGGCCAGGCGCGATGGTCGGCGCCCTGTCGCCGTTGTTGCGAGGGACCCGCGCGTCTCCGGCGAATTCATCACGGCAGCGGTTGCAGCAGGTCTCGCCTCCAGCGGCGTCGACGTGCAGGATGCCGGGGTCATCCCCACACCCGCAGCCGCCTTCCTCGTTGCCGATCTCGGCGCCGACTTCGGCGTCATGGTGTCGGCATCCCACAATCCCGCGCCGGACAACGGCATCAAGTTCTTCGCGCGCGGCGGCGTCAAGCTGCCCGACAGCGTGGAAGACGAGATCGAGAAGGTCATGGGTGACTCGCCGACGCGAGCGATCGCCGGTGATGTCGGTCGCATCCGGCGCTTCGCAGACGCCGAGGATCGCTACAAAGTGCACCTGCTCAGCACGATCGATGTGAGCCTGAAGGGCGTGCACGTCGTGCTCGACTGCGCGCACGGCGCAGCAAGCGGTATCAGCCCCGACGCGTTCTCGGACGCGGGGGCATCGCTGACGGTTATCGGTAACGCACCCGATGGGCTGAACATCAACCGCGAAGTCGGTTCTACGCACCTCGAGCAGCTGCAGCAGGCGGTGCTCGCGGCCGGCGCCGATCTCGGTATCGCGCACGATGGCGACGCCGACAGGTGCCTCGCGGTGGATGCCGCGGGCAACATCGTGGACGGCGACCAGATCATGGCGATTCTCGCGCTGTCGCTCAAGCAGCGCGGCATGCTGAAGGACAGCACGCTCGTCGCAACCGTGATGTCGAACCTCGGGCTCCGGGTCGCGATGGAAGAGCACGGCATCGCGATGGTGCAGACGAAGGTCGGCGACCGCTACGTGCTGGAGGCGCTGAACGAGTACGAGCTCTCGCTCGGCGGTGAGCAGTCGGGGCACATCATCTTCACGGAGGCCGCCACAACCGGTGACGGCCTCCTGACGGGTCTGCAGATCGCGGCGGAAATGGTGCGCAGCGGCAAGTCACTGGAGCAGCTCGCGAGCGTCATGACGGTCTACCCGCAAGTACTCATCAATGTCACGGGCGTCGATCGCCTCGGGCTCGCAGGCGACACGGAAATCGACCGCAGAGCCGAGCAGATCGAGGCCGAGCTCGGTGAGCGCGGCCGCGTGCTGCTGCGACCGTCAGGCACCGAGAAGATCATCCGCGTGATGGTGGAGGCCGAGGAGGAGTACCGGGCGCGACACGCGGCTGAGGAGCTCGCGGCGCTCATCAAGCGACGCCTGGGTGAGTAGATGGCCCCGGCGGGTTGAGTAGATAGCCCTGGGTGAGTAGAGACGCCTCGGCGACTAGATGTCACATTCGGTCGAGTCGTCCGCATTTCGTTCACGTTGGGCGGTTCGGGGGAACCGTTGACTTTCGGCAACCGGATGGTCAGGGCTACGGCCGTCTCTGCAGTACCTAGCGCTGTATGGTCTGCCGCTTTTCGGGAGTGGCGTTCTGTGCACTTCGGGTTGCGGGTAGGACCGCGAGCAGGCAGTGGCAGCGAAACGCCAGGCAATCGTGCATGGGCTCGCCAGCTGCAAGACCCGGATAGCAACCGGGGTGTTCCTTGCCGCACGCGGTAGTTGCCGCACTCATGCGGATGCCGTCGGCTAGCCTGAAGAAGTGGAAGACCTCCTCTCCTATGCGCTGCTGATCGCTCCGGGAGCAGCGCTCATCGTGCTGGCCTTCCTGCTGGCCAGGTCGGCGAATCCGCTGCTGCGCATCATGATGCTCATACTGGGGTTCATCCTGATACGTGACGCGATGACTCCGGCCGGGCTCTGGGAGTTCGGACTGGCAGGCCCCGCTCCGTGGCTCAGGATGTCGGATAACCCGATCGTGCTGATCACATTCGGGCTCGGTAGCCTCGCACTGGTCGCGGCAACGCTGACCGATAAGAAGCTCCGCTCGCTCGTGCGATGGGGGCGGATGCGGCCGGTACCGATCATCGCCGGCTTCGTGGGTGGTCTGCTGGCGGCCGGCCCCTTCGTCCTGTTGTCGCTCGGCACGCCCATCGTTGAGCGAGGCGGTGAGGTGGCACTGGCGACACTACTGCCACTCGCTTTCATGGCCTACGCGGGCAACCTCGGGGAAGAGGTCTTTTTCAGGGGGTATCTGCAAGGTTGGCTCGAGCGGGAGATGTCCAAGCTGCGGGCAGCGCTGGCCTCCGGAGTCATCTTCGCCGTTTGCCATGTGTTTCTAGCCACTACGGTGACCGACGTCGGGTGGCCGCTACTGCTGTTCACACTCGTGGAGGGTTTGATCTGCGCCTTGCTGCGGATGCGCTGGGGCGTCATCCCGGCGGCTATCGCTCACGGGACGGCCATTTTCGTCATGGCCTCGGGGCTGCTCTGACAGGTGTCTCTGCTCGCTTCAGTACCAGCGCGTGCCCACCCCGAACATTGAGGTCACGAAATGTTGACCCGACCGCCGTAACCGGACCGTACAGTCAACGTTTCGTGACATTCGACCGAGATCAACATTTCGTGACCGCGCGAGACCCGATCACAACTTCCGAAGCAGTACCGAGTGCACCGTGTGATCCGCGGCCTTGCGGAGTACGAGGTCGGCGCGCGACCTGGTCGGCAGGATGTTCTCCTTCAGGTTCGGCAGGTTCGTCGCCTTCCAGATCGTGAGCGCGACCTCCCGTGCGGCCTCCTCGTCGAGGTTCGCGAAACGGTGGAAGTACGAGTCGGGGTCGGTGAACGCTCCGCGCTGCAGTTTGAGGAAGCGCTCGACGTACCAGTTCGTGATCGACGACGTCTTCGCATCCACGTACACCGAGAAATCGAAGAGGTCGCTGACGGCCAGCTGAGCGTTCGTCGAAGGGGCTTGCAGCACGTTCAACCCCTCGACGATCAGGATGTCGGGGTGTTCGACCGTCACCTTCTCGTCGGGGACGATGTCGTAGGTGAGGTGCGAGTAGACGGGTGCCGAGACCTGCTCCTGCCCCGACTTCACGCGCGAGACGAAGTTCAGCAGTGCGCGACGGTCGTAGGATTCAGGGAAGCCCTTGCGCGCGGTGATGCCTCTGCGTTCGAGTTCGGCATTCGGATGCAGAAAACCGTCGGTCGTGACGAGATCGACACGAGGGGATGACGACCACCTGCTGAGCAGGCTCTTCAAGAGTCTCGCGGTCGTCGATTTGCCGACCGCGACGGAACCGGCGACGCCGATCACGAACGGCACTTTCGGGCCCAGCTCTTCTCCGAGGAACTGCATCGTGTCGCCGTGGAGGCGCTTGAACGCCTCGTGATAGAGCGATATCAGTCTGGAGAGCGGCAGATAGACATCCGCGACTTCGCGGAGCTCGAGCGCCTCGCCGAGACCGCGCAGCCCTTCGACTTCGCGCTCGGTCAGCGGCAGCGGCATATTCGGCGCAAGGTGCGACCACTCCGCGCGTGGAATCTCGAAAAAGGGCGAGTTCTGGTGCTGCGTCATGACGATCCGAGCTTACCCACACCCTCGTTTGTGGCGAAAAAGCTGCGTTGTGTCGTCGATACTGCGCAACTCTTTCGCCACAAGGAAGGTGGGAGGGGCAGGGGGTTCCGGCCGGTACGATTAGATCCATGTGCGGAATCGTTGGATACGTCGGGAGCCGTGACAGCATCGAAGTGCTGCTCGAGGGGCTCGCGCGCCTGGAATATCGCGGCTACGATTCGGCGGGTGTCGCCGTCGTCGCCGACGGCAGCATCGACATGAGGAAGCGCGGCGGCAAGCTGAGCGTGCTGCGCGAGAGCCTCGACGCCGACGTGCTGCCGGAGTCGGGAACGGGCGTCGGCCACACGCGCTGGGCGACCCACGGAGGCCCGACCGACGAGAACGCGCATCCGCATCTTGGCGACGACGGCAAGCTCGCGCTCATCCACAACGGGATCATCGAGAACTTCGGCGAGCTGCGTGCAGAGCTCGAGAGCGCAGGGGAGGCGTTCGAGAGCGAAACCGACACCGAGGCCGCAGCGCTGATGCTGGGCCGAATCTATCGCGAGACGGGTGATCTCACTCTGGCAATGCGCCGGCTCGTCGCACGCCTCGAGGGGCAGTTCACGCTGCTGGCGACGCACGCCGACCATCCCCAGCTCGTCGTCGGCGCCGACCACAACTCGCCCCTGCTGATCGGATTCGGCGAAGGCGAGAACTTCCTGGGATCCGACGTCAACGCCTTCGTCAAGTACACGAAGAAGGCGGAGGCGCTCGGCAACAATCAAATCGTCACGATCACGCCCGACAGTGTCAACGTCACCGACTTCGACGGCAACGTCGTCACCGACAACAAGACGTTCGAGATCTCGTGGGATGCGGCGGCATCCGAGAAGGGCGGCTGGTCGTCGTTCATGGCCAAGGAGATCTCCGAGGGCCCGGAGGCCGTCGAGAACACGGTGCGCTCGCGCATCAAGGACGGCCTCGTGCGCCTCGACGAGTCGGAGATGTTCTCCGCCGACGTACTGTCGCAGATCGATCGCATCGTCATCGTGGCGTGCGGCACCGCATCGTACTCGGCGATGGTCGGCAAGTATGCGATCGAGACCTGGACGAAGCTGCCGGTCGAGGTCGAGCTCGCCCACGAGTTCCGCTACCGTGAGCCGGCCGTCACGCAGAACACGCTCGTCATCTCGATCTCGCAGTCCGGCGAGACCATGGACACCAAGATGGCCGTGCAGTACGCGAAGCAGCTGGGGGCGCGCACGCTCGCCATCTGCAACACGCAGGGCTCGACCATCCCGCGCGAATCCGATGCGGTGCTCTATCTCCATGCCGGCCCGGAGGTCGCGGTCGCGTCGACCAAGGCGTACCTTGCGCAGGTCGTCGGCCAGTTCCTGTTCGGGCTGCACCTTGCCGAAGTGCTGGGCACGATGAGCGATGGGGACATTCGGGAGATCACGGATGCCCTGCTCGCGCTGCCCGAGCAGCTGCGGCAGACGCTCGAGACGGGCAAAGAGGTGCGTGAGCTCGCGCACTGGATGAGCGACACGCGTTCCGTGCTCTTCCTCGGCCGCCACGTCGGCTACCCCGTCGCGCTCGAGGGTGCGCTGAAGCTCAAGGAGATCAGCTACATCCACGCGGAGGGCTTCGCGGGAGGCGAACTGAAGCACGGACCGATCGCGTTGATCGAACCCGGCCAGGTCGTGTTCGTCGTCGTACCGAGCTCCCGCACGCAGCCGACCATGCACTCGAAGATCGTCTCGAACATCCAGGAGATCAAGGCGCGCGGAGCTCGCATCATCGCGGTCGCGGAGGAGGGTGACGCCGCGGTCATGCCGTACGCGGACGTCGTGCTGCGATACGGCACCACGAACCCCATGCTCGCGGGTGTTCTCGCGGTCGTGCCGCTGCACCTGTTCGCGCTCGAGCTCGCAACCGCGAAGGGGCTCGACGTCGACCAGCCGCGCAATCTGGCCAAGAGCGTCACGGTCGAGTAGTGATCGTCTCCGTCGGGCTCGACATCGCCGATATCGCACGGTTCGAACGGGCGATGTCGCGAACACCGAGACTGGCCGCGCGACTCTTCACCGAACCTGAGCTGACACGCGACGGTGCGCCACGACGGCTGCGCTCGCTCGCAGGGCAGTTCGCGGCGAAGGAAGCGGTGTTCAAGGCACTCGGCGGGCTGACGAATCGTTGGCACGACGTCGTTGTGGAGCGCAACGGCGCCGGCCGCCCTTCGATCGAACTCCGCGGTGAGGCGCTGCGCATCGCTCACGAGGCCGGAGCGGAGCGCTGGCACGTCTCGATCACCCACGACGGGGGCGTCGCGGCAGCAGTCGTCGTGCTGGAGTCGGCATGACCGCGCTCATCGAAACCGATGTAGAAGCGATCGCGAGCAACGTCGAGCGCATGCGGTCGCTAGCGGGATCCGAGACAATCGTGGTCGTCAAGGCAAACGGGTACGGCCACGGTGCGGTGCTGGCGGCGGAGGGCGCTCTTCGCGGAGGAGCCGTGCAGCTGGCCGTCGCCGACATCGGGGAAGCGCTGGCGCTGCGGCGGGCCGGCGTGCGGAAGCCACTGCTCGCCTGGCTGCACTCGGCTCACGCTGATTTCGCAGCGGCGCGCGACGCGGACATCGAGGTGGGTGTATCGAGCCTGCGGCAGCTGGAGCAGGCGGGTGAGTGCGGTTCGTTGCGCATCCATCTCAAATTCGACACGGGGCTCGGCCGCAACGGTATTCCGTTTGCGGAATGGGATGCCGTCATCGGCCGGGCGCACGCCCTGCAGTCGGCGGGGCGGCTCAGAGTAGCGGGGTTGATGTCGCACCTGGCCGGGGCGGGCAGCGAGGCAGATCGCAGGCAGCACGAGCGTTTCGCGCAGGCGCTAGCGGCGTCGGAGCGGCTCGCGGCGGAGGTGACGCACCTGTGCGCATCCTCGGGCACACTCGCCGCGGTCTCGGGATCCCTCGTGCGGTTCGGTGTCAGCGCCTACGGCCTCGACCCGGACGGCCACGACGCGAACGGGTCGGTAGCACGGGATCTGGGGCTGCGGCCGGCGCTCCGGCTCACGGCTCCCGTTCGGGGCGGCAGGCTCGCATACGGCTATCGGCATGGACTCATGACGACAGATGTCCCCGTACTCGTCGGCGACCGTCGCATCGCGATCGCGCGGGCAGGGGCTGACGAGTCGCAGCTCGAATCACCCGTCGACGGAACCGCTGTACTCATCGGCAGCGCCGAGCACGGTGAGCCGACGGCAGGAGAGTGGGCGGTTGCCGCCGGCACGATCAACTACGAGATCGTCACGCGGCTCGCGCCGTCTATCGAGAGGCGGGCGGCATGAACCCGCGGACATCACCGGCGCGCATCGCGACGATCGACTTCGACCTCGGCACGATCACCGGCTTCTCGGCAGAACTCATTTCGACGAAACGGGTAACGGCCGGGCAAGCGGTCTCGTACGGCGGAGAGTACGTAACGGACCGCGAAACCGTGCTGGGGCTCGTCGCTGCCGGCTATGCGGAAGGTATCCCGAGATCCGCACAGGGAGCTCCCGTCACGATCGACGGCCGGCGCTTCGCCATCAGCGGCAGAGTCGCCATGGATCAGCTCGTCGTCGATCTCGGCCCCGATGCCGAGATCGCACCGGGGGCACTCGCGCACTTCTGGGGAGAAGCGGGAACCCCGATCCAGGAGTGGGCATCCGCCGTCGGAGTTCCGCGGGGCGCGCTCGAGCATTTTCTCGGCCCCAGGACCTCCGTGAGTCTGACCGTCGACGTCGCCGATGCCGCTGCGATGGAAGCCCTCGGTGCGGCGTTCGCTGCTGGGCTCACGGCAGGCGACGCGATCATCCTGACCGGCGAGCTCGGCGCCGGCAAGACCACGTTCACGCGCGGGCTCGCATCCGCGCTGGGCGCTCGGGGGACGGTGCAGTCGCCGACGTTCGTCATCGCCCGCACGCACGAGACCGAGACCGTGCCACTGCTGCACGTCGACGCCTACCGCCTCGGTGCCCATCGATCGGGTGACGAAGAACTCATCGACGACCTCGACCTCGACCTCGAGGGCTCGATCACGGTCGCCGAGTGGGGGGAGCCCCTCACACACGCGATGGATGCCTGGTTCGACGTCCGCATCCACCGCGCGCAGGGAGCCGAAACCGACCCCCTCGATCCCGACACGGATGACCCCCGTAGCGTGACCATCCTCCAAGGGGGTACGCTCAGGCGCGACCGTTTGCTAGCGCTGTTGGAGAAATAACCGTGATCATCGCCATCGATACCTCTCTTGGTACCTCGTTTGCGCTCGTCGATGGCGACACCGCGCTGATCGACCACAGGGGCACCGACACGCGCCGCCACGCGGAAACACTCGGCCCGCTGCTGCAGCAGGCTATGGAGCACCGCGACCGGATCACGAGCGTCGTCGTCGGGATGGGCCCGGGCGCGTTCACGGGCCTCCGTGTCGGCATCGCGGCGGGAGAGTCACTCGCGACAGGGCTGGGTGTTCCGTGCATCGGCGTCTGCAGCCACGACGCAGCCGGCTCGCGCACGCAGCGCGAAACGATCGTGACCAGCGATGTGCGCCGCCGCGAGCGGGCCTGGAGCCTGTTCCGAGACGGCGTTCGAGTCGACGGACCCCACTTGGCCGGCGAGGATGCCGTCCCCCAGCGGGAGGGGGCGGTTCGGCTGGATGTCGATTCGGTCGATTGCGTTGCGCTCGCTGCCGCTTCGCTGACTGCCGAGCCGCAATCGAGTGCACTGTACTTGCGGCCCGCTGACGCCGTGCAGCCGGGGCCGCCGAAATCGGTTTCATCATCCAAGCGTTCGGCGCCCGAGAACGCCGCAACCGCTCAGCAACATACGGAAGGAGCTGCTCGATGAGTCTGCGAGCTGCCGAGGTCACGGACCTCGAAGCGATCATGGGAATCGAGACGGCGATTTTTGCGAACGACGCATGGAACAGCAAGACCATGAAGTCGGAATTGAAGAGCCGGGCGAACCGGTACGTCGTGCTCACGGAAGACGACAGGATCGTCGGCTACGGCGGCGCACGCATCGTGGGCTGCGAATCAGACATCCAGACGATCGCCATCACGGAGGGTTACAGAGGAAAGGGCGAGGGCCGGAAGCTCATGGAGGCACTCATGAATGCCGCACGAGCCGAAGGAGCTCTGCAGATGTTCCTCGAGGTGCGAGCCGACAACCCCGTCGCCGTGACTCTCTACGAGTCGCTCGGTTTCGAGAAGATCGATGTCCGGCACGGGTACTATCAGCCCGACGGCGTCGACGCGATCGTCATGATGAAAGAACCCCTGTGAGCAAAGTCGTCCTCGGCATCGAGACGAGCTGCGACGAAACGGGCGTCGGGATCGTTCGCGGTAGCGAACTGCTCGCGAACACCGTCGCCTCGAGCATGGCCGAACACGCGCGCTTCGGCGGCGTCGTCCCTGAGATCGCGGCCCGCGCGCACCTCGAGGCCATGCAACCGACGATCACGGCAGCTCTGCGGGAAGCCGAGCTGGAGCTGACGGACATCGACGCGGTCGCCGTCACGGCCGGGCCGGGTCTTGCAGGAGCGCTCATGGTGGGAATAGGCGCCGCGAAGGGCCTCGCGTCGGCATTGAACGTGCCGCTGTACGGTGTGAACCACCTCGTCGGCCACGTCGCCGCGGACGCACTCGACCGCGACGAGATCGAACTGCCGACCGTGGCGCTGCTCGTTTCCGGTGGTCACACCTCGCTCCTGCACGTTCGTGACCTCGTTCGCGACAGCGAACTGCTCGGCGAGACGATCGACGATGCTGCCGGCGAAGCCTTCGACAAGGTCGCGCGGCTCATGGGCCTCGGGTATCCCGGCGGCCCCGCGATCGATGAAGCCGCTGTCGACGGCGATCCCGACGCCATCCGATTTCCGCGCGGGCTCACACTGCCGAAGGATCGCGAACGGCACCGCTTCGACTTCTCGTTCTCCGGTCTCAAGACGTCGGTCGCGCGCTGGATCGAGCGCGAACAGGCTGCGTGGCGAGAGATTCCGGTCGCCGACGTCGCCGCAAGCTTCCGGGAGGCCGTCGTCGACGTGCTGCTCACGAAAGCACTGGATGCGTGTGCACACAAGGAGACGCCGCGACTGCTGCTGGGAGGCGGGGTCGTCGCGAACGCTCGTCTGCGCAGCGAGGCACAGCGGCGGTGCGAGGAGGCCGGCGTCGAACTGCGTGTTCCGCCCCTGCAGCTGTGCACCGATAACGGCGCCATGATCGCCGGTCTCGGTGCACTGGCCATAGCGGCCGGCAGTCAACCGTCTCCTCCCGAGTTCGGAGCGGTTTCGACGCTCGACGTGCGCTACACGGTGCTGGAGCACTGATGCTCAGACGTATCCATAGTGCAGACCATAGGCTGAACATCGGAATTCTTTCAGACTATCGAGAGCAGACATGGCAGGATTGACACTATGAGCTTGTACCCGCCCGCACCGGTGCGCCCCAGCGCGGCCGCAGCCGGAGCGTGGGCGAGCCCGAGGCAAGTCGTCGATTTCACCGAGCCCGGATACGAGAAGCGCCCGACCAACGTCCTGGCCTTCTTTTCGCTCATCGCGGCGGCATCCGCGTGGTTCCTGACGGGGCCACTCGGTTCTGGCGCCGGGCTCGTGCTCGGTTTCATGTCGCTTTCGCAGCTGAAGAAGCGAGAGGAGGACGGCCGAGAGCTCGCGCTCATCGCGATCGTGTTCTCAGCGGTGTCGGCCATTGTCGGCACCGTGATGCTCGTCAGCCTCGTAACCATGGTCTTTAATTCAGCAGTCGTGTAACGCCCCAGCAGGAGGAAGATATGAGCGACCAGTACAACAACCCGCAGCAGCCGAACCCGTACGCGCCGCAGCAGGGTCAGCAGCCTGGTCAGCAGGGCCAGCAAGGTCAGCAGCAGAACCCGTACGGTCAGCAGGGCCAAGGTCAGCCTGGTCAGCAGGGGCAACAGCCCGGCCAGGGTCAGCAGAGCAACCCCTACGCGCAGCCGCAGCAGCAGAATCCGTATGGTCAGCAGCAGAATCCGTACGGTTCGGCGCCTTCGGCAGCGAGTGCCCCCGTGGCCAGCTCACCCGCGCCTTCGCAGCCGTCGTCCTACGGTCAGGCCGCACAGCAGCAGGCGAACCCGTACGCGCAGCAGGCACCGGCCCAGCCCAACCCCTACGCGCAGCCGCAGCAACCGGGCCAGCAGAACCCGTACGGTCAGCAGAGCCAGGGCTACGCGCAGCCCGCCGGCTACAGTCAGGGCGGCCAGCCGAACCCCTACGGTCAGCAGCCGGCGCAGCAGCCGGGCTACGGCCAGCAGGCGCAGGGATACAACTACAACAACTACGGCGCCGCACCGCAGCAGACGAAGTCGAGCATGCACCCGCTGACGCTCTGGGCGATCATCCTGGCAGGGGCGGGCCTCCTGCTGAACATCGCCAACGGTTTCGGACTGCCGCTCGCAATTGCGGCAGTCGTGCTCGGTGCTATGGCCATCGGCAAGGACAAGAGCAACAAACTGTGGGCGATCATCGCGCTCGCAGCAGGTGCTCTCGGTACGATCATCGGCATCATCATGTGGATCATCACGATCATGATCTGGCCGTAAACAGATCGGTTATGACGCGATAGCGCTCATAGCGGCCGAAAGCGGGGCTCCGACACTTCGTCGGGCCCCGCTTTCGCGTGCCCGGGTGTTACAGGCGCTTCGCCAGCACGGCTCTGTGCTCGCCCCTGTCGCGGGTCAGGATGATCGTTGCGGTGCCCTGCCCCCGCAGCTGCAGGCGCTTCCTGAACACCGCCGGGTCGATGCCCGTGCCGCGCTGCTTGATCTCGACGGTGCCGATTTCGGCTGCTCGCAGTGCGGAATTCAGCGCTTTCGGTTTCAGCGGGCCGATCGTCGTCACTTCGAAGGTCTGCACGAGCGGATGCCGCACTGGCGTCGTCGAGGTGAGGTACGCGATCCCGTCGCTCACGAGCGTCGCGCCGAGCTGCTCGGCCAGCTGCGGCAGAAGCCCGGCGCGAATCACGGCTCCGTGGGGTTCGAGCACGTAGTCATCCACACCCGTTACCTCGGGCGGCGCCATGCGCTCTGTGCTCGCAAGCTCGGTTTCGCCTGCAGTGCTTCTGACGAGCGCGCTGCGTAAGCCGGATTCCCGCTCCGCGCCGCCCCAGTAGACTGCGGCCTCGAGCGTCTCATTGCCCTCCCCGACCCACTGCCACTCGGCGTCCAGCGGCAGCAGTTCGTGGGGGATGGCCGGGCCCAGTTTCACACCGAGCGGCTTCGTGGCCGCGAGCCCGAACGCGAACGCGAGCGAGGGCGACCAGTCGGCAGGGTTGGGCGTTCGACCGTGTGCTCCGCGCCGCGCGGGATCCAGCCAGACGGCATCGACCGCTGACGTGTCGAAATCCTCCGCGGTGCCGAGCGTCGCCTCGGCATCCGGAAACTCGCGGAGATTGAACGCTGCAAGCGACGCGGTGCTCTCGTCGGCATCCACCGCGTGCACTCGCAAGCCGGCGGCTGCGAACGCGCGGGCATCCGCGCCGATCCCGCATCCGAGGTCCGCGATCGAGCCGGCGCCCGTTGCGGCCATGCGGGCGGCGTGATGCTCGGCTATCCAGTCGCGGGTCGCCTGCTCGAGCCC
>NZ_CAMEFJ010000071.1 GCF_945915485.1 uncultured Agrococcus sp.
CCGTGCTGCGTGACCTCGAAGCCGTCGAAGTTCTCGGCGAAGTACTGCACCATGTCGTTGCGCTCCGGCTCACCGTGCACGAGCACATCGAGCCCCAGCTCCTCCTGCAGACGCACGACGCGTTCGACCTCGGCGCGCAGGGCATCCCGGTACTCGACGTTCGTCAGCTCGCTCCTGTTGTGCGCGGCACGAACTCGGCGGACATCACCGGTCTGCGGGAAGGAACCGATCGTCGTGGTCGGCAGCGACGGCAGGGGAGTGACCTCGGCCTGCGCAGCCGCGCGCTCAGCGTACGGGGCACGGTCGCGGGCATCCGCGCCGAGGCTTGCGATGCGTTCACGCACGCTCTCGTTGCGGTACCCCTGCAGGGAGGTGCGACTTGCGAGCGCGTCTCGGGCTTCGGCGAACAGGGGGTCGGTGTCGCCCGTGTCGAGTGCCTTGGCGAGCGCCACGACTTCCCGTACCTTCTCGTCGGCGAATGCCAGCAGCGACGTCAAGCCCGCGTCGAGCAGTGCTTCGCGCTCAAGCGTGTGCGGCACGTGCAGCAGCGGCGTCGACGTGCCGACGGTGACCGGCCCGCGTTCCTGCGCTTCACGCAGCGTCTCGAGCGCTGCGTCGAGATCCGTGCGCCACACGTTGCGGCCGTGCACGACACCGGCCACGACCGGCGTACCGTCGACGGCGGGCAGTGAGCCGCGTACGAGGTCGACGGCAAGGGCATCGACGTCGGCCGCAAGACTCTCGACTCGACCCGCCGATTCGCCGTACCCGACTGCCACTAGCACCTGCAGACCCGCCTCGCGCGCAGCACGCGCACCCGCGGCGGCGACGGCGGCGAGCTCCTCTGGTGTCGCGACATCGAGGTCGGCGACGAGCGCCGGCTCGTCCAACTGCAGCCACGTTGCTCCCGCCTCCGCGAGAGCAGTCGCGAGCTCCCGGTAGACGGGCACGAGCTTGTCCGCGAGTGCAAGAGGGTCAGAGCCGTCGGCCTTCGCAAGTGCGAGCAGCGTTGCGGGACCGACGACGACGGGGCGAGTCAGGAATCCAGCCTCGCGCGCCTCCACGAATCGATCGACGATGCGGGTATCGGCGAAGGAGAACGTCGTATCGGCGTCGAGCTCGGGCACGAGGTAGTGGTAGTTGGTGTCGAACCACTTCGTCATCTCGAGCGGCGCGTTGTCGGCGTCGCCGCGGGCCAGCAGCCACTCCCACTGCAGGCCCTCTGCCCGAGCACCGCGCAGGCGCGGCGGCGTGATGCCGAAGGTGAGCACGGCATCCAGCACGTGGTCGTAGTGGGCGGCCTCGGAAGGAATCGACGCGTCTTCGCGCGGAAGGCCCAGCTCGGCCTGCCGTTCGAAATCGGCCAGGCGCAGTGCACGCGTGCGCTGCTGGAACTCGTCGTCTGCGATGCGACCTCGCCAGTGGGCTTCGAGGGCCCGCTTGAGCTCTCGGTCGGGGCCGATACGCGGGTATCCGAGAATCGTGCCGTGCGGGAATGGCTGCTGGCTCATTGCGCTCCAATCGGGGTGATCGCATCGACAGCCGTCAGGGTGTCGAACGCGGGTCGGTGGTCGTTGAATGTGTACAGGTGGATGTGGGGGACGTCGTGATCGCGCAGCTCATCGATGATTGCGACGGCGGCGTCGACGCCGATACGACGACCGTCCTCGCTCGAAGCGCCGTCGAGCTGCTGCGCCAGGGACGCCGGGATGCGCTCACCCGCGAGTTCGGCGGAACGCTGCAGCCGGCGGAGGGTGGTCGGGATGACGATGCCCGGCAGAATCGGAATCGTGACACCGCGTGCGGCGGCCATGTCGACGAACTCGAGGTAGTCGTAAGGGTCGAAGAACAGCTGCGTGATCGCGAGCGTTGCGCCCGAGTTCTGCTTCGCGAGCAACGCGTCGACATCGTTGCGTCTTGCTCCTGAGGTGGGATGCCCGTTCGGGAACGCCGCCACCGCGATCTCGACGTTCTGGCGTCGTTCTCTGATGCTCGCGGCACGCAAGCCCGGTAGCGGCACGTGCTCGTACGGCACACGCTCGGTATCGACGCCTTCGATCAGCTGCACGAGTTCGGCGGCCGACTGCAGCTCCGTGCGCTGCTCGCGCGGGTCGTCCGGCAGATCGCCTCGCAGCGCCAAGAACTTCGTAATGCCCGCGTCGAGGAAGCTGCGCACGAGCAGACCGGCCTCTTCGACGCCGAGCCCGACGCACGTGAGGTGCGCCATGGGGTCCAGCCGAGCATCCACGAGCTGCTGCAGCACGCTCAGCGAGGCGCGGCTATGGGATCCGCCGGCACCGAAGGTCACGGAGACGAATTCGGGGGCGATGGAGGAGAACGTCTCGATCGTGGTCTTGAGACGCTCTCCAGCAGCTTCGTTGCGCGGCGGGAAGAGCTCGAACGAGTACTTGAGGCTCACAGCGTGTCCAGCGCTTGTACGAGATCCGCGATGATGTCGTCAGCATCTTCTATGCCGACCGAGATCCGAACGAGAGAGTCGTTGATGTCGACCTCCGCTTTCTCCTCGGTCGTCAATTTGCCGTGAATCGTCGACCCGGTGTGTATCGCGAGCGTGCGCACGTCGCCGATGTGGGTCATCTGCGACGTGAGCTCGAGCGAGTCCAAGAAGGTGCGCGCGGCGTCTCGTCCGCCCGCGAGTTCGATCGTGACGACGGAACCGGCGCCGAGCGGCGTGTACTTCTTCGCCAGTTCGCGGTAGGGAGAGCCCGGAAGATCCGCGTGATGCACTCGTGCCACGGCGGGATGCGCCACAAGCACCTTCGCGACACGGTGAGTGTTCTCGATGTGCCGCTGCATCCGAAGGCTCAGCGTCTCGATGCCGTGCAGCAGCAGGAACGCACTCGTCGGAGGCAGCGTCGGGCCGTACTCGATGACGATACTCCAGCGAAGATACCCGGTGTAGGCGGCTGCGCCGTATCGCTCCTTCGCGGATGGTCGACCGTGAGCCCCAGCGGCAGTGAACTGCGGGAACCGATCGGCATGCGCCTCCCAGTCGAAGGTGCCGCCGTCGATGATGGCGCCGCCGATGACCGACCCGTGACCGCCCAGCCACTTCGATGTCGAATGGATGATGATATCCGCGCCGTGCTCGAAGGGACGGCAAAGATAGGGAGTTGCGACCGTGTTGTCTACGATCAGCGGCAGGCCGGCGCGTTTTGCGACACGGGATAGCAGGCCGAGGTCGGTGACGCCGCCGACGGGGTTGGGAATCGACTCGGTGTAGATCGCCTTCGTTTCGGGCCGGACTGCGGCGAGCCACGCATCCTCTTGGGCGTGCTCATCGATCGCCGTCGACGAGACTCCCTGCCTCTGCAACGAACCCCGGAACATCTCGCGCGTGCCTTCGTAGAGCAGCTTGGTCGTCAGAACGTGGTCACCCGCGTTCGCGAGGGAGAAGATCACGGTGGCGATGGCCGCTTGGCCGGAGCCGACCAGAATGCCGTCGACACCCCCTTCGAGGTTGGCGATCCGTTGTGCGGCGACAGTGTTCGTAGGATTGTCGGTGCGGGAGTAGGCGCGTTGCTTGCTCATGCCGGCGAATCGGGCTTTGCCGTCGTCGAAGCTATCGAATACATATCCCGATGTCTGGTAGATCGGGGTGACGCGCGACTTCGTCTCAGCGTCGATGATCGCACCGGCATGCACCTGCCGTGTTGTGAAGCCCGTCACAGAGCACGTCCAATTCTGGTGATCGCGTCGGCCAGTATCGGCTTCGGCGTCGCATACGTCAGTCGCACGAAATTTTCGTATCCCTCTCCGCACGCGCGACCGGGCGTGAGCGCGACGCCCGCCTCGCGGAACGCGGTGGCAGCATCCGGCGTGGGCTCACCGAGGTCGAGCCAGGCCAGGTAGGTGGCTTCGTTGGGCTGCCAGCGGATGCTCGGTGCGTGTTCTGCCAGTAACCGCTGCAGGAACGCGCGATTCTGTGCGAGGTAGGTGAGCTTCTCTTCGAGCCACTCGCGACCGTCACGGTAGGCGACGTTCGCAGCGATGACACCGAGCGTAGACGCCTCGAACGGGGCACCGAGCTCCTCACGTCGATACTTCGCCTGATCTGCATCGTTCGACAGGATCAGCTGGGCAGCCTTCAGCCCCGGCACGTTCCAGGCCTTCGATGTGCTCGTGGCGGTTATCGTGTGATTTGCCGTCGCGTCGTTCAGCGCCGCATACGGAATGTGCGGCCGGCCATCGAACCGCAGTGGCGCGTGGATCTCATCGGCGAAGACCCTGCCGCCGTGCTTGTCGACGACCGTCGCGATGTTCTCCAGCTCGTGGCGGGCCAGTACGGTTCCCGTAGGGTTCTGCGGGTTGCAGAGGAAGAGCAGCTCGGCGCCGGAGGAGAACGCCCTGTCGATCGCGTCCGTGTCGTGCTGCCAGCGGCCGTCATCGATCGTGCCCGGTACCTCGATGACGGGATGCCCTATCGCGGGCAGCAGCGTCAGCACCGGCATGTAGGCGGGCGTCGGCACGATGACGGGGCTGCCGGGCGTGACGAATCGCGTCGCGATTCTCAGCCCCGCGAGCACGTCGGTGATGTGGTGGATGCGCTGGGGCTCTACACGCCAGTCATACTGATCCTGCAGCCAGTCGGCGACGGTCTGCGAGAGTTCGCGTGCGATGGGCGGTGCAAGATACCCGAGCACTTCCCGGTCGATCGCATCGTGCAACGCCTCCTTGACGGCGGGGGCGGTCCCGAAGTCGGTTTCAGCGACCCAGGCGCCGATCGTTCCCGGAAACAGACTCCACTTGCGGCTTTCGCGGCGCTCGAGGTCGGAGCGCTCGCGAAGATCGAACGGATGTGTACAGTGTGCTTCGGCCATGCATCGAGCATCCCGAACCGTGCCCCGGTACGACAAACGCCGATGACACAGTCCGTAACGTTCCTCGATCATCGAGTGCGCTGGTCTGTGTCGTCTCGACTCTCGGTTCTCGGTTCTGGGACTTGGAGTCTGGGCGGTGGCACGAAAACGGATGGTCTACGAAAAACGGAGGTTCTGGTCAGTGTTTCGCTACGTTCGGTCGTTTGATCAGTTTTTCGTGCACCGGCTGACCGGGTAGGGCCTTCCGCAAGGGGGTGCTCGGAGCGGCCCACTGTATCCCAACCCTCAACCAATGCCTGAAGTACACGCCGACTCGCGCTCGCGGGCGACCGCGGTACCCGCTCGTAGACTCGAAGCGTGAGTACGAAAAGCAACGACGCGCTGCCCGGCATGGAGACTCCCGAGCTCGGCCCGACAGGTCGTCCGTTGCGCGAGTTTCCGGTGCCGGCGCAGTTGCAGCAGCACGGGCCAGCCCGCATCATCGCCATGTGCAACCAGAAGGGTGGAGTCGGAAAGACGACCACCTCGATCAACCTCGCCGCTTCGCTCGCCGAATACGGTCGCAAGGTGCTGGCCGTCGACTTCGATCCCCAGGGAGCGCTGTCAGCGGGTCTCGGTGTGCAGAACTACGACGTGACGACGGTCTACGACCTGCTGCTGAACCCGAAACTGGATGCCCACGAGGCGATCCAGCCGACCAGTGTCGAGGGTCTCGACGTCATCCCGGCGAACATCGACCTGTCGGCTGCGGAAGTGCACCTCGTGAGCGAAGTCGCCCGCGAGCAGATTCTCTCCCGTGTTCTGCGGCAGGTTGCCGACGACTACGACCTCATTCTCATCGACTGTCAGCCCTCGCTCGGACTCCTGACGGTGAATGCCCTGACGGCTGCGCACGGTGTGCTGATTCCGTTGGAGAGCGAGTACTTCGCGCTGCGTGGCGTCGCGCTGCTGAAGGAGACGATCGACAAGGTGCAGGAGCGTCTCAACCCTTCGCTGGACCTCGACGGCATCTTGATCACGATGTTCGACAGCCGGACGCTGCACGCCAGAGAGGTGCTGGAGCGTGTTGTCGATGCTTTCGGGGATCTTGTGCTGGAGTCGGTCATCCGGCGCACCGTGAAGTTCCCGGACGCCTCCGTCGCCGGAACACCCGTCACCCAGTTCGCGCCGAACCACTCCGCCGCGGAGGCTTACAGGCACCTCGCTCGCGAGCTGGTCGCGCGCGGAGCAGTTGCCTGAGGTGACCGAACTCGCAGAGGGCGCAGCGCTGGCAACCGCCGGTCAGCTCATCGACGACGAGGCCGACGGCAGCGCATTTCAGCTGCACCTGCAGAATTTCGACGGGCCGTTCGATCTGCTGCTCACCCTGATCGGCAACCGCAAGCTCGACGTGACGGAGCTGGCGCTCAGCGAAGTCACGGGCGAGTTCATCAAGTACGTTTCGAAACTGGATGCTGCCGGCGGCCTCGACAAGGCGAGTGAGTTCATCGTCGTGGCGGCGACGCTGCTCGATCTGAAGATCGCGAGCCTGCTGCCGGCAGGGGATGTCGTCGATCGCGAAGACGTCGCCCTGCTGGAGGCCCGCGATCTGCTGTTCGCGCGTCTGCTGCAGTACCGAGCGTTCAAGCAGGCTGCGTCGTGGATCTCGGAGCGGATGGATGCCGAAACGGCTCGCCACGCACGCCAGGTGAAGCTCGAGCGCAAGTACGTCGAGCGCACACCGGAGCTGGTCTGGACGCTGTCCGCCGACGAATTTGCTGCGCTCGCGTTAATGGCGTTCACGCCGAAAGAGATTCCGACGGTCGGGCTCGACCACCTGCACGCGCCGCTCGTGTCGATTCGCGAGCAGGCCGCGGAGATCGTTGCACAGCTTCGCGGGGTCGGCACTCTCACCTTCCGCGAACTCATCGTCGGGGTCGCGAGCCGAGGCGTCATCGTCGCCAGGTTCCTCGCTGCGCTCGAACTGTATCGGCGTTCGGCTGTGACGTTCGAGCAGATTGAACCGCTCGGAGAACTGACGATCACATGGTCGGGGCGGGACTTCGAAGACGATTCGCTCGCGACGCTCGGCGCCGACTACAACTAACGCTCGTCCCTTTCACCCCTTTGTTGTCATTCCGCCCCGCCGCAGTTCTCGCTCCCGCATCCCCCGCCGCACGCTTCGCCCCCGCATCCCGCCGCACGCTTCGCCCCCGCATCCGCGCCGCAGTCTCCGCCCCCGCATCCCCTCAACTTCTCGGTCGTTCCCCCTCAACTTCTCGTTCGTTCCCCGCCAACTTCTCGGTCACCGTGAACGAGTTTTCGTTGACTCCTCGTGCGTCGCGTAGATGAACCCTTCGAAACGACCGAGAAGTTGATTCGCCGTGACCGAGAAGTTGACTTGCCGCGACCGAGATTTTGACCCAGAGTGAGCGGGAATTGGGCCGAGCGGTAAGCGGCTGTTGGATCGAGGGATGACTTGTCGCAGGATCAAGTGAAGGCTTGTCGTTGGGTCGAGGGATGATTCGTCGCTGAGCCGAGCGGCTACTCGGCGGAGGCTACTCGGCGGAGGCTGCTCGGCGGAGACTACTCGTGGGAGGCGGGGCGTGACTTTCGACGCGCTCTGGGCAGCACGAGCGGGGTACCGGTGACGGGGTCGGGCACGACTCGGCACTCCAAACCGAAGACCCGCTCGACGAGTTCGGCAGTGACGATGTCGTGCGGTGCCCCTTCTGAGACGATCGATCCGTCTTTCATGGTGACCACGCGATGCGCGTAACGGCACGCCTCGTTGAGTTCATGCAACACCATGACGATGGTTCGCCCCCGCTGCTCGTTGAGGTCTGCGAGCAGATCGAGTATCTCCATGCGGTGCGCGAGGTCGAGATACGTCGTGGGTTCGTCGAGCAGCAGCAGGTCGGTTTGCTGCGCCAACGCCATGGCGATCCACGCGCGCTGTCGCTGACCACCCGACAGTTCGTCAACGGCTCGATGGCGGAGTTCGGTGGTGCCCGTGAGCTCGAGTGCTTCGTCGACGGCCGCTGCATCGTCCCTGCTCCACTGCTGGAAGAGCCTCTGGTAGGGGAACCTGCCCCTCCCCACGAGATCCTCCACCGTTATTCCCTCCGGCGCGGAAGGGGACTGCGGTAGCAGGCCGAGGGACGCCGCGACGCGTTTTGTCGGCATGGATGCGATGGATGCGCCATCGAGATACACGGCACCGCTGACGGGTGCGAGGAGCCGAGCGAGTGCGCGCAGCAGCGTGGATTTACCGCAGGCGTTCGGTCCCAGCAGCGCCGTGATCTTGCCCTGGGCCACGTCGATACTGAGGTCTTCGGCGACGAGTCGGCCCTTGGTGTAGGCGAGATCGACGTGCTCGGCGACCAAGCGGGGCTCGTGTGTGAGAGGAGCGGTCATGAGCGGGCTCTCCTTCCGGCTCGTGCGAGCAGGTAGATGAAGTACGGGGCGCCGACGGCGGCGGTGAGGATGCCGACCGGGACGGGGAAGGCGAAAGCGTGCTGGGCGACGATATCCGCGATTAACACCATGGCTGCGCCGATCGCGCCCGAGAGCAGCAGGACGCCGGCGGTAAAGCTGCCGGCGATCATCCTGGCGATGTGCGGGCTGATGAGCGCCACGAAGCCGATCGGTCCGGCCGCGGCAATCGCGACAGCGGCCATGGCGGCTCCGACGGCCAGCATCCCGAGTCGGGCGCGCTCCACTCGGAGCCCGAGCCCGCGGGCGGCATCGTCACCGAAGCTCAGCACATTGGCGGAGCGCACGAACCACATGCCCGCCGGCAGCAGGATCGCGAGTGAGCCGACGAGCAGTCGGGCATCGCCGGCATCCGAGCCGTGCAGGGTTCCCGACTGCCACCAGACGGCGAGCGTCGCTCGGTCGACCGGGAATCTGACGATCATGAGCGTGATCAAAGCCGAGAGCATGGCGTTCACGCCGATGCCGACCAGCACGAGACGAGCGCCGGAGATGCCGTGCCGCCACGTCAGCAGGTACACGGTTATGGCCGCTGCGATCGCTCCCGCGAATGCTCCAGGCGCGATCAGGGCGGCGGGAGCTCCCGTGACGATCAGCAGGACGACGACTGCGCCCGCGCCGGAGTTGACGCCGATGATGTCGGGGGCGGCGAGCGGATTCCGCACGAGCGCCTGGAAGATCGCACCCGAGGCCGCGAGCGCGCCGCCCGCGAACAGCGCGACGAGGACCCGCGGGAGGCGCAGATCGATGACGATGAAGGTGTCCTGCGGTGCTGCGGGGAAGCCGACCGCAGCGCGGAAGACCTCGCCGACGCTGATCGGATACACACCCAGCGTCATCGACCAGGCGCCCACGAGTAGGCACGCGAGCGTCAACAGCAGCGTTAGAGACGCAGTCCAGGGCGCGATACGGGTGGAGATCCCGAGTCGTTCGAGTCGAACCGGAATACGACGGCGACTCGTAACCCTGGAGAGGAGGCGGATGCGGGCCCTGCGGATCATACGGACACCAGCTTCCGTCGACGCGCCAGCATGATCAGCACGGGCGCCCCCAGCAGCGCCGTGATGATGCCGACCTGCAGCTCACCGGAAACCAGGATCACTCTTCCGATGGTGTCGGCGGCGACGAGCAGGATCGGCCCGAGCAGAACAGCGTAGCCTTGGATCCACCGGTAGTCGGCGCCGGCCATGGCCCTTGCGATGTGCGGGACGGCGAGCCCGACGAACCCGATCGGGCCCGCTGCCGCGACTGCTGCGCCGGCGAGCACCACGACAACCGCACCGCTCAGCAGCCGCACGCGAAGAATGTTCACGCCGAGGGAACGAGCCACATCGTCGCCCAGATTCAGTGCATTGAGTTGCCGGGCCAGGAGCACACCGGCGACGAGTGCAACCGTGAAGAACGGGGCGAGGTACGTCAGTTCCCCGAGGTCTCGATCGGCGATGGATCCGGCGAGCCAGAAACGCACTTCATCGAGCGTTCGTTCGTTGAAGACCAAGATCAGGGTGATCCAGGAGCTCAGCAGCATCGTCACGACAACGCCCGCGAGGGCAAGCGTGACCGGCGTCGATTTCGACCCTGCGACAGTACTCAGAAGGTAGACCACGATGACGGCGCACGTGGCGCCGAGGAACGCGAACCACACGTACCCCAGCGGGGAGACGGCACCGAAGACGTACACGGCGGTGACGATCGCGAACGATGCGCCCGCGTTGACCCCCAGGATGCCCGGCTCGGCCAGCGGGTTGCGGGTTATAGCTTGCATGAGCCCGCCGGCGACACCGAGGGCGGCGCCCACGGCGAGACCGATGATCGTTCTCGGCAGCCGCATCTCGCGGACGATGATGTGCTCGTTGCTTCCGTCGAACGCGGTGAGTGCACCCCAGACGTGCACCCCCGTCGCGTTGCCGGAGCCGATCGAGAGACTGACCAGCGTGACTCCCGCTAGCGCGACGAGCAGGGCGATGCCGCCCAGCAGCCTCCGCAGCGAGGGTCCCACACGCTCCTCTTACTGCCCGAGGTACTCTTCGAGATCGTCGAGGATCCGGTGCGCACCGATGTAGTTGGCCGACAGCCACGTGTTGTAGTCGACGGAGAATACGGCGTCGTTCTGCACGGCGTCGAGGTTGTTCCAGAGCGGGTTGCTCTGCGCCTCGTCGAGCAGGTTGTCGTTGTCCGGGTCGGCATCGGCGATCGTGTAGGCGAAGATGACGTCACCGTCGGCATCCGGCAGGTTCTCCATACTGACCGGCAGGAAACCGGAACCGGGTTCTTCGACGTTCTGGATGTCCGGGCGCGCGAGACCGATATCGCTCAGGATCATGCCGGGGTAGGAGTTCAGGACCTCCAAGCGCAGTTCTTCTGCGTGGAATCGGATGACGGAGACCTCGATGTCCTCCGGGTTGCCGATCGCCTCGATGACCTCGTCGACGCGGTTCTGGTAGTCGGTCTCCACCTGCTCTGCGGACTCTTCGGCTCCTATGACTTCGGCGAGGTCGTGCAGGTGGCCCTTCCACGAGCCCGTGCCGTCCCACTCGAGAATCACCGTGGGGGCGATTCTGCTGAGGGTTTCGTAGTGTTCCTCGTGGACGGAGGTGCCGATGATCAGGTCGGGAGCAACAGCGGCGATGCGTTCGAACTCCAGCTCGACCGAGTGCCCCACGTGCTCCAGGGAGTCCATGTCGAATCCTTCGGGGTAGTCGAGGCCTTCGATCGGTTCGGCGTTGAACGCGTACGCGTAGGGAGCTTCGTCCATCGACAGCAGCGCCGAGAGGCTCGGAGCCCACAGCGTCGTGACGCGTTCGGGGTCGACAGGAACTTCGGTCTCTCCTGCGACGTGCTCGATGACGCGTGTTTCTCCGCCGTTCTCGTGCTCATCGGCGACGCCGTCGCTGGTGCCGCAAGCGGTCAGCGCGAGCAGGAGCAGAGCTGCCGAGCCGGCAGCGAGTCTGCGAAGCATGGTTCCTCCGGAAGTACTGTAAGCAGAGCAAAGACAAGGTTAGCCTAGCCTAACTTGTTCCACTCCTTCGCGACCCAGTACCAGCGCGGGATGCGCACGGCGTCGTCGCTGCAGCCATTGACGAGCTGTTCCGGATGCCGCTGCCGCGTCAGCTCCACACGGTAGTGATCATCCAGCACGCGGATGTCGACACCCGCTTGCTCGTCCCGTTCGTGCCAGGAGAGTACCGTGGCGTCGTGCAGGCCAAGGGCCGACAACCGCTCGCGCAGAAACAGCTCTGCCGTCTGGACACTGTTCGGGTATCCGGAACGCCCTCGCACGTTGCCCAGCTGCAGTCTGTCGGTCGCATACTTGCGGGCTGCCGAAAGCCCCGACACGGGGTTCAAATGCCCGAAATAGTGCCCGAGCGGAAACACGACCATGGACGCCGCGAATCGATCGCCGCCTATATGCGTGATCTCCCACGGCGCGAAACCTCCCGTCGCAATCGCTCGCATCACGGGGCGGCCGAACTCCGCGCAGCACACTTCGCGCCTGCCGTGCGTGCAGACGAAGAACGTGGGTTCCGTGATGCGTTCGCCGTCAGCAGGCTCACGGCCATCGGCGATCGCCTCCAGATCCAGGTCGACGAGGTCGCCGTACCGCTGCAGTTGTACACGGCGCAACCATGCGTCCGGCCTGCCACCGGCCAGGAACGCGACGGGGGCATCCACGCTGCGAGCCTGCGGCCGGCGGATGAGGGCGAGCCGCACGCCGGGTGCTCGATCGCGAACCTCGGCGAGCGTTTCGGCAGGAAGGGCAGTGTCAACGGCCTGCGACGGCCACGGCCCTGGATGCTCGACGAGCAGCCACCGTGAATCGGTGAAAGCCGTTCCCGTGAGCGGTTCCGCTGCGCGCTGGGACAGGATCGAGCAGGCGCCCTCGCGCTTGGAGGGCCCGGTTTTCAGCTCGGGCACCGGGCACGATTCAGTCACTGCGTCAGGCTAGCCTAACTCCTGGGGGCCGTGCATGCGGGTCGGCTCACCGACCGCTTCTGTGGCCCCGCGATGGATGTCCGATGCGCTCTGGCGAGGCGTGCGGCGGCTGTGATAGCTCTGGAAGTAAGGCTTGCCTAACTTTGAAGGAGCGCAGAGCACACATGACACACACCACGGAGCAGCGTCGGTCGGTATCCGTTCTCGTGATCGGCAGCGGGGGTTCGGGATTACGCACGGCGATCCAGCTCCGTGAGCGAGGTCATGACGTGCTCGTCGTCGGTAAACGCTCCCGCCACGACGCGCACACGGCGCTCGCGGCAGGTGGCATCAACGCGGCGCTCGCGACCGTGGATCCGGAGGACACGTGGCAGCAGCACGCCGCTGACACGCTCAAGGAGAGCTACGGGCTCGCCGACCCGCGCACGGTCGAGATCGTCACGAGCGAGGCGGCCGAAGGCATCGCGGATCTCGAGCGCTATGGCATGGGCTTCGCTCGCGAGGAGGACGGCCGCATCTCGCAGCGGTTCTTCGGCGCTCACACGCACCGGCGCACCGCGTTCGCGGGTGACTACACGGGGCTCGAGTTGCAGCGAACGCTCGTTCGTCGTGCTGAGCAACTGCACGTCGAGATCGAAGACTCGCTGTACATCACTCGCATTCTCGTGAACGATGCGGGCGTCGTGTTCGGCGCGTACGCGTTCGACCCGGCGACGGGCCAGCGTACCGTCATCTACTGCGATGCCGTCGTGCTCGCCGCCGGCGGCCACAACCGTATCTGGCGCAGGACATCCTCGCGTCGCAATGAGAATACGGGCGACTCCTTCCGGCTGGCGGTGCTTGCCGGGGCGCGCATCAGGGATGCCGAGCTCGTGCAGTTCCACCCCTCCGGCATCGTCGAGCCCGAGGCGGAGGCCGGCACGCTCATCTCGGAAGCCGCGCGAGGTGAGGGTGGCATTCTCCGCAACGCGCTCGGCGAGCGCTTCATGGAGAAGTACGACCCTGCGCGTATGGAGCTGTCGACGAGAGATCGCGTCGCGCTCGCCTCCTACACCGAGATCGCCGAAGGGCGGGGGACGCAGAACGGCGGCGTCTGGCTCGATGTTTCGCACCTGCCGCGCGAGCAGATCATGACGCGTCTGCCGCGCGTCTACTCGACGGTCATGGA